>JAADHS010000138.1 GCA_013151745.1 Gammaproteobacteria bacterium | reverse complement strand
TGGATGCCAACGCATAGGAAAATCAACGCCTATAGCCAACGCTTAGCTGCTAAGGTAATTGCGAGTTTGCCATAGCAATAAAAACATTATCGGCCATAGCAAAACACCACCGCCATCCGCACTAGAGGCTATTTCAATAGTTTGAATAAATCCATTATTAGCCCTCACAGTTTGTCGTTGACGGAATCCGGTACCGGGCCTTACCACTGATGATCCACAACCACCCTGTTCAGATGGAGTAACACCACCATCACCAAAATCTATACCTAAAACGGGAATTTGCGCAAAAGCACTGCTAAATAGCAAAATAGATGCAGATAATGCTAAAAATATACACGATGAGAGCTTAATCATTGAATTGTCTTTAAATTGATTTAAAACGACGTAACCATTCACTTAGTCTCTAAAAAACTACACATATAATACACGGTTTTATTGTAGATTAATATATCACCACTCGCGCACTAATTCGCCAAGGCTTTGGGCGTCAAGACGCGGCTTGCACTTGAACGGTGCACTTATCGCTTTCCCGAAAAGGAAAAACTAACAATAATTTCATAAATAACAACAAGATAACTTTTGGCAAAATAATTGCATTGAGCAGTGAAGTTATTTACAAGGCTTAAAAAATGTCAGACTCCAAATTCAACCTGCTTTCTTTTTCTGGAAAATACAGAATACTCCACTACACTTGGTTCGCATTTTTTATGGCCTTTGTGGTTTGGTTAGGTTTAGGGCCCATGATGCCTTTTATTAAAGAGGCATTGGAATTAACGGATCAACAAGCCAAGGTTTTATTGATTCTTAATGTGGCCATGACGATCCCGGCGCGAATTGTCGTGGGGATGTTGGTCGACAAGTTTGGCCCCAGAATTATGTATACCAGTATTCTGGTTTCAGGTGGCTTGGTCAGTATTGCTTTTGCCTGGGCGCAAAGCTATGAAGAGCTCGCCTTACTGCGTTTTTTATCAGGTTTTATTGGTGCCGGTTTTGTTGTTGGCATACGGATGATTTCTGAGTGGTTTCCTGCTAAGCAAACGGGTATCGCACAAGGTGTTTATGGCGGCTGGGGCAATTTTGGTTCCGCCGGTGCCGCGATGACATTGCCTTTCATTGCAATGAGTATTGACGGTGATAACGGTTGGCGCATTGCCTTGACCTGTGCCAGCGTCACAGCCATTGTCTATGGTCTTTATTATTATTTTGTCGTTACAGATACACCAAAGGGATCCACCTATTTCAAACCTAAAAAAATGGGTGCTATGGAAATCACCAGTGGTAAAGATATGTTGCTTTACATGCTAATGAATATTCCCTTGTTTCTTGCTTTGGGTGTATTGGCATGGAAACTGTCCCCCGAACAAATGGGGCTGATCGACATCAATACGACGTATATTATTTATTTCGCATTGTCTGCAATTTATGTTGTTCAAGTGTGGAAAATATGGCATGTCAATAGCCCTGTACTGAAAAAACCGGTACCCGAACTGCATCGTTATAAATTCAAACAAGTGGCTATTTTAGATTGGGCTTATCTGGTTACATTTGGTACTGAGCTTGCCTTAGTTTCCGTACTGGCTATGTTTTATGTTTCCTGGTTCGAGATACCCAAAGTGACAGCGGCTTTATTAGCGGGAATCTACCCCTTTCTTAATTTGATTGCCAGGCCTGGAGGTGGCTGGGTCAGCGATAAAATAGGTCGTCGCTTGACCTTGATTATTGTTTTTGTCGGCATTACCAGCAGTTTTTTGGTTCTGGGGATGGTCGATAAAACCTGGCCGGTGTGGGTCATTGTAGCGATCACTATGGTTGCTGGCGTTTTTTCACAAGCCGGTTCCGGTGCCGTTTATGCCATGGTGCCTTTAGTACAACGTCGCATGACAGGACAAATTGCCGGCATGGTCGGGGCCTATGGTAATGCGGGCGCGGTTATATTTTTGACCGTGAACTCTTTAGTGGACTACAATCATTTCTTTTTGATTATTGCTTTAACTTCAGCATTTGTACTTGCACTTGTTTTGTTTTTTCTTGAAGAACCAGCAGGCCAAATGGCCGAAACAATGCCGGATGGGTCAGTACAACTCATCGATGTTAAATAATTATGTCATCCATCCTCTCAATTAACGCCGGTCAGCATAGTCTCGCCGGAAATAAGGCCGTCAATGAAGATGCTTGCGGCTATCATGTACCTGATGAACCTCAATTAACCACCAAAGGATTAGTGGTTGTTATTGCTGATGGCGTCAGCAGCTCGGAAGCCGGACGTGAGGCGGCTCATGCCTGTGTACGCAGTTTTATTGGTGACTACTTCAGCACGCCAGATTCATGGACAGTTAAAACCTCGGGGCAGCGTGTCCTGGGGGCACTTAATCGTTGGCTGTATGGCGGCGGACAAACCGTATTCAGCAATGCGCAGGGCATGTTATCAACATTAAGCGCGATGGTCATCAAGTCAACAACCGCACATATTTTTCATGTTGGCGATACCCGAATATATCGACTCAGCGAAGGTGATTTAGAACAGCTCACGCAGGATCACCAAACCTGGGTGGGTAAAGAAAAAGCTTTTTTGAGTCGTGCGATGGGCGCAGCGCCTGCAGTAGAAATTGATTATCGAAAAATTCCAGCCAAAGAAGGAGATATTTATTTTTTTTCCACCGATGGCGTACATGAATTTGTTTCTCGTAAAGCGATCATATCAGAGTTAGAAAACAATCGAGGTAATCCAGAACGCGCGGCTAAACGCCTGGTGGCGATGGCGTTAGAAAATGGCAGTGAAGACAATGTAAGCTGTCAAGTTGTGGAAGTTGAGAGCTTACCCTCGCAGAATGAAGACGAATTTTATAGTCAACTCACCGAGCTTCCTTTCCCTCCTCCGCTGGAAAGCGGCATGATCCTCGATGGCTATAAAATAGTAAGAGAAATACATGCAACGAGTCGCTCACAGCTTTATCTCGCTCAGGATATAAAAAATGAAACACAAGTTGTACTGAAAACACCCTCTGAAAATTATAATGACGATGCACAATACATCGATGGTTTTTTGCATGAAGAATGGGTGGGGCAACGCATAACCAACACTCATGTCTTGAAAATACTTGAACCCGTACAACAGCGTCGTTTTTTATATTACGTCATGGAGTATATTGAAGGACAAAACTTACGTGAATGGATGAATGACAATACCAAACCAAGCCTGGTTGAAGTGCGGCAGATCGTAACACAGCTCGCCTCTGGTTTACGCGCATTTCATCGTCAAGAAATGTTGCATCAAGATTTAAAACCAGAAAACATTATGTTTGATGAACACGGCACCGTTAAAATTGTTGATTTTGGTTCTACAAAAATAGCCGGTATTCAAGAAATTGATGCCCCACTGGAACGAGGCACCTTGCTGGGAACCTATGATTATTGCGCGCCCGAGTATTTATTAGATCAAGCAGGCAGCAATCGATCAGATATTTATTCTCTAGGCGCGATTACTTATGAAATGCTCACTGCGGGAAAACTTCCTTATGGCGCACCCTTATCCAAACGGACTTTGAATCGAGCGCACTATATACCAGCTCGACAATTTAACCCTGAGCTACCACAATGGCTTGATGCTGCCTTAGAAAAGGCCGTCCGTAAAAAACCAGAAAACCGATATGCGCTGCTGTCAGAATTCGTACATGATATACAAACACCCAATAACAATTTTGTTAAAACAAAATTTCAACCTATAATGGCACGCGACCCCATTAAATTTTGGAAAACGATTGCGCTGTCATCAATCGCGGTTAATATCATCTGGTTTATTATTGAGCATATCTAAAGCTGTCTTAAGCCGCTTTATCAGGTTTTTTGATAGACGAATCAACATTCATCTGATCGACAAGCGTGTGCAGCTTTTTAGATAAACTCGAGAGTGCATTGCTGGATTGGGAGGCATTTTGCGCACGCTCCAATGCACCTGAAGTGAGCTGCTGAATTAAATTCATACCATTTTTAATATCACCCGATGCTTGTGATTGTTCTTCAGTCGCTACAGCGACATCAGCCGTAATGCGATTAATTGTGTTAACAGAGTCAGAAATTTTATCCAGAACTTTATTCGAGTCATCAGCTTGCGTGACACTTTTATTTGCCGCTAGCTGACTTTTCTTTATCACGCCCGTTGCATTGCTAACACCCAGTCGTAGTTCGTTAATCATATTTTGAATTTCATTCGTTGCCTCGCTGGTTCTCAAAGAAAGCCCTCTGACTTCATCGGCAACCACAGCAAAACCCCGACCTGCTTCGCCAGCACGTGCCGCCTCAATAGAAGCATTAAGTGCTAATAAGTTAGTTTGCTCAGAGATACCTTTAATGGCATCAACAATCGTCGCTATATTTTCACTTTTTTGATTGAGATCACTGATCGCAACATGCGTAGATTCAACATTGCGTGCCACATCATTGATTGCAATAACCGTCTGATTGATAACCTCTTTACCCTCTGTTACATATTGGTTTGCTTCTTCTGCTTTTTTAGCCGTTTCTATCGTCGTTGCAGAAACATCGTGGATAGCAGACATCATATGCGCCACTATATCGTTAATAAATTCAACTTGTGTACGTTGTTCATGAGCTTCCGACTCCATATCCTGACTACTACTGAGCATAATTCTGGATGCACTATCAACTTCAAGAGAACCCTGTTTTATTTCAACGATAGTGTCATGGAAAGAGGCGATCAATTTGTTAAATAAATCGGCTAATTCACCCGCTTCCGAGCCAATTTCGACATCGATTTTATGTGTCAGGTCTGCAACCCCATCACCTCGATAAGCACTAATAATTTTTTCCATGGATTGCATGGTTTCAAGCAAACCAGAAGTAGCGCCATGCTCGTGTATATTTAGCCCCATTTTTTCTGCGTCCGGTGACACACGCAGGAAGTTCATTTTCTTGAGGGTGCAAAACAACAATAGCCCCGTACCAAAGCCCCAAACAAAGACCGCAAAAACACCTTGAAGCTGTACTGCAAGCTGATCCCAGCCATTACCGAGTGGCAAATTAGCATTAGGTGCAAACAGGGCAAGTGCCAGCGTTCCCCAAGCTCCGGCTACGCCATGAGCCGCAATGACATTAACCGGATCATCAATGCGCAATACGTTAAGAATGAATGATTCGGCAAAATAAACAATAGCACCACTCGTCAAACCCACCAAAACAGCACCACTAGGTTCCAGTACAGCACAACCCGCCGTAACACCGACTAACCCCCCAATAACGCCATTAAGCATACGCTCAATACGCACTTCGCCACCCGAGCTGATCATCGAGATGATAAAGCAAGTAATACCACCCGCGGCGGCAGAAAGCATTGTATTAGCGACAATTTTTGCAACACTGACATCACCCGACAAGGTGCTGCCCCCATTAAATCCAATCCAGCCAAACCACAATATGATTACGCCAATGACGGCAAAAACGAGGCTGTGTCCTTGTATGCGATTAACACTGCCATCTTTATTGAAACGGCCTAAACGGGGACCCAGTACAATAGCGCCAGCAAGCCCGACCCAGCCACCAAGAGAATGCACGACAGTTGAACCTGCAAAATCAACCATCTGTTTTTCCGCCAACCAGCCCCCCTCCCCCCAAATCCAGTGCCCAGAAATGGGATAAATGACCGCGGTAAGAACAATACACAACAGGGCATAAGCACTAAATTTCATTCTCTCTGCAACGGCTCCAGATACAATCGTTGCCGCAGTCCCTGCAAATGTGGCCTGAAAAACAAAGGAAGCATAATCCATAGGTTCACTCATTTCAGACAACCCAAACCCGGTTGTCGCAAACCAACCATTAGACTGACCACCAAACATCAATGCATAACCTACAGCCCAAAAAATAAGGATAGCCAAAATAAAATCCGTAATATTTTTTGTAGCAACGTTAATCGTATTTTTAGCGCGAGTACATCCGGATTCTAATGCTGTAAAGCCTGCTTGCATAAACATCACTAACGCAGCAGAAAACATAATCCAAACTATATCTATATTGTTTTGCATTCCTGCAACGACATCATCCATACGTACTTCCTTTATAGATGGAATATTTCCATATTTTTTTCAGACCTAATGCATGTATCGTTTCATTTCGAAAAATCTTAAATTTTGTTGAGTCTCCACCTGGGAGACTGCCCGAAATAGGAATCGTAGCGAAACATAAACTAAAGAATGCAGACGAAAAATCCGCTTGCCAAAAAACGGGCAAAGATGAGCTGAAAACAATAATCCTAAAATAAAGAAGGCAAAACGAGGCTTAAAACCGAAACCAAGGCATGGGGTGCAACGCAAAATAGCGTCAAATTATATTTGTAGAGTTTGAAATTCAGGTGTTGAGTGTGCGTCCTGCCATGTCCTGGCCAGGCGAGATGACGAGGTATAGCAAGGCTACTGCTGCGCTTCGTCAAATGTTAGGCCATTCAACCTAGAATCCGCAGTTGGACGAGCTAAAGTGTGCGTTTGTGGTGGTGCAGGTCAAGGAGTTACAACGCAGGCCGCCACAAAGGTGCAATTTAGCTCGTAGCGGGACTCACCCGTTCGGTGAAACAACAAATCTACTGTTACGGCTTACATAACAGTTAGTTACATCTCAATGAGAGCGGTCAACTGCGGAATCTAGGTTCAAACAACGCCATGGGTCGAGCTCTATTTTTTAGCAGTTGCGATCAGAGTGGAGGGGCGTTCTCCATTTGACTTTGGTGCTTCAAGCGAAGAACGTCAACACGAGGTACATAGAGTAGTTGAGCCATCTTGCCAACCAAGTGATCTTCATATTTATCGAGACGATTGTCAGCCAGTGCAATTTTCCAGAGCATCAAAATCACCTTCTGTTTTTCGTTGCTATCCAGAACGCTGCGTAAAGTGCACATAAACTCGTGTAGACTCACCGCTTCATCAGCCGCCGTTTGTGCCCTTCCCAGAAGACGGGCTGACTCCTGCTCTGTCAGTTCAAAATGAGCTTTGAGCAGGCGCTTGATTTCTTCATTTTCTGATTGCTCTTCATTGAAGTCGGTACGTGCCATTTCAACCATCAAAGCAGCAACAGCAAGTTCCAGCGTATTTTGTCTATCAAGACCTGATGTTGCATCATCAGCCATACCCAGTAACAACTGTTTTAATTTTTTGATCATTTTTTACCGCCTTCTTTGCTAGATTTTCCACCAGAGTACTACGAAGTACGGTCAGTTTACTATGAAGAAATAACGCTTTCCCTGAATCAAGATTGTACTCATGTCGGTTAACGACTACAGTAGATGCAAAAATACATGATGAAAAATCATAAACATTTGATTTTTTTATGTAATAGGGAGTTGATAAAATGACTCCTGTGAAAGCTTATTTTTTTGCAAAAAAATTTGTGGTCATATCCAACGTAGGTGAAGGTATTATTTTTTCGTTGCTTGTTATTTGCTTAAGTTCATCAAAAACAGCTTGGTGTTGGGTGTTGATATGATTCCAAAGGATTTGCAGTGCGTTGTTTAATTCGGCGATGCCAGACCGGATGCCTTGGTGTAACCCACGCCTCGCTGCTGAAGCCAGTGATGGGCGCAGTTGGCGTTGCAGAAACCAGGGAATCAACCAGGTCAAGCCGATAAGTAGTCCACTGTGAATAGCAAAATCAACACCCAAAAAAGTATGACTACCTTGAGTACCGCTATAAAAACCGATGATAACATGGTAAACCGCCCATGATGCGGCGGCAAGGGGGAGTAGGACGCTGAGCCATCCCGTGAATTGGTATAACATGCGTTGTAGTTGTGTGCCGGGTTTGGCTAGAGCCGCGTTAATGTAACTGGTTATGGCTTCGTTCAGTTTTTGCTGCGCCCCTGTGGTGAAATCGTTTAATGGGCTTTGGAATGGTGCATCAGGTATATTTAGCCGTCGCAAATTATTTTTGAGTTCGATTGTGATATCGTTCAGCAAACGGTCACTTTGTGCGGTGTGTAATGCGTCGGTGAGTGTTTGTGCGGGGGGTAACGATGGACTGTTTTTATTGTTGCTGAGCAGGCTCGATCCAGTGCTTGTCAACAATAGGGTTTGATTGATGATGTTAGTTTGATTTTCTAACAATTTTTCCAATTTGTTGAGTTGTTCTTGAGCGGTTTTTTGCCACTGTTTTTGATGCGATGTCCAGGTTTCTTTGGAACCTATTTTTTTATGAAGCTGAGCCGCATGCTTTTTAAGATCATGTAGTCGAGCCTGTTGACTGATTTGCTTTAATCGCTCTACACCCTGTTCTTGTAAGGCATGATCAATAGTGCTTTCTAAAAGAGGAAAATCATCTTCAATTTGCAGGTCGGCGCAGCTAGTACGTAAAATGGTTGGATTATCAAAGCCTGAGTTTTGTAAGCGATCACGGAGGTCATTAAATTGCTCGGTTGTTCCTTCATCCCAATGATTCATAACAAAGAGCCAGGCGTGACGATGACCGCGTTGCTGTAAGAAATGCCAGCCAATATCATCTTGATAACGTTCAGGGCTGACCACGTAAACTAACCAATCTATATAGGGCAGCCAGGTTAAAACCAATTCACGGTTCAGGGTTGCCGTGCTGTCAATGTCCGGCATATCAAGCCATGCGATTAAACGGCGATGATGCTCCTGATGATAGCGAATTTTAATTTTTTCGGTAGGAAAGGGTTTTGGCAATGGTTTAACCTGGTAATCTTGGTGCAAATAAAGTGTAACCTCGTGAGAGGTAGGCCGCTCTACTCCGACTTGTGCGATAGAGGCATTGGCCAAGCGATTCAGCAGGCTGCTTTTACCCACACCCGTACCGCCAAAAAGAGCGACGATTAAAGGCAGTTGATGATCACTTTCAAATAATTGTTCGCTATGTTGTTGTTCAATCTCATTAAGAGATTGAACATCTTCTTGATTGATCCACCCGGCTTGCTGTGCTTTTGTTGCCCAGGTTTTCAATTTTTCCAGAGCGTGTTCTCCATCATGGCTCATTGAGTTAAATTCTCCATCGCTTGTTCTGCTTTTTGTAGTTCTTCAGCGCTGAATTGATATAAACCCTCGCAGGACATGTTCATCGTCAATGCGCTGAGTTCAGGCTTGAGTAATTGATCTAAAACATGTTGCTTGACTGAAGCGAGTTGTTTTTGTTTTAGCTCTTTTTCTACGGTTCGCATGTAACCGCCAACAGCGCTTTCAGTCAGGAAAGAAGTAAAGGAAAGTATGGCGGGTGCCACGGCAAGGTCATAGGCATTAATGCCGCCACTTTTAATGGTAAACACAACAGCGGCAGCGTCTGTTGTAATACGCGTTGCTCGCAGGCTGTTGAGTGCAACCGGGTGATCTTGTAAGTAGAGATAGAGTCTTTCAGCGGCAGCGTCTATTTCAGGTTCAAAAGCCGCTTGATGATTTTTAATAGCGTCACCAGAGCGGTTAATAAGTGCGGGTGTTTCTTGTTGTAATTGCTGAATGAGTGCGCGATGCCATTGTGCGTTTTGATCCGTCCCAGAGATCGCCTCCATTAAATTATTTTGCAGTGTTCGCAGTGTATGTTGTACGGCTTCGTTAATAACAGTTTCTTCATGGTCAGCAGTGTTGTCAGGTAACTTTGACTGCCGTTGCTCTTGCCATAGAGACACTATTTTTCTGCCAGGCCAGGTGACAACTTGTCGGGCAATAGCCAGTGTGCTGGCAATGCCTGGGATTTCCAGCAGTGTCAGCAGCCGTATGATTGCTTTTTGCAGCGTGTCAGAGTGCTGTGGATTTTTTAAATAATCTCGATTGTAAATATCCAGGGTGTTAGCCGTGGCTTGTTTAACTTCGTTTTGCCAAGTTTTTTCGGCCTCGACTTCTTGGCGTATAGGGGTTAACCAGCGCTCCCAATCCCCTTGCAGTTTGTTTTTTAATAGGGCGGGTGACGAAATTTGAGGGGCACTTGGCAACGCTTCATAAGCCTTTTTTCTCAAATTTTGACTGGCATCAGACCATAATAATTCATCGGTTTCTGTATAAGGCAGTGTGACGATAGACTCATAAGTGATATGTGCTTTTTTTAATTTATTTTTGACTGAAGAAGTTAAAATTTCAGCCGCATCAGGTGAGGTTTTATTGATGCATATGACCAATGGACGATTGATGGGCGCAATCATATCTAATGTCTGCCAAACAGTTTGGTCGGCATATTTTTCTTTGCTGACGACCAGAATAACAAGGTCAGAGATGGCGCAAAGTTGTGGCACAGCGCTACGATATTCACGCGAACTGACTGAGTCAAAGTCGGGTGTATCCCAAATAACACAAGGTTGGTCTGAAAAAATAGCGGTAGTGTCTATTTGTGTTAAAGCATAACAGTCGAGTCGCTGTTTATTGAGTTGTTCGAGAGGCAAACACGTCCAGTTCAGGAGCAGTTGATTAATTTCCGAATAGAGTGATTCAGTGATGGGTTCTTTGGTGAAACCTTGAGCATGACGGGTAAAGCCGGCGAGCGAGTGAGCTTCAGCGGCTTGTGTTCCCATCAGTAAATTAACAACGGTGCTTTTTCCGGATTGGGTTGGGCCAATAACGGTCACTTGTAATGGTAAGGATTGCAGCTCTGGGCGTAATAAACAATGGCGAAGCAGAGCGTCTATATAGGCGAGTGATTGTGCTGATAAGTCTGTTGTTTCTTGGTTGCCATTTTGCAGTACGTGAGCGTGGCGCGTTTTTAATCTGGATATGAAATGAGAGAGTGTTTTTATTGGCATAACTTGAAAAATGGCACGTAAGGTGAGAATGATGCCGTTATTCTACTCTCTGAGGCCTCTGTTTTCAGATATTTTTTTATTATCTTAAAAATTAAATGTCAGACTCCTGGAGTGCTAAGCGTAAATAAAATGATGTCCGTTTTATCGGGAGAAGTTTAAGCCCGTTTTCATAAGAAAGACATCCATGCCGCAATTCTGAATGAATCACCGCATGGATGTCACATGCTTAAACGTAACCGCTGAAATAGCGGACTTTAGGTCTTAGCTGAGACTCGTTGATAACGTTTACGAAGTAATAATGCCACCCCTAATCCCGCTATCAAGACAAGAATACTCAACGCCCCGCCGCCATCGGAATCGGAGTCATTCGTCGATGACAACAACGTCTTGACGATCACGGCTCTGGATTGTGCCGATTCGTTTGCGGGATCCGCCGCATCGTAGGCAGCAATGGAATAGCTGTAAGTCGTTTCCGCTGTCAGCCCTGTATCCGTATAAGCTGTCGTTGAGCTGGTGCCAATTTCAACCCCATCCCGAAAGAGTCGATACCCTGCTACCCCCGCTCCATCGTCTGTCGAAGCCTGCCAACTGAGATCAATTTTACTGTCGCTTGCGGTACCGGCTAAACTATCCGGTATGCTGGGTGCGGTTGTATCCGGGTTCGACGTACTCGATAACGTAGTGATGACCACGGCTCCGGACTGTACCGATTCGTTTGCGGGATCCGCCGCATCGTAGGCAGCCACCGTATAACTATAAGCGGTTTCCGCTGTCAGACCCGTATCCGTATAATTTATCGTTGAACTGGTGCCAACTTCAACCCCATCCCGGAAGAGTCGATACCCTGCTACCCCCGCCCCATCGTCTGTCGAGGCCTGCCAACTGAGATCAATTTGACTGTCGCTCTCTGCAGTACCGGCAAAACTTTCCGGAATGCTGGGTGCCGTCGTATCCGCAGG
Organism: Gammaproteobacteria bacterium; assembly: GCA_013151745.1. GTDB lineage: Bacteria > Pseudomonadota > Gammaproteobacteria > JAADHS01 > JAADHS01 > JAADHS01. Next base: position 890 of record JAADHS010000138.1, on the reverse strand, counting down.
ACTTGATATGCCCATGCTGCTCAGGCTCAAATCAAAACTCAGATCCGAGCTATCAGGGCTATTTTGATGTACTTCCACTGCAACGACATTAACACCATCCTGTAATAAATCTGGCGCAAAATCATAGTTGATATAAACCGATTCATCCGCAGGAGCGATACCCGTCAAGGCTTGCGTCGTATAAGTGATTGTATCTTCAGGTAGATTAGAGCGCACGATTTCGGTTCCATTAAGGTAAACGATCGCGCCATCGTCGCGTAATAGATTTAACGACAAGGCCGTCACACCGGCGCTATTGCTGACCGTGAAGCTATGTCGAAAATAAGTAGTAATAGGCTTATTACTGGCATCACCACCAAAGCTTACGACCGTCTCTTCGTCGCCATCGCCATAACCCAGCTGTGCCGCGCCACTGCTCCAGCTACTGTCATCAAAGCCCGACTCTTTCCATGCCGTTTCTTGATTGCTTCCATCATCCAGATAACGCCAGACGCTGCCGCTGCTTATTACAGTCGTCCGTTTTAATTGTCGGTAACTGTCAATTAATGTCCCACCGTCATTGACAGAGTAAAACTCATACAGAATGGATTCCGAGTCAGCCGTAATCAACATGGCACCATAACCGGCATTATATCGAAATTGACTCTGTGGAAGCGGTGGCCCAAAGGTACGGACACTTCGCCCGCCTACGCCATTAACAAAATAGGGGATTTCACCCACAAACAGTCTTTCATAAACATGGTCATGCGAAGCAATAACGGCATCGGCACCCCACTCTTCATAGGGCCACTGAAGATCTGGTTGCGAACCATTCAGTGAGGATGAATTCTCCGAGGAATAAGGAGAGTGATGCATATACACAATTTTCCAATCCGCTGTGGAATCCGCCA
>JAADHS010000044.1 GCA_013151745.1 Gammaproteobacteria bacterium | reverse complement strand
TGAGTTTGACTTCATTATGCAAACTTCAATAACCATTTTTTCTGGATCGGATGAGGTCATTTTGGCAGACATAAATCAGGATCCTTATTTTGCTATCCCGTTAAAAATGGAAATGATACCTTAAAGTGTGAAAAACAACATCTAAATATAGCTATACCCCTCCTGCCCCCCCTGTTTCTGTTTTTTTTCTGGAGGCTTGCAGTAATAGTGAACGAGATATGCATTCCCACGCGGGAGCGTGGGAATGCAAAAGATTTGACAGCTCAAGTTACGCTAAGCTCTCAGTTTATACTCAATAATTCAGTCCTTAATTTGCATTTAGAGGAACAGGGTTACTACTTGCCCCTGAGTTCGGGTTTATATCCTTCACCATCACGGTGCCAGCGTAGGTACCATCGCTTTTCCACAGCTCTCTGCCATTGGTACCGTCATCAGCATTGAAATAGAGCGTGTTGCCCTCCGCTCTGAGGCCAAAAGGGCTAGCACTGCCTGATCCAGGCCGGATGTCTTTCACCAGCACAGTGCCCGCGTCAGTGCCATCGCTTTTCCACAATTCCATACCATTAACACCGTTCTGAGCAGTGAAGTAGAGCGTGCGGCCCACCGCTGTGAGGGTACTAGGGACATAATCGTCTGAGTAAACAGACGCTAGTTGAGGCAGAGCACTGCCTGATCCAGGCCAGATATTTTTCACCATCACAGTGCCCACAGCGGTGCCATCGCTTTTCCACAGTTCCCTGCCATTGATACCATCATCAGCGGTGAAGTAGAGCGTGTTACCCACCGCTGTGAGGCCATCAGGAAAAGCACCACTTGATCCAGGCCGGATGTTTTTTACCATTACAGTGCCAGCATCGGTGCCATCGCTTTTCCACAGCTCAATACCATTACGGAAATCATCATAAGCACTGAAATAAAGCGTGTCGCCTACCACTGTAAGGTACCGGGGGAACAAAGCACCGTCCTGTCCAGGCTTTACTCTCACAGTACCCGCATCGGTGCCATCGCTTTTCACCAATTCCAGATTAGAACCGGTATCAGCACTGAAGTAGAGCGTGTTGCCCACCACTGTGAGATCCTCAGGGAAAATATCGTAGCCTCCGGAGTTTACCTTCACAGTGCCAGCATCGGTGCCATCGCTCTTCCACAGATTATAACCACCGTCCCAGTCATTAGCACTGAAGTAGAGCGTATTGCCCATCGCTGTGAGCTCCTCGGGAGCAAAACCATTGAATCGTTCATCAGGCCAGGTGTATTTCACCATCACAGTGCCAGCAGCGGTGCCATCGCTTTTCCACAGTCCAAAAGCATTAACACCGTCATAAGCACGGAAGTAGAGCGTGTTGCCCACCGCTACGAGGTTACTATCCCTGTGAGTAAAAGCATTGCCTGATCCAGGCCGGATATCTTTTACCATCACAACATCATCGACAGCGCCACTGGTTTTCCATAACTCACGGCCATTTATGCCGTTCGTCGCCACAAAATAGGTCACGCCATCCACCACAACAAGATTGCTCGGATCAGAGCTGGCATTGATATTGATATCTTTAACCAGGAACGTACCGGCTGCTGTGCCATCTGTTGCAAAAAGTTCTCTGCCGACCAAACCATCATCAGCGCTGATGAAAAGTAACAGCCGACAGTTTACTGTCACGTTTGCATTTTCAGCATTCAAAAAACCTTCACCATTTTCAACAGTGCAGCGTTGCGTGGGCTTTACAGGCGGGGTGAGCACGGTGACGGCATACGCACTGCCGTCGGGCAGGGCCGTGGCAAAGCTAAAGTTGCCATCGGCATCAATCACCAGGTCATCACCGTCATTGTTTTGCAATACCAGACCTTTGCCGGTATATCCGGAAACCGTGCCGCCCACCGTGTAACCCGTTACAGCGGAGCTGTATATTTTTTCCGTAAAAGTAAAACGTGCTCGGCTGGAATAGCTGAATTTCAATTTCAGCGAGAGCGTGTCATTTGGGTCAAGCTGTGTGGTATTTAATAAAAAATAAGGGATGTCCTGAGTACTGACCGCATCATGATTCACAATACTGACATCGGGTGAAGATATTTGCTCAATCGTAAAATAAAGCGGCCCGGATATCGAGTCTGATGAAATGTTGGTTAACTCTGCATTGATTTCAAAATTTCCCGTTCGACGATTCAGTACCATTCGGGAGTATTGGACATTGATTGACGTCGCATCGATCAATGTCTTGTCGGTAAAATCGATGGGGCCATACGATGCAAACGATGCAGCGGAAATACACCACAATAATATCAGGCCGATTACCGGTTTGATAATGGATTTTGATGTTTTCATATCACAAATACCCTCTCAATGACTTCCCATGTAAGTTGCACGCTGAATACCGCATATGGCGTGAAATTTATTGTTGAAATTACTGCATGGCACACAAAACAGGCTGTTTGTTGTTCCGAATAATTACTTTGCTGATTTGCAGAGGCTTATCGGTATTTCGCCTCGAACCCGACAGGAGCAAACATACAAAACCAATCAAAAACAGCAATAGTGCTGAGGGTTCTGGCACTGGCACTGGCGTTACATCTGATGTTTTCAGAAATACATCAGAAATCGTGACAACTGAATCAAACCCGGCATCGCCCGGAAGCGCTGTTAGAGAAAACTGTAATCCTGACGTTTGTCCAGCCAGTGACGTCAAATCAAATGAAACTATTCCGGAACCTGAATCTTGTGTAAAAAACTCAAAATCATTTCCGGCACTTCCACCTGTCGCAGCATCTATGACAAAAACGCCAAACTCATTATCTTCTCCTACAGCCTCTATAAAACGGTAGGAAAAATTAAGTGTTGTACCCATGTCCGGGATGATGACATCGGGATCACCTAGACCAGGGTCATTCACCAGCAAGGTACTGAACAAAAGCGGATCTTCACTAATGCGAGCCGATGTTCCGTCTGCACTAACTGTTACTGACGGATCAGCAAAAAAATTGTTGAGGTTGACCGAAATGATGGCGGCACCAGCAGAACTGACGACTGATTGCACCAACAAAAAAAGTAAAATGGCGCTGTATTTGGATATCTTGTTCAATTTTTCTCTCCCTGAATAAATTTCAAGTAACAATGTATCGCGCAAGTTTTTTCTGCTTGTAACAACTACGGATTTTAAATTTATCATTTAACTTGCAGTATCCTGCAAAAATATCAAATATGCCAAAGTATTAGAAACTATAAACACTATTGACATAAAACTCAAAGTATCACCAACCATATACCCGTAGCGCTTGAGATTTAGGTGTTGAGTGTGCGTCCTATTCATTTCCTGGCAAGGCGAAATGACAAGTAATAGCGGGCTATTGCGAGAAATTTCAACGTAGCCAGGGAATTAAAAGGGTGTGCAATCACACCTAAATCTTAATCGCTACGGGTATATGAGGCAGCATAATTAGAATAAATCAGCCAGGTAGGGTGCATGCAAATCAGCCGCAGGTAACCGCTGATGAATAATGGAATGTGCAATTGGTGAATACTGCTAATACGAGAACCAATGTAGCGGATATGGAAGGCGCGACAACACCACCGCTGACAGCCATGGAGAGCGAAGCATGAGCGATGTTATAAGGTTATAGGGAGTCGTGCCGAACGCAGGGTGTGATCGGGGGGCAAAAAAAATGGGTTGCCGCGTAAGCGAGGCGATTTTTGGCAGGGACGCCAAAAATCAATACCGAGGTAGCGACACTATCGCTATTTCAAATCAGCCTGTGTTTACACTTAAACCAGTGGGGTAAAAACGTCAGATTTAACACCTGAAACCATCGGTAGCTTATACCGTGATCAACAATTGGTGATGTTGGGTCACTACTGGGGTGAAGGTATTGCTGATGTACGCCTTACAGGAAAAATCTCTGGCCAGAAAAAAGAATACCGTACCCAGGCGGCGATTATTTAACCGTTCTTACGCCTGAGGCACTCCCAAGCAATAATATATCTGCCGGGCGAATGGCAAAGAGCCCATTGGTGACTACGCCTGCAATCGCATTCAGCTCACCTTCCAGTCGAGTAGGTTCAGCAATCTGCAAGCCTTTAATATCCAGAATCACATTGCCGTTATCTGTTATAAAGCCCTGACGAAGCTCCGGCATTCCTCCCAGTTTAACTATTTGCCGTGCAACATAACTTTGCGCCATAGGAATCACTTCTACTGGCAAGGGAAATTCTCCCAAGGTATCGACCAACTTAGAGTCGTCTGCAATACAGACGAAGGTTTTACTCGCTGCCGCCACTATTTTTTCTCGAGTCAGTGCACCACCGCCGCCTTTAATGAGATGAAGATATTTATTACTTTCATCTGCACCGTCAACATAGATGGGGAGGTCTCCTGCACTGTTTAGATCTAAAACAGTAATGCCATGGCTTTTTAATCTTTTTTCGGAAGCTTCGGAGCTGGCCACGGCACCATCGATTTTATGTTTTATTGTGGCTAAACCATCAATAAAATGGTTTGCTGTAGAGCCTGTACCTATGCCTACAACCCAGCCTGGTTCAACATAGTCTAGTGCAGCTAAAGCTGCCGCTTTTTTATAATCGTCAAGAGACATGGAGAAACTCCTTAAATAATCACAAGGCGGCATCATATCATTGCTGGTTATATTTGTGGTGTATTTCCCCTAACCCTTTGATAAAATCAACTTGAAATTTAATCGGTATAACTTAAATTCGATGGGGTCGGTGGAACAATGAGCGAAAAGTACATTAAAAAAATCCTGAAGACGCAAGTTTATGACGTTGCAATAGAGACACCGTTAGACTTGATGCCTAATTTATCTGCCCGCGTAACGAATGAAGTTTATGTCAAACGGGAAGATCTGCAGCCCGTTTTCTCCTTCAAATTACGGGGCGCCTATAACAAAATAACCCAAATGCCCGAAATCGAGCGACAGAATGGTGTCATCGCGGCATCGGCAGGTAATTTTGCCCAGGGTGTGGCTCTGTCAGCCAAGCGCTTGGCTATAAAAGCATTAATCGTCATGCCAAAGACAACACCCGAAATCAAGGTGTCTTCAGTGAAAGCTTATGGCGCCGATGTCATTTTATATGGCGATGGCTATGACGAAGCCTATCAACATGCGCTTGAATTAGCCGATCAAAAGAAAATGACATTTATTCACCCATACGATGACCCAGACGTGATAGCAGGTCAGGGTACGGTTGCCATGGAAATTCTCCGGCAAATGCACGGTGGGGAAATCTCCGCTATTTTTGTTCCCGTTGGTGGAGGCGGACTCATCGCAGGCATATCCGCTTACGTGAAACATCTTTATCCTGAGATTAAAATTATTGGCGTAGAGCCGGATAATGCCGCTTGTTTATACGAAGCCTTAAAGGCTGGAAAGCGGGTTGAGTTGGAACAAGTTGGAATTTTTGCTGATGGTGTGGCGGTACGCCAAGTGGGTATAGAACCTTTTAAAGTGGCTAAAGAATGCGTTGATGAAGTCATTCTGGTTTCTACGGATGAAATATGCGCAGCAATTAAGGATATTTTCGAGGATACCCGTTCTATTGCCGAACCAGCAGGTGCATTGGCAGTTGCTGGCATGAAAAAGTATATTGAACGAGAGGCAGTAGAAAACGAATCGTTTGTGGTCATCGATTCAGGCGCGAATATGAATTTTGATCGATTACGCCATGTTTCAGAAAGAGCTGAGCTTGGAGAGAAGAATGAAGCGATTCTCGCGGTTACCATTCCTGAGCAACCAGGTAGTTTCCAAAGTTTCTGCCGCTTATTAGGACAAAGCAGTATTACAGAGTTTAATTATCGTTATTCTGATGCGACTTCTGCATTAGTTTTTGTTGGGGTACAGTTACGACATTTATCAGGAAAAAAAGAAGAACTCATTGAAAAACTCATTGCGCAAGGATATGCGGTCAGTGATTTATCGGATAATGAGCTGGCAAAACTACATGTTCGCTATATGGTAGGCGGTCGAGCTCAAAAAATTAAAAATGAACGAGTCTATCGTTTTGAATTTCCAGAACGACCCGGGGCACTGTTAAAATTTTTAACCAAAGTTGGCAAACGCTGGAACATCAGCTTATTCCATTATCGTAACCATGGTGCGGCGTATGGTCGGGTTTTGTTAGGCATCCAGGTAGATGATAGCGAATTAGTGGCTTGCCAAGTATTGATGGACGAATTGGGGTATCGATATATAGACGAAACAGAAAACAAAGCTTACCAGATGTTTTTGTCTTGAAATTCAAACCATTACAGGGTATTTATTTTTAATAATTGAAGCAAAAGGCTTAGATGAAAGCCTTTTGCTTCTCAAGTTGCCGTTAAAAAAGCGAAGAAATTTACTTTTTCTTTGCTTTCTTTTTAGCAGCGACTTTTTTCTTGGCAACTACTTTTTTCTTCACGACCTTTTTCTTGGCAACTACTTTTTTCTTAGTCACCTTTTTCTTGGCAGCGACTTTTTTCTTAGCGACCTTTTTCTTGGTCGCTACTTTCTTCTTCGCGACCTTTTTCTTAGCGGCGACTTTTTTCTTAGCGACTATTTTTTTCTTGCTAACAACTTTTTTCTTCGTTGCTACTTTCTTTTTAGCAACCACTTTCTTTTTAGCAACCACTTTCTTTTTGCTGGCTGCCTTCTTTTTGGTCGTGGATTTCTTTACGGCCATTGTCTTTCCTCCAGTATGAGTAGAACGTTTACAGGTGTAAGTATAAACAACTTTGTCTGTAATGCTAGGGCAATTTTCGTTAAGTAATATCGAACGTTAGCGCAACAGACTTTAATTTATTTGCATTGTTTCTTGCTTTTATTAAAAAACAGCTTTAAAAAAGCTGTCAAACGAACAGTCGACTCTAAGTTTTCAAACAAATAGAAAGCAAAAAAAATAGTTAAATTATTTTTTAAAATTTCTATTTTTACATTAACGTGATGTAATTTGAACGTATTTAAAGACGATTAAAGCGCTTTTTTTGTTTTTTTATCCCAGTTTGTTTAATACGGGTGAAAAGCTGTCATTGAAAAATTTAAGGTCAACATAATGCAGGTAAAAAAAACTCATGGAATGGATAGACAATACTCCCTTGCCTGAGACTCATATCTATATCCATAGAGATGGAGATTCAGGTCGTGTTGCACGTCCTCTTCATTCCATCATGGCGGTGTTAAAATCTAAAAAACTCAGTTAAACGTAGCATATACCCGTAGTGATTAAGATTTAGGTGTGATTGCACGCCCTCTTCATTCCCTGGCTACGTTGAAACTCCTCGCAATAGCCCGCTACACCTCGCCATTTCGCCTTGCCAGGAAATGAATAGGACACATTCTCAACACCTAAATCTCAAACGCTACGGGTATAGACCCGAATGCAACAGACGGTGTCTTATTATGTTGATCATTTAGAAATAAAGTAAGGATCTGTTTATTGCGTTAACAGTATAGAGCGAGTGGGTGTAATAATGGCATTAAGCGGGATATCCCACTTATTTGTTTTTATGTGTGTCAGTTCTTGCTCATCAAATGCGAAACCCACAATATAGGGTTTGTGCCAATGCTGGCGAGTTTTGAGGTAACTAAAGGTACAATCATAATACCCGCCCCCCATGCCAATACGGTGACCGTGGCAATCAAAACCCACTACGGGTGTGATAATGAGATCTAAAACCCAAGCCTGAAGGCTATTTTTTATTGGTGTCTTCGGCTCTGCTATTCCATAGCAATTGTGATATAGCTGGGAATTCCGATTATAGGCAAGAAATCGTAATTTTTTTGTTTTAAGCGGATTAAGTACGGGTAAATAGCAGCTCTTTTTTCTCTTCCACAAAAAATCAATGATGAGATGAGGACTAATTTCACCATCATTCGCAATATAACAAGCAATTCGCTTACTTTTTTGAAAGCGAGATAGCTTTTTAAGGTTATTTGTTGCTGCTAATGTTGCTTGTTGACGATACGAGGATGGAAGCGCTTTTCTCTTATTTCGACAGACTTTACGTTGCTCGTTTTGCATAAGCACCCCGCCATCATTATTTTAACCTAGAAAACGCAGTTGATCCACGATGTACCCTAAGGGCACTTATACCCGTAGCGTTTGAGATTTAAGGATAAAAAACGCCCTCCACATGTGTCGTTGAGGCCATTGTTCCTGAACCTGCAGTTCAAGAGGGGAGCGCGCTTAACATATCAGGCTTTCCGTCAGGCGGACATGCACAACAATGTTATAGACCCGCTCCCTGGAGTCTAAAATTAGGCTCAAGAATCTCCCGGCCAAATGTCGAGAACTGCAGAGGGCGCAGTTCTATTCTATCCTAAAAAAAGAGAAATACGCAAAGAATAATAATCGTATTTTTCATGCCTCATAGATTGAGATCATTCATTTCAAAAAGATTGAAACTGGCCTGACTCAGGAATAAGTAGTGATGCATCATTATTTTAATAAACTACCGCAGGGGTTTTTATGCGGATCAAGGCGCAGCAAAAAGAGCATAGTGAACTATGCGACTGGAGCTACAACGCTGAGTCACTTAAATAGTGACTAGGAAATTGTTAAAATAATTATGCATCACTACTTAAGCACATAACCACCTCCCTGTCTCTGTTATATACCCGTAGCGATTAAGATTTAGGTGTGATTGCACGCCCTCTTCATTCCCTGTCTACGTTGAAACTCCTCGTAATAGCCCGCTACACCTCGTCATTTCGCCTTGCCATAAAACGAATAGGACACACTCTCAACACCTAAATCTCAAACGCTACGGGTATAGGACTCAGATGGCGTTATGAACCGAGTAAAAACGTAGGAATATCCTCGCGTTTTGTGCGTAAACTTTATAGTTCTATTTGTTGCCCATTCGTCAGTGCCGCATCTACTTTTTCCTGTAAAAGTTGCAAGCGTGCATTCATCTGCTCAGCCGTACCTCCACTTTTATTTTTGTTGCTTTCTTTTAATTGTAAAAGCTCATGAGTAATATTGATTGCAGCCATTACAGCGATGCGATCGACCCCGACCAATCTACCAGTTTCCCTGGTTTGATTCATTTTTTCATTCAGATAGAGAGAGGCTTTAATAAGCTCTGCTTGTTCTTCTGGTGGGCAAGCGATATGATATTCTTTTTCAAGAATTTTAACCGTTACGGCGATGGAATGATCTGTATTCAATCGCTTTGCTCCATTGTTTTTAACCTCAGAATCATGGATTCAACGTGACTTTTAGCCATATCATTACTGACCATCAGTTTTTTTTGCGCTGCATCCTGGTTGCTTTGACGATGCCTTAACATACTGTTTTCACTATGTAACTTTTCACAGACTTCGATCAATTGATCAATACGACATTCCAAACTTTTCAATTGTTGCTCACTCGTTAACATTACCGCCCCCATAAGGTTGATATTGAGACTATAATGTGGAGTGACGGCGGGGTCAATATGCGAGGAATATTTTTGCTAAAAACAGACCGTTATTTGACCAAGCCTCAAGATCAAAGGGGTAGACGCGTAACCCCTTCCGCGTTGACCCTTTCGCCTTCATCTCCTGAGTCACTCTACTCCCTTTCTCGCCACAAGCAGAACAAACAAATGCAATATACCCGTAGCGTTTGAGGTTTAGGTTTATTCGTTCTGATTGCCACAGGGATGTAGGTAAGGGACGTGAATATAGATTGAACAAAAATACAGGAATAGTGGCTCTTATTTCGAGCTTTTACGATTAAATAGCGGGCAAAGACGGGCTGAAGCAAGGATACCAATTAGATTAAGTTATTTAATTTTCATTCCTTAACCAGATATACTATATTTTTATTTTTGATTAAGGGGAATTCATTGAGTCAAGCACTACCCGCGTTTTATGATCTTCATGATGAATTATTACAATATGATTTGGCCGTTCACCCTGCGGAATGCCATGGGGCAATGTGTGGCACTTTTTGTTCACAGTATGAATTGAGCTTCGTTGATTGGTGCCATGCTGTTCTTTTTGAAATGGATACCGGCTTAACCACCGCCACATATGAAGAACTTGTTTCGCAGCGAGACCCCCGCACCTACTCCAGGTTAGCGTGGCTACATCGCGCGACTATTGCCCAGCTTGAGGATAGTAATTATGGATTTCAACTTTTGCTTCCTGGAGATGATGACGAAGTCGCGGATCGCTCTGATGCACTGGCTGCCTGGTGCCAGGGGTTTTTATTTGCTTTAACCGCCAGTGGTGTGAGTCAAGGTAAGCCTTTTTCAACCGAGATCAACGAATTAATTCATGATTTTTCCGAAATCGCCAAACTGGATCTTGAAAATATAGATGAGCACGATGAAGGCGATGCTGTCGCTTTTGAAGAGGTCATGGAATATGTTCGGGTGGGTGTACTTTTCATTTGGGCAGAGCTGATGGATCAAGGAAGTTCAATGACTCAGCCGGTTAAACATTAATTTAAGGAATATACATGGCCTCAATCAGTAACCTGTACGCCCTTCGTCGAACGAAGTTTCTTAAAACTTTAGGTGAAGGTGGGATGGCTATCCTGCCGACAAACGCAGAATCAACCCGGAGTGCGGATACCTTCCACCCTTTTAGAGCCGCTAGCGATTTTTTTTATCTCACTGGATTCTCTGAACCCGATGCGGTCGCGGTTTTTATTGGAGGAAAGTCAGCATCAAAGCAAAGCTTTATTTTATTCTGTCGGGATAAAAACCCTGAAAAAGAAAGATGGGAAGGCTATCGAGCAGGTCAGGAAGGCGCGGTCGCCACTTACGGTGCAAGTGACGCTTTTTCTATAGAGGACATTGATGAACGAATGCCCGAGTTGTTACTGGGTCAAAACCGACTTTTTTTGCCGATGAAAAGCGCGGATGAACAGCATCATCAAATTATGGACTGGTTAAGTGATGCGGGTAAACAAATTCGCTCCGGAGCATCAGCACCAACGGCATGTTTTGCTATCGAAAACGTTCTGCATGAAATGCGTTTACGTAAAGATCGCGAAGAAATCAAAACAATGCGTACCGCAGCGCAAATTTCGGCAGCGGCACATTGTTTGGCGATGAAAAAATGCCAACCCGGGATGTATGAATATGAACTTGAGGCGGAATTACTTTATGAATTTAAACGCAAGGGCGCAGAAGCACCGGCCTATAGCTCTATTGTCGGCGGGGGCGCCAACGCCTGTGTGTTACATTACATAACAAACAAGTCCATATTAAAAGATGGCGATTTAGTTCTAATTGACGCGGGGGCAGAATGGGGAACCTATGCTGCTGATATTACTCGCACCTTTCCCGTTAATGGACGTTTTAGCCCGACGCAAAGCGCAATTTATGAATTAGTGTTAAAAGCCCAAGAAGCGGCGATCGCAAAAATACGTCCCGGTGTTGCGTGGAATGTGCCCCATGATATCGCGGTAAAAGTGTTGACTCAGGGTTTAGTGGCACTGCGTTTACTCAAAGGCGAAGTCAAAGCATTAATTAAAAAGAAAGCTTATCGACGTTTTTATATGCATCGCACCGGGCATTGGTTAGGTCTGGACGTGCATGATGTCGGTGATTATCGCGTAGATGGAAAATGGCGTAAATTTGAGCCGGGAATGGTACTCACGGTGGAACCCGGCTTATATATTGCTGCGGGTGAACAAGGGGTTGCAAAAAAATGGTGGGATATTGGAGTGAGAATTGAGGATGACATTTTAGTCACCTCTCAGGGTTGTGAAGTATTATCACGAGGTGTACCCAAAAAGATTGCGGAAATTGAACGTCTTATGAATTCCGCTTAGGAATGGAGGACGATGTGGCCATGACATACGATTATGACTTAATTATTGTAGGCGGTGGCATGGTGGGCGCCACACTCGCCAGCGCACTGCGAGCGCAGCCCTTGCGTATTGGCATCATCGAAGCGCATCCTTTTGGTTCTCCTGGTCAACCCAGTTATGATGATCGGTCCATTGCCTTGGCATACGGTTCGCGCCAGGTTTTTTCAGGTATGGGTTTGTGGGAAACCTTGTCTCCACAAGTGACCCCCATACACCATATACATATTTCAAACCGAGGATATTTCGGCGTAACAAGATTGCATCGGCGTGACAGTCGAGTGGATGCTTTGGGCTATGTGGTAGAAAATCACATTATCGGTAGTGTCTTATCAGAACTCATTGCGGCCTATGAAAATATCGACCTGATTACTCCTGCGCAACTGTCAGCCATCACCGTCAAGCAAACGCATGCGGTCGTGACTTACGAGCAAAACAATGAGCCTCGACAAATTACCGCGCCCTTGGTTGTCGGAGCTGATGGCGCGATGTCCCGTTTGCGCGAACTGTCCAATATTACAATCGAGCGACGGGAATACGAACAATCCGCGCTGATCGCTAACGTATCTACAGAGTTACCCCATAACTATGTGGCCTATGAACGGTTTACCGATACTGGCCCGATCGCCTTGCTGCCTTTGGGTGAGGATCGCTGTTCTTTGGTCTGGACGGTAAAACCAGCCGATGTAAACCGCTTGTTACAAATGGAAGAGACCGAGTTTTTACAACATTTGCAACACCGTTTTGGTACTCGATTGGGTCAGTTTTTACGAGTAGGCCAGCGCTCAGCCTATCCCCTGGCCTTGATTCG
>JAADHS010000236.1 GCA_013151745.1 Gammaproteobacteria bacterium | reverse complement strand
TCCGCACGTCTTCCACGGTTCATGACGTGGTACCAAGCATCGGGGTATTCTATTCGTAATGGTCTGGCCATAACAACAATCCATATCATTAATATTAAAAAAGTCAAGAATGGACTTGACCCCAATGTCGGATTGACACTACACACTAAAAGTATTATGTTGATGTGTGAAAAATAAGGAGGCGTACGCATGGCAACCAATCTCGCTATTGACGACTGGCTGATTGAAGAGGCAAAAAATTTAGGCAAACATCGCACCAAAAAGGGGGCTGTTACTGAAGCTCTGCAAGAATATATTCAAAGACGTAAACAGTCTGAGATTTTTAATATATTTAACTCAATAGAATACGACCACGATTATGATTACAAAAAACAAAGGTCCATAAAATGAAAATCATAGTTGATACGTGCGTGTGGTCATTAGCTCTTAGTAGAAAAGAATCCATAGAAAATGAATACGTTAGCGAGCTAAAAGAACTGATAAAAGAAGTCCGTGCCCAGCTCATAGGTCCGGTCCGCCAAGAGCTATTGAGTGGCATAAAATCAAAAAAACAATTCAATCTTCTCCGAGATCACCTTCGGGCATTTGAACAGATAGATATAAAAACAGAAGATTACGAATTAGCAGCTGAGTATTTCAATACTGCCAGAAAAAAAGGTATTCAGGGGTCAAATACGGATTTTCTTATCTGTGCAACTTCTAATCGCCATAAGATGCCTATTTTAACCACTGATAAAGATTTTGTTAATTTTCAAACTGTTCTCCCTATTGAACTACACAGGACAAGAACATAACACACTATAATTACATAACGCTCCTGCAGAGGACGCCAAAAAGCGCGCCGCCCCTGAGCAGCCCGTTGGCGCAGTCGGGAGGATAACGATGCAATTACGTGATGTGACTCGAAACTATGATGGTGCTGCACGCTACTATGATCGATTAACCGACATTGTGTTTGGACGAATCCTTAAGCTTGAGGCGTATCGTGGGTATGCGATTGACTTACTCGGCGACCTCGATGGCGCCACCGTGCTTGATGTCGGCTGTGGTACCGGTCGCAACTTTCCGTTGCTCATTGAGCGGATTGGGGAGCGCGGCAAGATCATTGGGGTGGACTACTCAGAGGGTATGCTGGAGCAAGCGCGTCGACGAATTCGGGCGGAGGGATGGTCGAACGTTGAACTTATTCATGGTGATGCCGCGCGCCTTGATGGTGTGCCAGGACCTGTCGATGCGGCAATTGCGATATGGTGCCTTGGCATTGTCTACGATCTGGAGGCGGCGCTGAACCGAACAGTGGACCTGATTCGGCCCGGCGGGAGCCTTTCCATAATGGACTTTGGCAAGTCACGTCCCGATCGCGGCCTGCTGTGGTGGCTATTTCCACTTTACGGCATCGCGCTTCGACGTGCCGGTATCGATTCCGCTGAAGACCTGGACAACGCGAAATTGGAAGCGAAATGGGACCGGGGAAAAGATGTGCTAAGGGCCCGCCTTGGTACCCTTAATGAAGAACACTATTTACATGGAGCGGGCGTGATCATCGCAGGGAGAGCGAACAAAATGATGTATGATCCTGTACGGGCGTTTCTTGTGATGATCAAGGGAGTGGACCCTACGCCCAACGAATAAGGTTAGCTTGTGTATGGTGAGGTTCGTCTGAAGAAACCTGTTCGCCTGAGTTCACCTTGTCGAGCGATAGTTACGATTCTTGATGAAAGATCGGACGTCATCAGTGAAACAGCTCTCCTAAGCGAGGCAATTCTTTCTGAAGATTGGAATCGTCCAGAGGAGGAGGTGGCATGGTCTTACCTTCAGAAAGTTCGGTAGTACTCGTCAAATTCCCTTTTTCAGATCTTTATCCTCAAAGCTCCGTCCCGCAGTCATCCTTGCCTCTGTTGGTCGAGATGATTGAATTCTTTGTCAAGTAACCAGCAATCCCTATGCCGATCCGAGAGCCATCCAGATTACCAATGGTGATTTTACAACAGGATCCTTGCATAGGTTGAGCTACGCAAGACCAACCAAGCTTTTCACTGCCAACAGCTCCTTGCTGGAAACAGAGGTTGGCAGGCTCAATGCCATTGCATTCAACAATATCATAAATGCTGTTGTCGATATTTTACAGAAGGCTGCGAAAGATAGGTAACTACTTTACAAAAGAGCCATTTAACATCTAGATGGCCTCTGATTGTCAAGGAAAAAAGCCCCCCTGTGGACGGCTAAAATGAGAAATTTTAACTTCCTTATCAGCACGGTGCATTGTGCGAAGTGATGCGCTGGTTCCGGATTTCGTCTTCGGGAAATGCGGGACGTCCCCTGTCTCCACAAGTAATCATCCCTTAATTTTTTCAGTTGCAACGCGCTCTGCAACTGAAATCTTCTTTTTTAATGATGTGAAAACAGCCGCTTAAGTTGAGGCTTATTCTGGGACTGTGAATATATAAATGCGTAAGAAATACGGGACGCCCCACGCCCCAAACTTACTAACTTGGTGTGTTCAGCCCTTCACCATGTCCGGAAAACCTTCCGCAAACATGGCCGGAAACTGCACATCAAGCCATCAGCCGAGGGAATCAAAGCCCTCGTGGAAAAGGTGGGAGCGTTAATCAGGAAATACGTCAGCGCGCCGATGATTATCCTGAAAAACTACCACCAGCAAGGAACCGTATAGTACGAATTAAGGTATTGACAAAAGTCAAATAAAGATAGATAGTGTTAGGTATAACATATGCCAATATTATTTATGGAGGCGCCTAAATGCCCAGTGTAAAAACTGCAATATCATTAGAAAAGAATTTATTCAATCAAGTCAACCAACTAGCCAATGATTTACATGTGTCACGCAGCAAGTTGTTTACCCTTGCTGTCAAAGATTATTTAAAAAAGCAAGAAAACAAAATGCTACTTGCCCAACTTAATGCGGCTTATTGCGATTCACCAAAAGAGGAAGAAAAGACGGTTTCAAAAGCCATGCATAGAAAACATCGCAAAATTGTGGGGCGAGAAATATGGTAGCAAAACAAGGTGAAATTTATTGGGTAGACCTAGGAAAACCAAGCGGGTCTGAACCTGGCTATAGGCATCCACATATTGTAATTCAAAACAATATATTCAATTCAAGCAATATTAATACTGTTGTTGTCTGCTCTTTAACTTCGAATTTAAAAAGAGCTAAAGCCCCAGGAAATGTTCCGCTCAACAAAGGTGAAGCAAACTTACCCAAAAAAAGTGTTGTAAATATTTCACAAATTTACACGGTAAATAAAAACGATTTAGTTGAAAAAATTGGCCAGGTGTCAGAGAAAAGAATGTATGAAATTCTTGAGGGCCTAAAGCTTCTTACTGAGCATAGAGAGCTGTAGGTAACATCAGGAAATAAGTTAAAAAACTGCTAACGAAAGCATTCAGCAGACGGCGGGAAGCGTGGCGTTTTCTTCTGCAAGTTCATTGGCACCGCTGCTGATGCAGGTCGTTATGTGACAGCATGAGTGACGGGTACCGGGTCTTGAGTTGTGCTGTTTGTGGGCGGGCGTTTTCCGTTCCGAAAAAAAATGTTGGCCGGGATCAACGACCATCCCGCTTTTCCGCCATCATTTTTGCTTTGTCGCCATGGCAAAAAATGCGCCA
>JAADHS010000268.1 GCA_013151745.1 Gammaproteobacteria bacterium | reverse complement strand
TTTGATGAAAAGGACCACGCAATCGTAGCTTATTTGATCCACATAAATCTTGTATTTCATTTTTTGCCAGGTCTTCTTCGGCAGTAAGTTCCGCCCGTTTTTCGGTTAATAAAGTAATAAAGCTCAATTCTGCCAATAGTAAATCACGTTCTCTATTCTTTTCCCAATGGCTATTAGGTAACCCTACAACATAAAGCATAAGTTTTGGTGAGAGAGCCACTCGCCAGAACAAGACATCATTTTCAACTCCCCCGTTTTCCAAATAGAACTCAATTTTTCGTCCTCCCAAGGTGGAAAAAAAATTTTCAATTTGTTGCCGGGCAGCCAATACGCCGATACGAATACTCATTATTTTTTGTTTTTTGGCTCTAGAAAAAAAACGTCTCGTTTCTTCTATTTTTGATTTACGCAGCATACCCGGGTTTTCGGATATATTAATATTTCCCAGCGCCTGCAATTGAAAAAGTGCTTTTTCATCTTGCGTTGATTTGCTCTTTTCATCACCCAAATCAACAAACGGTACAAAATCGTCATGATCGAGCGTCAGAAAATTTTGATCGCTTTCTTGCTCTATAGTTTCATTATCATCAATATGATCAAATTGTTTCACATCAACTTTTTCTATAGAATCAGATATATTTTCCTCGTTATTTGTCAGAACTCCGGACATCAATAAACCTCGACTCGCCGAAATTAAAACGTCAGTACTGAGTATCGCGTTTGAGGATTCAACATGGTCAATAATCTTTCGTTCAGGCATAATATCCACGGTTTCTTCACTCACCGACATCGGAAAAAAAGTATTGACCGTTTGTTGCTCAAGCTCAGGAAGAAGATCTTGTGTCTGCTCTCCGTATTTCAAAACATCAAGATGTTTGAGCTCTAATGTTGCTTTATCTAGCAGAGCAGACACACCAGAAGTATTATTTTTAGCCAATAAGCTATATGCGTCTCTTAACCCATCTGCCGCTTTAATTAAAGCCATAAAAACAGCTTCTTGATCCATTTCAAACGCATTTAGTTGCCGTTTTTTCGCTCGATATTGCTCAACTAACTGCCAATACTGCTGTTCCAGAGTTTTACGCACCTCTTTTTTTTTCTTACTCATGAAGTATTGGTTTTGAGCGCTATAAAAAAAATTCTGAGATATGACCGCCATGCTTTGTTACCTTCTCCTAAACCAAATCGTACCCTACCTATAATAAAAAACAACTAATTCAGAGAGTTACATAGGATTTTACAGGTAAATTATTCAGCTACTTTACCACTCCTTCTTTCCTGCAAACCTCACGGCGATCATTGACCTTACACTGTAGTGATGTCATGCGCCGATCTTTAGTTCGTCGTTCGTTTACGACTCCCTGGTTTAGTTGGCGTCGCTCTTTGTTGTGTCTTCTTCTACAGATTGAACGTTTCAAAAAGCGCATCACTTTCCATGCATGACGCATGCCATAAAAATAGGCGCCAAACAGCAATAAGAACAAAACAAACATCAGCATTTCAGGAAGATGCAAATACTCGCCAGTCAAACCAATCACAACGCCAACACCGGCAAGACCGCTCATAATCAATACGGATTGCGCTACGCTAAAGCCTGCAAGCAATAAGACATGATGAAAATGCTCTCGATCTGCGGCAAAAGGCGACATGCCTTTTAAGAGACGACGCAGCATAATACCCACGGTATCAAATAGAGGGATCGCCAAAAACCATAAGACAGTAACAGGTGCAACGACCTTATCACTACCTTGTGTTAGCTGGATAAAAAACCAGGTAATAGCAAACCCTAAAAACATAGAACCGGCATCACCCATAAATACACCCGCTTTTTTTCGCCAGGGAAAGCGAAAATTAAAACAAAGAAATGCAATTACTGCCGCTATTAACACCAGCAAAAGTTGCAATTCTGCATAACTTTGTTCAACAAGGGTCACGATGACCAGACCAGCTAAGGTCATCAACACTAAACTACCGGACAAACCATCAATGCCATCGGACATATTAACGGCATTAATAACACCAACCGTTGCAAAAATAGTCAACGGAATGGCAAATAAACCCAAAGAAAATAACGAGCCATTCCAAGTCAAGGCACCAAAGTCCAACAGCACCCCACCCCCCAAAAATATCATGATACTTGCAGCACTGATTTGTGCTATAAAACGAACTGTTGAAGACAGTTCGCGAAAATCATCGACCACGCCAACAATAATAAGTATCAAACTACCCACGAAAAAAGCAACGATGCTTTGATCAACAAGCCCCAACACAACACTCGTAATAAGAAAACCAGAGAAAATACCCAGACCACCCACCAATGGAATCTCACCTTGATGGTGTTTACGCTTATCAGGGCGATCAACTAAACCCAAGTAAATGGCACTCGGCTTTAATATGTAGATCAAGGTCGCCGTCACCAAAAAGCACAATAAAAAAGTGATAATATTGATATCAAACACCACAAAACCTCTGAGGTAGCGGAGCAAAAATGGCGAATCTATCTTGCAAGAAATGAAGCATCAAGGAAACCCAAGTACAGCACAAGCCAAAACAGTAAAGAAAAAAGTAGTATAACATGATTCAAACGAAGGTAGTATGTCGCCTACCCCTGATTTCAAGTATGAAATCCATTATCGTCGCTATTTCTATACACTCTGGATATCAATGATATTTCAGACAAAAAGCACTTAAAAGTCCGCTAATTATTGCTATACAAACTCTTTTTTTATGCCCCTCACACATGGATCTTTATCGCCTTCTTGTCTTCTTAAGGCGACATATAAAATAATACGTACTTATAAAGTTATAACATTCGTTCAGCCTACGAATAAAAAATTCAGCGCAGCCCGGGATATTCTTTATTCAGTTGCCACCTCAGGAAGGCTGTCCACCATATAAAAGTTCTGTTTATCATCTCCCTGATTGCTTCATCTTTATTTTTTCAATACAGATATATAATGAAAGGATAAAAATGCTTTTGTCTCGATACAAAGCTGGCAAACCAACAACATCAAAAGCCATAACCTGTACCCATAAAAATTGAAGATAAAGATAAAAATAAGCCTCTCAACTGACTCGTTTTCAGGTATTAGGCGTCAACAAGTGAAAAAAGCACCGCTGATGACGATACCCGTGTTTTCTGCTATTGTTACCGGCAATTATTGACCTGTTTCGAATTCATTTAATCTTAAGGAAAACTATATTATGAAAGTAAGCATTTACGGATCGGGCTACGTTGGTTTGGTCACCGGCGCCTGCTTGGCCGAGGTGGGTAATGACGTGCTTTGTATTGATGTAGACGAACGTAAAATTGAGATGCTAAACAAGGGCAAGGTTCCGATTTTCGAGCCGGGACTGGATGAAATGGTACAACGCAACGCCGCGTCAGGAAAACTCAAATTTACCACTGATATGGATCAGGCTGTAGAACATGGTTTGTTTCAATTTATTGCCGTGGGAACCCCGCCCGACGAAGATGGCTCGGCAGATCTACAATATGTACTGGCCGTCGCCCAAACCATAGGCCAACGCATGACGGACTATAAAATCATTGTCGACAAATCCACGGTACCCGTGGGAACAGCAGACAAAGTACGAAACAAAATATCAGAAACGCTAAAGACACGTAACGCCTCAGTAGAGTTTGATATCGTGTCCAACCCTGAATTTTTAAAAGAAGGGGCCGCGATTGAAGATTTCATGAAACCCGATCGTATCGTCCTCGGTACAGACAACCCAAGAACAACGGAGCTTTTAAGAGCACTTTATGCACCGTTCAATCGCAACCGTGATCGACTGGTTATTATGGATATTCGTTCAGCAGAGCTGACCAAGTATGCAGCCAATGCGATGTTAGCGACAAAAATAAGTTTCATGAATGAATTGGCCAACATGGCCGAACACTTAGGTGCCGATATTGAGCAGGTACGCCTTGGCATGGGTAGCGACCCGCGTATTGGTTATCACTTCATTTATCCCGGCTGCGGTTATGGTGGCTCTTGCTTCCCTAAAGATGTCCAGGCTTTGGAAAGAACGGCAAAAGAACTCGGCTATGATGCAGAATTACTACAAGCGGTTGAGTCTGTCAATAACAGACAAAAGAAGAGAATTTTTCAGAAAATAAGCCAACATTACAAAGGTCAACTCGACGGGAAAACTTTTGCATTATGGGGCTTGTCATTCAAACCTAATACCGATGACATGCGAGCCGCACCAGCACGAGTACTCATGGAAGCACTTTGGCAACAAGGGGCCAAAGTCCAGGCATATGACCCGGAAGCCATGGAAGAAACACAGCGAATTTATGGTGAAAGAGAGGATCTCAAGCTCGTTGCCGATCCTGAAGCGGCTCTGAGTCAAGCCGACGCACTCATCGTCATGACCGAATGGAAAACCTTCCGCAGCCCCGATTTTGATCTAATCAAATCCAGACTTGCTGCTGCCGTTATTTTCGATGGTCGCAATCTCTACGACCCAGATTTTCTTGAAAATGAAGGCTTCGTATATTATGGCATCGGCAGAGGTCAATAATTAAAAAAACCTTGAAATGAGACCTCCCCTCCCCCATATAAATAATATCGAGAGGTTTTTTTAAAGAGGCATATATAAAATGAGAATGGACAAACTAACCAGCAAATTTCAAGCGGCCTTGGCGGATGCTCAATCACTGGCTATCGGGCGGGATCATCAGTTTATTGAACCTATTCATCTTATGGCCAGCTTGCTTAGTCAGCAAGATGGCTCAGCCATATCGTTACTAAGCCAGTCTCAGGTTAATGTGAACCGACTTAAAGCCGCTCTAGATTCTGCATTAACGCAAATGCCCTCTGTCCAAGGAGCCGCAGGTGACATCCATCTGTCAAATGACTTGATACGGTTAATGAACATGACCGACAAGCTGGCTCAAGACAGACAGGATCAATATATATCCAGTGAACTTTTTTTAATTGCCGCACTCGACGATCGGGGCATACTGGGTGATTTGCTCAAAAAAGAAAATCTCACCGCCAACAAACTTGAAGAGGCCATTCAGAAAATGCGTGGAGGTCAATCGGTTAACGACCCCAACGCAGAAGAACAACGACAGGCTCTGGAAAAATACACGATTGACCTCACCGCCAGAGCGGAAGCAGGAAAACTGGATCCCGTTATTGGCCGCGATGAAGAAATACGCCGAACGATTCAGATATTACAACGACGAACTAAAAACAACCCCGTACTCATAGGCGAACCCGGCGTCGGTAAAACGGCAATTATTGAAGGACTTGCTCAACGCATTATTAATCACGAAGTACCCGAAGTACTCAAAGACAAACGATTATTATCCCTGGATATGGGAGCACTGATCGCCGGCGCTAAATTTCGCGGAGATTTTGAAGAGCGCCTTAAAGCAGTACTCAGTGACCTGGCCAAGCAGGAAGGACAAGTCATCCTGTTTATTGACGAAATTCATACCATGGTCGGCGCGGGCAAAGCAGAAGGTGCGATGGACGCGGGTAACATGTTGAAACCCGCCCTGGCGCGCGGTGAACTGCACTGTGTGGGAGCCACGACATTGGATGAATATCGCACGCATCTTGAAAAAGATGCTGCGCTTGAGCGCCGCTTTCAAAAAATATTGGTCACAGAACCTTCAGTTGAAGATTCAATTGCCATATTACGCGGACTAAAAGAACGCTATGAACTCCACCATGGTGTAGAAATCACCGACCCTGCCATAGTCAGTGCCGCCACACTGTCACATCGCTACATCAGTGATCGACAATTACCCGATAAAGCGATCGACTTAATTGACGAAGCAGCCAGCCGTATCCGTATTGAAATCGATTCTAAACCAGAAGAAATGGATAGACTGGATCGCCGCCTCATTCAACTTAAAATCGAACGCGAAGCCTTAAAAAAAGAAAAAGACGACGCATCAAAAAAACGGTTAAACGACCTGGATAGTGAAATCAGCAAACTAGAACGTGAATATAATGATCTGGATGAAATCTGGAAATCTGAAAAAGCGGCAGTACAAGGTACGGTCAGCATTAAAGAAGAACTGGATCAAGCCAGATTGGAGCTAGAAACGGCTCGGCGGGCGAGTGACCTGACCCAGATGTCCGAACTACAGTACGGTCGTATCCCTGAGCTTGAAAAAAGACTCAAGGCCATAGACGAACAAAGTCAGCAGGAAATGACGCTGCTGCGCAATAAAGTCACCGACGAAGAAATCGCTGAAATTGTCTCCAGGTGGACAGGCATCCCGGTGAACAAAATGCTGGAAGGCGAGCGTGAAAAACTCTTGAACATGGAGTCCGCCTTGCATCATCGTGTTGTTGGCCAGGATGAAGCTATTCAGGCAGTCTCTAATACGATCAGACGAACTCGAGCCGGCTTATCTGACCCCCATCGCCCCAATGGCTCATTTATGTTCCTTGGCCCTACCGGCGTCGGCAAAACAGAGCTCACCAAGGCCTTATCTGCATTTTTATTTGATACAGATGATGCCATGGTACGTATTGACATGTCAGAATTTATGGAAAAACATTCTGTCGCACGTCTGATTGGTGCGCCTCCGGGTTATGTTGGTTACGAGGAAGGCGGCTATCTTACCGAAATTGTCAGACGCAAACCTTATTCCGTGATTCTCCTGGACGAAATTGAAAAAGCACACCCTGATGTCTTCAACATCTTATTGCAAGTCCTTGAGGATGGTCGCTTGACCGATGGCCAGGGCCGCACTGTTGATTTCCGCAATACCGTCATCATTATGACCTCAAACCTCGGTAGCCAGGTCATCCAGGACCTGGCTGGTGAAGAAAATTATGACATGATGAAAGCGGCTGTCATGGACATTGTAAGCACCCAATTTCGTCCCGAATTTATCAACCGTATCGATGATATCGTCGTCTTTCACCCGTTAGGTAAAACACATATTGCCAGCATTGCAAAATTTCAAGTTGATCGCTTACGTCAACGCCTGCAAGAACATGATTTAGGACTGGAGCTGAGTATAACGGCTTTAGAGCTGATCGCCAATGCAGGTTATGATCCGATATACGGTGCTCGCCCCTTGAAACGAGCCTTGCAACAGCGCATCGAAAACCCTCTGGCACAAGCGATTCTCAGCGGCCAATTTAGCGCTGGAGAAACCATTATTGTCGATACCGCTGATAATGAAATTATATTTCGTTCCAGCAAAAACAGCAATCGGTCTGCCGCGTAAAAACAGTCACTAAGGAATAGGCAGCACACTGAATTTCAGCAGAAGAGATTGGGTGACAAGCTCTTCTGCTCTCTCAGTGGCTGATCCCTTGCTCTGTTTGCCAGTCGTTTAAGTGATATTGATAAATCACGCCAGACCCCAGGCGGTTAATTTTTATTTTTTCTCGTCCGATAAAAAAATTTTTTCCAAATTCAAAGCTGCCTAACAACTTTCCTCTGCTCAGCCAGTGATCATTGACGGGCAACTCTTTGAGACGCACCAGGCGTTGACGTGGTGTTAACCCTATCTTGGTTGCAATAGTCCAGCCCCATTCGCCAAATGAAGGTACATTGTGATGGTATTGTTCTACATGAGCAAACCCCGCATGTTTAACTGTTTTCCCGATACTGATAAAGGTGTTTTTTGCGTGATAGGGCGATGTGGATTGAATGCTGATTGCGCCATCTCCAGTAAGTAATAACAGCAATTTTGCGTAAAAACGGGTGGAGTAAAGCTTATTAAGGTCTGGATGACTGGGGTCGGGCAAATCAACAATAATAGTATCAAAAGTTTTATTTTGTTGGAGCAGCGTATCAACTTCTATAAAAGCATCGCCCAAAATAAGGTTAACGCGTGGATCAGAGAAACTAAAATCGTTCAGCTTGAGAATGGCTTCGTTAATAATCTCACCTTCTTTTTCATAAGGTGTACTAAAAAAATCAACTATCATCGGGTCAAGATCAATAAGCGTCACCTCTTTGGGGTTCCAGCGTAATATATCGCGTAAAGCCAGGCCATCACCACCCCCAATCACCAATATATTGTCCTGTCGGGCAGAAGCGGCAAGAGCAGGATAAGTTAACATCGCGTGGTAAATATGCTCATCATTTCCTGAAAACTGAGTTCGGCCATTGATATAAAAAGTCAGAAGAGGCGGCTTGTCAGGTGCCATAACCCGCTCCGTTAATACAATGCGTTGATATTTAGTGTTCATGTGATGTACCACTTTATCTTGGTACAAAATTTCTTCCATGGCTTGATCCCAAGAGGGGCCGTAAATTGCAACAGTATAAATAATACTGCCTGCAAGAATATGCCCAACAATAAGCACTTCTTTCGCTTTAATTCGAGAATAGTAGAGAAAACAAAAAAGCAGGCCGATGCCAATATTAGCTATTGCTGTCAGCGCTCCGGCCACAGTCGGTTCGATTGTGATGAGTAACCAGATCCATATCGCCGCACCCACGCCCGCACCGATGTAGTCCATACCATATATATCACCAGTGTTGTGTTTAACATGCTCACCGTACAATGATTCTCGTACTCGGGCAATGAGCGGTATTTCAGCGCCAATCATCATACCTAATATAAAACCGATGACATAAGGAAGGTATTCAACGAGTTTTAATATATCACCAATGAGGCCGCCCCTAGGAAAAAGATCAGGAGGCATGCCGAATGTTTCGCCAATAATCGCAGGTAAACTATGAGTAAAAGCAAAGGCACCTGAAATAAACAGGACTGAAGTAGAACCAAGCAGTGCGATAGCCAACTCTAGCCAGGCAAAACCACTGAAATGGCATTTAATGTACCGTGCTAAAAAAGCACCGATCCCCATTGCCACGATCATAATGCCAATCATCGCAAAAATAACCGTTTCAATGGCACCGAGTACACGCCCGGCATAATGGGATAATAAATATTGGTAGATCAACCCACAGCCAGCAAGAACGGCCATGATGCTAAAGATTGCGATGTTATGTTTAAGCAGGTGTTTGTTTTGTGCCATCTAAAATATAATTATTGAAAAATGATGGACATTTATTTGTGGAGAAGGCTGATGACTAGAATTGGTAGCCGAATATCAATTGTTGCTCATCTTGTTTATTTACAGTGAATTCAAACTCAAAACTCGTTCCGTCTTTGAGCCGATACCCGGCACCAATACCTACCGACCCTTTTTCATTTAAGGTGTTTTTTGCTTCTTGCAAAGGCATATCCCATAACTCTTTTTCTAAGCCCTCCAGCATATAGCCAGCCTTACCCTTAAAATAGCGTTTGCCTTGAGAACGATAGATCGCATATTGAGACTTTCTTGATTCTTCCCAGTCAAAATTGGTCATTATTGTCGAATTTTTTTTGGGAATAACGAGTGTCGTTTGAGGAGAGCCAGTTTGATTATCTATAACATGGCCATCTTGTAAATTTTGCTGCGCCCAAGCTGTAGTTTGTTGAGCTATTATGTCAGATGAACCAGCATAGCTGGCCATACTTACCATAAAGATCAAAACAGCACAAAAACCGCCTGGATGTGTTTTCATTTATATCAATCCGCTTAATTGTAGAGGCGTTCGTGCCGCTACTACAATATATCGCCAGCAATAAACCTAATGACTGTAACACTAATTATATTATAGAGCTTCAAGAATAAAAAATAAAGCTTGCAGAGATAATTTAAACACAATTATCCGATTATAGGCATAACTTACTGTATTTTAGTTATTTATTGGAAATAAATTTCAGCATGAACTCAAAATTTTTGAGCTTCCGATTGATTAATAAAGTCATTTTTTGGGCATGTGCTTATTTATTTTTCATAGTCACAGAGACCGTTGCCAGTGAAACGAATGTGAATTTAAGCGTAAATGAAATTATTAATGCTTGTTATTATAAAAATCAGGGCAAGGATCAACGTGCGAAATTAGAAATTATTTTGAAAAATAATGGTGGCCGGGTTTTACAAGGTAAATATCTACGTTTATGGAAAGATTACCGTGGAAAAGGCCAACTAGAAGATAAAAGCATTTTATATACGCTTGCTCCAGCAGAACAGGTGGGAATTAATTTTCTAAGATGGTCCTATATCTCTAGTGTGCAAAGAGCGCCGGAGCAGTGGGTCTATCTTCCAGAATTACGAATGGTCCGGCGTGTCGCGCAACGAAACCCGAAAGACGCCACTTGGGGCTTTACTGATGATGATCTTCGCATTCGAGATAGAGAGGAAGACCAGCATCACTTAATTGCAACGGATCAACATGGCGAAGCGACCTATTATACGGTTGAAACACGACCCCGAAACAGTCAATCTATCTACCAGAAATGGATAACGCGCTATAAAAAACAACGAAACGAATCAGATTGTAGTGCCGTTGACACTACTTATTATGATAAAAAAGAGGGTAAAAAAATTAAATCGATAAACTATACTTGGCTTGTATTAGACAACGTATGGGTTTGGGATGAAGTTAAGATCATAAACTTTCAAAATGGAACAGAAGTTATTTATCGAACGTTGGAGGCCAAAGTCAACGTTGGCTTACAAGATAAACACTTTAGAGAACGTCAATTGAAACGAAGAAGTAAACTGAATTGAATTGTGGTGGTTTCGACTTGTGAGCTAACCAAAAGCATAAACACCTAGCCGGCATTTCAGCCACTTATTCATCCAGATAATCTTTGATTGTATTGACGCGGTATACACTGTACGCAGGCACTTCATATGGATGTATTTCTACTAATTTTTTCAGTACAGAAACAAGACAGCTGTCTTGGCACATCATTTCTACCTTAAATTCTCTGACTTTTTCGATTACATTATTTTCACCAATATAAGGCATGCTGCCTTTCAGTGGCCTGAATTGACCCATGCCTTCGGTCTCCCAACAACAAGAATCATAGGAGCCCAATTGACCTGCCCCTTCCTCAAAAAGCGCCGTTTTAACTTTCTCAAGATGTGACTCCGGAACATAAAAGCATATTTGATGCATATATTTTTACCTATTTTTTCGCCTCATCAAAAAACCCCAAAAAGTTTCATTCTAATAATGACCTCAAAGACACCGCGCAGTAAAAAAACAGAGTCCGCACATTAACTCAGCCCTTACGCCAGCGAGTTCCACTGGCATTATCTTCCAGAGTAATACCCAGCTCGGTTAACTGATCACGAATACGATCTGATTCCACCCAATTGCGAGTACTACGGGCGGTATTACGCTGAGTGACAAGCTCATCGATATCAGCATCTGACAACGCATCTTCACCGCTGCGGCGCTCACCCTTGAGAAAAGCGTCGGGCTCACCTTGCAAAATACCCAGTGGTTCGGCCAATTGCCGCAGCATAATCGCTAGACTCTGTTGCTTATTTTTATCATCTGCTATTTTGGCACGATTCAGTTCACGCACCAAATCAAACAACACTGAAAGTGCTTCAGGTGTGTTGAAATCATCATTCATTGCTTCAATAAAACGTGAAGTAAAATGTGCATCCTGTTCCGAAACTGAAGAAGATACGGTGAGATCGACATCACGCAATGCCAAGTAAAAACGCTCTAACGCGCCGGTCGCCAGTTCAAGGTTTTCTGTTGCATAGTTTAAAGGGCTGCGATAATGGCTGCTGATGATAAAATAGCGTATGACTTCGGGCCGATATTGTTTGAGCACTTCTCGTACTGTAAAAAAATTTCCCAAGGATTTAGACATTTTTTCATCATCAATCTGGACAAAGCCATTGTGCATCCAGACGTTGACAAAAGACTCACCCGTCGCCGCTTCGCTTTGTGCTATTTCGTTTTCATGGTGCGGAAATTTGAGATCCATACCGCCACCATGAATATCAAAATGATTTCCCAGGCAACGCGTCGACATCGCCGAGCATTCAATATGCCAACCTGGTCGCCCTCGCCCCCATGGAGAGTCCCACGCAGGTTCCCCTTCTTTGGCGGCTTTCCATAAGACGAAGTCCAACGGGTCTTTTTTATTGGAATTAACGTCTACCCGTGCTCCAGCGCGTTGATCATCTAGAGTTTCACGTGCCAGCTTGCCGTAAGCATCAAATTTCCGAACCTGATAATAGACATCATTATTGGGTGCAGAGTAAGCGAAACCTTTATCGATTAAAGTCGAAACCATATGAATAATATCATCCATATATTCCGTTGCCAGCGGCTCCTGGTCCGGCGGCAACACACCTAATGCTTCAGCATCTTCATGCATGGCTTTAATAAAACGCGTGGTTAAAGCACGCATGTCTTCACCATTTTCAGTGGCACGAGCAATAATTTTGTCGTCCACATCAGTGACATTACGCACGTAAGTGACATCATAATCACGCCATCGCAAATAACGAGTCACAATATCAAACACCACCAGTACTCTGGCATGCCCGATATGACAATAGTCATACACCGTCATCCCGCAAACATATATTTTAACTTTGGGTGACAAAATCGGCTTAAAAACTTCTTTTTTACCACTCAGACTATTGTGAATCCGCAACATAATCTAACCGCTACCTTCCCTAATTTTAGCCAAATAAATTCAGCTTATAAAACGCATATGTTAACGCAAGCCATGAGCAAGTCCAATTCTGCCCAGTTTGCGCTTTACAAAAAAACAGCTATTATAACGGCTTCTTACTTATTAAAACGTCGAAATAAAACAAAAACAATGACATATCGAAAGGATGCTGACTTATGAAAAACCTTATGGGCAAGTTTGCCTTTTTTATTGCCTTATCGTTCACCCTGCTGCTGCCCACAACGTCAGCCAACCCCGTAGACTCTGATCATCCGCGCGTGGCG
>JAADHS010000281.1:756-13572 GCA_013151745.1 Gammaproteobacteria bacterium | reverse complement strand
CCGAAGGCGATACCGGGCAGTAAAAAACCAATCAAAATTAAGGGCACAATGGCTTCAATCCAGCGATCAAAGGTTTTGCCCTGGCCATACAAAGGGGCATCGGGCAGCAGAATTAATAGCAAAAATAAAATCAACGCACCGCCAAAACTTACGGCGGCCCATTTAAGCCCGCGGGCAGTGTCTTCCGTATTTCTTAATGTGTTTTTACTTACCTGGATACCGGCTGGAATTTCATAAGCTACGTTACGCATTCGAGGCTCGACCCAACGTGCTGTAACCCACCAACCGACCAAGGTAATCAACAGCGTCGAGGCGATCATAAACCACCAATTAGCCGCAGCGCTGACCACGTAAGTTTCATCAATGAGTTGCGCACCCGCTTGAGTGAAACCGGCTAACAGAGGATCGAGGCCGGTAACAAACAGGTTGGCACTGAAGCCGGCCGAGACACCGGCAAACGCCGTCGCAATACCGACTAAGGGTGAGCGACCCAGTGCCAGATAGAGAGCCGCAGCCAGGGGGGGCAAGACCACATACCCCGCATCCAGAGCCAGTGAGGACATCACCCCCAGAAAAAAGACCGTTGGGGTTAAAAGCATCGCTGGTGTTTTACCCACAGTGACTTGTAACAGCGCTGCCACCAAGCCACTGCGTTCCGCCACACCGATACCTAACATCGCGACTAAGACCAGACCTAATGGTGGAAAAGACATGAAATTGCTGACCATATTGCTCAAGGCCCACCAAATCCCTTCGCTATTGAGCAAACCGACGGCATGGACGATGACCTCTCGTTGTGCACCGTCTGCCCCCATAACTGTTTTGGTGACTTGCCATTCAAATAGAGCCGCTATTTGAGACAGCAGCATAATGAAGATGGCCGCGACAAAAAACAGCATGGCAGGGGAGGGCAGGCGATTCCCTGTTCTCTCGATCCAGGCTAACAAGCCCGTGTTTTGTTTGTCTGTGCTCATGTTTTGTCCGGTTTATGTGTAATTTCCTAGGTTCTGTAAGTGCCCACACTTGCAGGATCCAGGTAATAATTAATAATATAAAATAACATAAACTACAATGCGGAATATTAGCTTACAGAAAATTGTAACTCAGCAAGTTTTTTATACAGCCCTGCTTTTTTGATCAATGTTTCATGTGTTCCGCTGGCGACGATTTGTCCTTGATCAATAACCAGGATGTTATCTGCATTGAGCACCGTTGCCAAGCGGTGAGCGATGACCAGGGTGGTACGTCCTTTTGCCAGGGCATTTAATGCCAGTTGTACCTCACGTTCACTTTCGGCATCCAGGGCACTGGTTGCCTCGTCAAGCAATAATATCGGTGGGTTTTTTAGCACGGCTCGTGCGATGGCAATACGTTGTCGTTCGCCACCGGATAAACGTACGCCGCGTTCTCCCAAGTGAGTTTGATAGCCTTGGGGCAGTTGTGATAAAAATATATGGGCATGAGCCAGGCGCGCTGCGGCTAATACCTCATCATTGCTGGCCTCAGGCCGACCATAGCGGATATTTTCCAGTGCATTCTCTGAAAATATCACAGTATCTTGTGGCACCAAAGCAATATTGCGTCGCAGGTTTTCTAGCTTAAGTTGGTGGATAGGGACACCGTCAATTTTTATTTGTCCCTGTTGGGGATCATAAAAACGCAGTAACAAGTGAAAAATTGTGCTCTTCCCTGCTCCGGACGGCCCGACCAGAGCAATGGTCTGTGCTGCTTTAATATGGTATGAAAATTTTTTTATTGCGGGTTGCTGAGGTCGGGAAGGATAATAAAATTTGAGAGCATCAAAAGTGATGGAACCTTGTAATGGCACCGGCAGAGAGACGGGTCTCTTTGGCGATTTAACCACCGCTTCAATATGCAGTAATTCCATTAATCGTTCCGTTGCCCCTGCGGCGCGTTGTAATTCTCCCCACACTTCACTTAACACCCCGGCAGAACTGGCAACAAGAATAGCATACAGTACAAATTGGCTGAGTTCACCGGCGGTCATGGTTTCAGCAATAACGGCCTGCGCGCCCAGCCACAAGAGTAATATCGTACCACTAAAAACGAATAAAATAACCAGGGCTGTTAACCACGAACGTGCGCGTAAGCGTTTTTTTGCCGTTTCGAAAGCACTTTCAACGGTGTTGCCGTATTTTTCAATAGCTCGTTTTTCGTGAGTAAAGGCTTGGACGATGGACACTGCATTCAGCGTTTCTTCGGCATAAGAACTGGTATCGGCTACTGCGTCTTGGCTGGCGCGAGACAGACGACGTACCAAGCGCCCAAATACCACAATGGGTAATAAAATCATCGGCACTAATAGCACAATCCAGGCGGTGAGCTGGGGACTGGTGATGACCAGCATTAGTAATCCCCCGGCGAACATAAAAATACTGCGTAAAGCCATTGATACGGTGCTACCCACAACACTTTGTATTAATGTGGTGTCGGTGGTCAGGCGTGATAATACTTCGCCTGTGCGAGTCGTTTCAAAAAATATTGGACTCATGCTGATCACATGACGATAAACTGCTAGCCGCACATCGGCAACCACGCGTTCACCTAACCAGGAAACTAAATAATGCCGTATGGCGGTAGCAACAGCCAATACCACCGCAACCAAAAATAAAGCCCAGAAATACTGATCAATCGCTTCAGCCTGAATTTTGGAAAAACCCGAATCGATCATATAACGTGCAGTGAAAGGGATGGTTAGGGTGGCCAACGCAGCGATGGTTAATGCCAACAGGGCGAGAAAAATCACACTTTTATAGGGTTGTAAGAAAGGCAGTAGCCGTCTTAGTGGCTGCAACTTTCTATGTTTCATTTCGTCGGTTTGTTTTTGCGTGTAAAAACCCAAGTATTGCCTTGGCTCATTTTTTTGTTAAATTTATAATTTGCTTCGCTAAAGTCCTGAATGAACTTAGGGTTATTTATTTTATTTTGGATAATAAATTGACTTAACATACCACGGGCTTTTTTGGCATAGACGCCCATCATTTTATAAGCCCCATTGTTATAATCTTTGAATTCTGGAGTAATGATTTCAGCTTTAAGTAAATTCGGCTTAATGGATTTGAAATATTCATTAGACGCGAGATTGATCAAATGTTTTGAATCCAACTTATCTAATTGCTCATTCAGACCTTCGGTAATGATTTCCCCCCAAAACGCATACAAATTTTTTCCTCTGTCAGTTTCGATTTTTCGTCCCATTTCCAGACGATATGCTTGCATTAAATCCAGAGGGCGCAATAAGCCATAGAGACCGGATAAAATACGTAAATGTTGCTGTGCAAACTGAAAATCATCTTCGCTGAAGCGCTCTACAGCTAATCCCGTATAGACTTCACCTTTAAATGCCAGGACGGATTGTTTTGCATTTTTTGGTGTAAATGGCGTATTCCAATCGGCAAAACGTTGAACATTTAGCTCGGCTATTTTTGCACTTACCGACATCAGGGTCATGATGTCAAGTTCATTGTATTGACGGGCACGCTGTATCAGTTGTTTAGAATGATCCAGATAAGCCGGTATAGAAAATATTTTAGTAGGCGATGGGGTTTCGTAATCTAAAGTTTTAGCCGGGGAAATGACCAATAGCATGATTTATTCACTTTCTTGTGTGATAAAGAACGTGCACGTTCCTAAACGGGTATTATCCTAAAAAATGCCTCTGTATGCGAATATTATATTTTGCCTAAATCTTGCGAGCATTTGCAGGGTTAAAGTTTTATAATAAGTCGCTTTATTGTCAGGGTTTAATGGTGATTATGATATGAATATTTATCTTGCGCCAATGGAGGGCGTTGTTGATCATCACATGCGTGCTATCGTCACGGAGGTGGGTGGTTTTCATGCTTGTTTTACTGAATTTATTCGTGTTGTTGACCGGTTATTGCCCAAACATGTTTTTTTCCGTTATTGTCCGGAGCTGCAGCAGGGTGGAAAAACTGCTGCGGGTATGCCTGTTGTTATTCAGCTATTGGGAGGGATCCCCGAGATTGTGGCTATTAACGCGCAACGTGCCGCAGAGCTGGGTGCACCGGGTGTCGATATTAATTTTGGTTGTCCCTCAAAAACAGTTAATCGGAAGGCAGGGGGGGCTGTGTTATTAAAAGAACCGGATCGTATTTATGATATTGTTCGTGCGGTACGCAAAGCGCTCCCTGGACATATTCCGGTTTCAGGAAAAATCCGCTTGGGTTATGAAGATACCGCACTGACTTTGGAAAATGCGCATGCCGTTGCAGAGGGTGGTGCAAGTTTGATTACAGTGCATGCCCGAACGAAGGCGGATGGTTATAAAAAACCGGTGCGCTGGCAGTGCTTGGCACCTATTAATGAGGGGCTTACTATTCCGGTGGTTGCCAATGGTGATATTAACAGCAAAGAAGATTACCGACGTTGTGTTGAAATGAGTGGATGTGAAAATATTATGATTGGCCGTGGTGCTCTTTCACGTCCCGATTTGGCTCTACAAATAAAAAAACCAGATGTTATTCCGCTTCGATGGCAGCATATACACCATTTGTTAGTCGATATGTACGTACGATTGAAGCAGCAGTCGGGCATTACTGAACGCCGAATTCTAGGTCGTATAAAGCAATGGCTGGCCTGGCTTAAAAGAGGGTATAGCGAGGCGCAACAGGCATTTGACGAACTTCGCTATTTCACGGAAACAGCATCACTGGAGCGTTGGTTTGAGAAAGGGTGAGTGGTTCAATTTTCACCTCAATCACTGTTATTTCTTAACTTATAGTCGGTTGAGCCGATGTTATGGTATGTATGTTCATTACCATAGAATAAGAATCAACTTATTAGTATATTGGGGTGGAAATGGCCAATCAGCGTAGTCAACTCATTGTTAAACAGGCTTTTCAGTACAGCATGATTATGGAAGTGATGCTGGCGATGTTTATCCTGGTGAACATCATTATCCTTGCGGGGTATTTGATTGTTGATTTGACACCGGATACCTTCTTGGTTAAACAAGTTTTTCCTTTTGTCGTCGTCGCTTTAGAGCTGATTGGTTTTTTTGTGATTTATAAAATCAATGTTAAAACCAGTCATCGTATTGCGGGTCCAGTATTCGTTATTGAGCGCAGTTTGCAACAAATCGAGCAAGGCGATTTAAATTTCACCTTAAATCTGCGCAAAGAAGATTATTTTCATGAGGTGACGGATCAGCTCAATACGACGGTAAATTCTTTACATGATCGTATTCAAAAGGCGCAACAGTTGGCTTCGGTCTTACAGAAAAACAGTCATGACGTAAAAAAAATGTCGAATATTAGTAGTGAACTGGT
Organism: Gammaproteobacteria bacterium; assembly: GCA_013151745.1. Lineage (GTDB taxonomy): Bacteria > Pseudomonadota > Gammaproteobacteria > JAADHS01 > JAADHS01 > JAADHS01. The sequence goes on along the minus strand of JAADHS010000281.1, from coordinate 8,260 downwards.
GGAAGTGCTGTCCTGGTTTAAAACACAAAAAAATAGAAAAATTTAATGGTTTAGGCATAGAACACAATAGCTTATACCATTGGTATCTCGGCCTTTGTTCCAAATTCGGCTCTACCTCCCCCGTCCATGGGGGGGAGATAGGGTGACTCAGGAGAGAAGGCCGAGATGTCAATGGTATAATTATTGTGCTTCATTCCTTAGCTCAGGAATCATATCAGGCATTTCCAGCGACAGACGGCCTAAGCTGCCTGCACGAAAGTCGTGTAATAATACTTCCGATGCTTTATGTAAGTCGATTCGTCCTCCGGAGCGCAAGCCGCCCCGCTTTCGCCCTATTGCTTCTAATAGGGTAATATCATTTTTTGGGCATTCTTTAAGTTGATAACGAGCCATCAGGGCATCAGGGTAAATTTTAAGAAAAAAATCAGCTGCATATAGCGCGACATCTTCATACTCCATGGCGGTGTTTTTGATGGCTCCGGTTATGGCCAGGCGATAACCTGTATTTTCGTCTTCCATGCGAGGCCATAAGATGCCAGGGGTGTCTGAAAGCTGGATACCGTTAGCCAGTATGATTAATTGCTGACGTTTGGTGACGGCAGGCTCATTGCCAACTTTGGCCAATGATTGGCCTGCCAGACCATTCATGATCGTGGATTTACCCACGTTAGGTATGCCCATGATCATGACTCTGGCTGGTTTTTTCGAAAAATTTCTATCGGGTAAAAACATTTTGCATAACGTCGCAATTTTGGGTAATAATTGTTGAACTTGTTTTTTTTGATCGGCGACCAGGGGGAGGGCTTTAATGCTTGCTTCTTTTTCAAAATAGGCAATCCATTGTTGTGTAACATCCGGGTCGGCTAAGTCGGCCTTATTAAGAATCTTGATGCATGGTCGATTATCGCGAATAGTTTTGATCGCCGGATTTTCGCTGCTATATGGAATACGTGCATCCAATACCTCGATGACCACATCAATTTGTGGGATCACTTTTTTGATTTCTTTTTGGGCTTTATGCATATGCCCGGGATACCACTGAACAGCCATCTATAATTATTTTTTTAAGTTTTTAAAATTGTGGATAATCCTAGCAGCGCTGCGAGGTAAAATCAATATGTAGCCTTATTTATATATTGAGGCAGGACGGTGGTTTGTAAGTGAGCGAGAGGCGGGGTAAAATCCTTGTTTTTTAGAGTTGTTGGTATTTCATCATTGTGAATAAACGTTTGTTTTCTCCTAAATATTGGCCGCTGTGGCTGGGTCTTGTTTTGCTTAGAGGCGCGGTGTTGCTTCCTTATCGTTGGCAAATGAAGCTGGGTAGATATTTGGGGCGTGTCGCTATGTGCGTTGCCGTCCGAAGACGGGCTATTGCACAAATCAATATAGAGTTATGTTATCCCTTTCTTAGTGTTGCTGAGCGTCAACGCTTAGTGGAGGAGCATTTTGCGTCTCTGGGTAAAGCTTTGTTCGAAACAGGCTTGTCGTGGTGGGGCGATCCCGTGCGATTACGTAATTTGGTGAAAATAGAGGGCTTGGGAAACTTGCGTGAAGCGGTTAAACAAGGACGCGGTGTAATTTTGCTTGGGGCGCATTACACTACATTGGATATTAGCGGTGCTTTTATGGGGGTCGCTTGTGATATACCTATTGTTTCTGTTTATAGGCCGCATGAAAACCACTTGTTAAACGCGACTATTTTGTCGGGCAGGGAACGTTTGTCAGGAACGTTCATACCCCGCCATGAAATTAAAAGCATGGTGCGCTCGCTACGCCAAGGCAAAGTAGTCTGGTTTGCTTCTGATCAAAATTTTGGACATAAAAGCAGTGTGTTTGCGCCTTTTTTTAATGTGCCGGCAGCGACCAATACCTCGCCCGCGCGCCTGGCGAAACTCAGTGGTGCCGTGGTTATGCCCTTTGCTTCACGAAGGCTTGCTGATGGTAGTGGCTATCTGGTGACGATTTCGCCACCGCTATCGGATTTCCCCAGTCATGATTTGGTGGTGGATATGACCCGTATCAATGCCACGATAGAAGCGGGGTTGAAATGGTGTCCAGAGCAATATTTGTGGGTACATCGCCGCTTTAAAGACAGGCCGCCGAATAGCCCTAACGTTTATCACAGAGATAAGCAAAATCTTTCGTTACCTCGCGGCCAGAGCTAATAGAACAGGACACATTGAGGTGTTTTTATGGGACAAAAATGAAGTTATAAAAGGTACAGCAAAGAATTTAAAGAAGAAGTCGCGCTGGTGCATGAACAAGGGTGTTCGGTCGCGGATGCTGCAAAATTATTGGGTATTACTTTATGAAATGTCAGATTAAGTCGAAGCTAATTTAACGTAGGCTTTAAAAATTTTTCTGTATTAATTTTAGCGCCTATTTTTTTTAATATACTCAGTAATCCAAAATAACTTCTGTCGAAATAGAGCTGATCTTGTTGAACGTTGTTAATCTCTTTAATGGCTTTTTTCATCTGCGATAGATCATTTTTTGGCATTGCAGGGAGTTTCGAAAAATCAAATTTTTGAACCAAACAGGGTGAAGACATCCAAGTGTGCATCGGTTCAATTAAACGAAAAATATCGCGTTCAAATTTTTCGAATGATAAATCATGATTCATTATGCCCAAGTCGATATATGCCTGATGAATCTTTTGTGGATCGCGGGTGAATAGACGAATAATGGTCTTAGAATAATTGGGTGCCAGGCGTTGAATACACCCAAAGTCAATCAAAGCGATACTGCCATCATCACAGATTAGAAAATTACCCGGATGAGGGTCTGCATGCAATACATTCAGTTCATGAAGCTGATAATTGAATAGATCAAACAAAATCTGGCCGTAGTGATTGCGATCGGTTTGGCTCGGATTATCAGCCAACCACTCATTCAAATGCTCTCCGGCGATAAATTCCGTAGTTAATACTTTGTTACCACTAAATTGAGCATAAACTTTAGGAATGCGTGTGTCAGGCAGGCTCATATGCTCTGCAAACCACTGCGTGTTTTCTGCTTCTTGTCTATAATCAATCTCTTTTTCTAGTTGTTCTTGTACGCCGCGTAACACTTCATCGATGATTTCCCAGCGTGGAAGATAAGCACTGCCAAGTGAAATTGATTTCATAATTCCGCGGACTAATTGCACATCACTTTTAATACTCGCAGCAATTCCAGGGTACTGAATTTTAACCGCCAACTGTTCATCTTCAGATGATATCGCGCGGTGAACTTGACCTAAGCTTGCTGCGGCAAAGGCATTTGAATCAAATGTTTTAAATACACTTTCGGGTGTTTTGTTAAACTCTGTCAAATATACCTTTCGAATATGTGCACGGTTTAGCGGTGTTACTCGACTGCAAGCCTTGGTGAGTTCTGCTCGAATTGGTTCGGGTAACATGTCTAATTCCATGCTCATCATTTGAGCAACTTTTAGTGCCGTACCGCGTAGTTGCATCAGCGCGTTAATTAATATTTTTCCTATCTCTTCTGCATGTTGATGGTCTTGAAGTTCGGTGTTTTCAGCGGATGATAATTTCTTTTTTCCCAGGTACGTCGCGTGTTTTAATCCGATTTTAGCCGTAGTTATCGCTGAAATAGCTGAGCGTTTATATTTTTCTGTTGGAATGCTTTTATGGTTCATCTCTTTTTCCCCATCCTGTTTGCATTCAATAGACCTTGTAATACGCCGCTGTCAGGGCTGAGTACTCTGAACATTTGACTCTTGAGCATGAAACCTAAAAAGCCGGTAGTGTGATTAATAATGCCGCTTTTTAAAAGCGTCATGATTAAATTTAAAGATAAGTCGATGAGCTCTGTTGTTTCATGAAACTCCTCCGATTCATCTTTGATCCAAAAATATAGAACACCAATTAAATACTCACACAGCATGTCAGGCAGAACACTTTGAAAAGGGAAGGTAGGGATCTCCTCTTTCTCCCAGGCGTCATCGAGAAATTGCGCAATTATTGGCGTTAGTTCTTTATGTATCGGGTTTACATGGCTAAACAAAAACATTGGAGATTGATAGATTAGTGGAAAACTTTCAGATACAAAGTCGCGATTGGGGAGCATGTAGTTAAGATAAGTATCAAGCAGTACTTGAAGTTTTTCATGTAGCGCATATTGGCTCAAATCATCGATTTTTAACAGAGCCTCTGTGGTATCTTCCGCGCAAAGTTCATAGAACCCTGTTAGCAATTTTTCCTTGCTGGGGAAGTACTTATAGATAGTTGCATCGCCGATCTTCGCAGCGCGTGCAATAGTGCGCATGCTTACTTTGTTGTAGCCTTTCTCGCCCATAAGTTCCACGGCGGTTTCTATGATTTTACGTCGTGTCAGGGCCTTTTCTTTTTTGGATATTTTCATATCGCCTCCCAATAAGTAATAAACATTCATTATATATAATATTTTCTCCTTTAAATGATAGCAAATATCTTTTATTGCTTGCAACTCGAATGCATCTCAGTTAAAGTAAATTTACTACTAATAAAATATCATTTAAATGATTTTAATGAATTGTAATTACTCTTTAAGGGGGTATCATGAAACTATGGCGATATAGTGGTTTATTGTTGATCGGCACAGGCATCATCCATAACCTGATTGGCTTTGTTGCTGGGTGGGATATGTTGGTAGGCATGTTCTATGAAGGGCTGTGGAATACCATTGAGGTACCCATTGCAGACGGGGCTGTGCATACGAGAGCGGAACTACTATGGTTTTTGATGTTGGGTTTTGCCTGGATAATGGTGGGGGTACTGCTGCATGACAACATTCGGCGCAGGAATGTAGCGCCAACTAAAATTTGGGGTTGGGCGCTGCTGACTAAAGGTCTGTTTGTTGCCATCGTATTACCCGTTTCAGGTGCTTGGCTGTTTTTACCTCAAGGGCTGATAATTATTTTCGCGCATCGTTCGGGTCGCGAAAATGCTTAAGTCACCCATTTTTAAATTGGAGCCTTAACATGAAAAAACATGTCACCGAATCAGAAGTACCTTACGGTAGCGAGATCAAAAAATTACTCCCAGATGCTTATTTTTTTGATTCCTATCAAGCGCTGTTTGAAAATAAAAATCACACAGCGATCGAAATATACCTGAGCACCATTAGAAACACACCTCGCTGGGTGAATCGATTGATGACGTTACGAAACAAGGTTGTTTCGAAATTAGGGTTAAAAGACCTGGGTCATCTTGATGAATTAGAGTGGTCGAAACCGGTAGGTGATTATCGGGTTGGGGATCGCGTGGGAATATTTACCATCTATTCAATTAGAGAACAGGAAGTTATCCTAGAAGATTCAGATAGGCATCTCGATGTAAAGTTATCGATTTATAAAAATTTGGATGAGAAAACATTTTCAATTACAACGATTGTTCATATTCACAATTTTGCTGGCCGAGTTTACATGTTTTTTGTCATTCCGGTTCATAAGAGAATTGTCCCCGCCGTACTTGTTAAACACTAAAATATGAACGCGATAATACCATTGTATAAGATTATGTAATGGTATTATTTATTGTTGTTACGTCAAATATGTTTTTTTAAATCCGCTTGCGGTAGCGATGAATCAAAAGTTACCAATTATTCTATTACTGGGACGGTTGTTAAAGGGTCTCTAGAAAATATTATTTCAATGGTATTTGATACTGATAATCACAGCAACATCAATTATCAGAAAAAATGCTCGGAAGCGGTCAATACTATTTTTAGCTTTTTATACTGCTGATTTGATGGAAATCTAAACATCTACTTGCTGACGTGTTCGCCATACGGCAGGCGAAACACCAATATATTTCCTGAATGCTCGACTGAATGCGGCTTGATTTTCGTAACCAACATCTGATGCGATCTGCTCAACCCTTTGCTGTGTATTTGTCAGTGCGTGGCACGCCAGGTTCATGCGCCATTTGCTGATGTATGCCATGGGACTGTCTCCCAGAGACGCAGCAAAGCGAGCGGCAAAACGAGAAGGTGACATTGTTACTTCGTCGGCGAGTCGTTGCACAGACCACGCTGTGCCAGGTTGTTTGTGAAATAGCGCAATGGCACGCCCAATAGTCGGGTCTTTTATTCCCTGAAACCAGCTGACTTCTTGACGAGGCAATGCCTCTATATAAGCACGAATGACCTCTGCGCAGAGTATTTCGAGCAACCGCTCGATAACATATCCGCCCCCCAGTGTGTTGCGATCAATCTCTTCAGCCAGCAGGCGCGCAACGCCAGAAAGGTTGTGCATTTCACCGGGGCGAGACAACGAGGCATGTACCACTGGGGGCAAAGCGGTAAAGAGTGGGTTAAATGACGTATGGTGCAACATAAAAACGCCACACAGTAGCGAGGTATCTTCTACGCCTGCCGTGCTGTGTGGGCTCTGGATGTTTAGGCCACCAGCTAACAGGTCTTCAATGGGTTGATCTTTTGATTTTTCCCCCTGAGATAGTCGATGTGCATCTCCACCGAAGCAGATGAGCATTTCACCTGCTTTTAGGCGAACCTCCTCTCCACCTTCAGGTTTAACTGTGCAGTGGCCTCCTGTATGAGGAGCTATGCAACTCAACTTGTCTACGTTATTTCGTGCACGTTCCTAAGGCGATACGTGTACCTACAAGGCATACGATTTGACGGGTTGTGCTTTTTTAGTGTATATACACACTATGAGTAAAAAAATAACGCCAAAAGAGATTGCCCCCTGTGCAGAGTGTGTCTGCTTCAACATCCGTAAAGCATCGCGTGTAGTGACTCAGATTTATGATGAGATCATGCAAAAAACCGGATTGCGCGGCACACAATTCACCATTTTGTCTAACATTGCTGGCTACCAAGTGTTAATTATTTCCGTGTTAGCAGACAAATTGGTTCTGGATAGAAAAACGCTAACACGAAAATTATCCTATTTAAAAACAATGATATTGTGATCACGCCCGGTAATGATCGCCGTACCCGTGCGGTTCAGCTCTTAGCCAGTGGGCGCGAAATGTTGGCAAGTGTACTGCCACTGTGGCGAGAGGTGCAGCAGAAGATAACGAAGCAGATGGGTAAAAAACGTTTAAGCTATTTGATTGAAGAGCTTCGCGTTCTAGAAAAAATGGCATCAAGTTATTAGCTATTTTTTTAACCATATAAGTGTATATACACTTTATATGAAGGCGGTTTCGGCACCGAAGATGGCTTGCTGGTCGAGACATTTTTTGAAGAAACGTCCACGACCCAACAAGCGGCTGATCCCATCCGCACTGCTGTGATGGACTTCCCGCTCTTTGTTGACAGTATTGCTGCGCGTGATGGCAGCGCCACATTAATCGTGGCTGAACTGGAAGATCAAGGAGCGGCACAATCGGCCACCAGGTTTTACTTGAGCTGGTGGAGCGTGCGCCCAAAAGAGTTGGGGTATAGCAAAGTTAAACAATGGGTCGATGCAGAGATATGGATGGTACGAAAGGCCGAATTTTCAAGCTTGCGCAAAAAACCACTCAAGACCATCTATACCCGTAGCGTTTGA
>JAADHS010000281.1:0-697 GCA_013151745.1 Gammaproteobacteria bacterium | reverse complement strand
GTGTAGCGGGCTATTGCGAGGAATTTCAACGTAGCCAGGGAATGAAGAGGGCGTGCAATCACACCTAAATTTTAATCGCTACGGGTATATACCAAAGCTTGGGCAGTTTAAAAAACATGACCGAATGGTTACATCAATAAAAATCTCATATTAGGAGTTTCCCAATGAACAAGCGAGTTGTCATTACAGGTCTTGGAATCGTTTCAAGCATTGGTAATAATAAAGAAGAAGTCATTGATTCCCTTCGACATGGAAAATCAGGTATCCGCGTTAACCCAGACTATAAGACGCTAGGCCTACGCTGCCATCTGGATGGTCCAGTCCAAATAAATATAGAGAAGTTCATCGACCGTAAATTACTTCGTTTTATGGGAGATGCCGCAGCCTATAATTATATTGCCATGCAGCAGGCTATTAATGATGCGGAATTAGCGGATCGTGAAATATCCAACCCCAATACAGGGCTCATTGTCGGCTCCGGAGGGGCCTCCCACGCTAATACCGTCGAAGCCAGCAAGATTCTTCTTGAAAAAGGGGTGCGCAGAGTCGGCCCCTACCGCGTGCCTAAAACAATGGCAAGTACCACTTCCGCTAATTTAAGCACTGCATTCAAAATCAAGGGAATCAGTTATAGCATCAGTTCTGCATGCGCCACCAGTGGCCACTGTATCGGCAATGCTTACGAACAAATACTACT
>JAADHS010000009.1 GCA_013151745.1 Gammaproteobacteria bacterium | reverse complement strand
CCGAGAAGTAAAAGGCAGTTTTAAACATGCCTTCAATACGATGGATAAATTGCTAAGTATTTCAAATCAGTTTAGCCAATTCTCTTTGAGCGCAGGCATAGCGGTTCAAAAAAGTAACATTGAAGAAGTCGAACCTTTGATTGATCTGCTAGGGAAAAAAGGAATTAACATCAGGATTAATTTAATTAGAGGGGAATCCTCTGGCACATTTGGCGTTAGCTCAAATGACTCCAGTCACTTTACCCCTAAGGATGGCGATTCAATAAGCTTGAATGTTACAGAAATGCATCGACTCCATCATATCTTATGTGAAAAAAACAAAGAGTTTTCTTTCTGGAGTAAACGACATCAACGTTCTTTTGAAATAGGTATGGCAGTGATAGAGAAAAAAAAGAAAGTGATTGATTGTTATGCAGGAACGATTGACGCCGTTATCTATGCGAATGGCGACGTTGCTTTTTGTGAGCTGACTAAGGTTATAGGTAATCTTTATAATTATGATTGTGACATGAAAAAATTATGGCATAACCCTAACGCACTTGTTATGAGACCCAAGGTAAAGAGCTGTTTCTGTACCCATGGCTGTAATATTAGTACCAGCTTGATGTTTGAACCCGAAATGGTCAAAGAAGCTTTATCTATTTGAATTTCAATCACTACAGGTATTGCAACATTAAAGGTTTAAAGAACATGAATATCTTGTTTGTTTCTTCTCAGTTCCCTAACCCTGCAGAGCAAAATAAAGGGGTTTTTTCTTTACAAATTGTAAAAGAAGTGGATAAGTTTGCAAATTTGAGAGTGATTGCGCCTGTCGCTTCAATGGGCATATTCCGGTTTCTTGATAGGTTTAAAAAGTATAAAACTAACTTTGAAATTCCTGCATACCAAGCGATAGGCGAAATTGAAATTTACCACCCTCCCTACAGTGTCGCTCCAAAAATGGGCTTTATTCATCATTTATCTATATATAAAGTATTGAAGCCACTTATTGAAAAGCTAAATAGGGAACGTAAAATAGATGCGGTCAATTGCCACTGGATCTTTCCAGATGGCGTCGCGGTTCATCAAGTTTGCCAGGAATTAGGTTTACCACTCATGCTGACTGCATTGGGAACAGATTTGAATTATTATGCAACTTTGAAGTTGCGAAAGAAAAACATCACTAAAGCGCTGCTTGGCGCGGACAAAGTTTCAGTTTTAAGCAAATCAATGTACGAAAAATGCCTGAATATAGGGGTTTCACCTCAAAAATTAGTGATCATTCCAAATGGCGTTGATTTAACCCAGTTTGATATCATAGACAGGAAAACTGCTCGAAAAAAAATCAATATTGATGAAACAAAAAAAATGATTCTTTTTGTCGGTTCATTAGTTCCAGTTAAAAGTATAGATTGTTTATTTCAAGCTTTTGCACATCTTCTAAGTCAATATAAAAAATCGGATTTGACCTTGTATTTGATAGGCAGTGGTTTTTTGTTGGCCAATTTAAAAAAGATGGCTGAGCAATTAAAGATCAACTCGAACATTGAATTTGTAGGTTCTGTCGTTCATGCCGAGCTATTGTTTTGGATGAACGCCGCTGATTGCTTATGCCTACCTAGCTTAAGTGAAGGACATCCTAATGTGATGATGGAAGCGCTGGCTTGCGGAACCCCCGTTGTGGCAAGCTCTGTCGGTTCAATACCCGACTTCATTCATACCCAAAATGGTATGACAACAAAGCCCTCTGACCCTCGTGATATTTTCGAAAAACTAGATGCCTGTCTCAAAACTGACTATGACAGAAAAAAAATCAGGGATACACTTCAACATCATGACTGGAAAGATTGTGCAAAACAGTATTTTTCAGAAATTCAAAAAATCGTATAATTTCTCACAACGGCTTTATTTTCGAACAAAGCTCTAGGGAAAGCTATTCGAAAATAAAAATCGTAAAGAAGGGAAGTCATTTTGCACCCACATGGAGTATAAATATCAAATTTTTCGATTAAACGAGGCGAGTATTGAGCATTTTTAACAAACTTGATCGGGAAATATGGCCAAAATGGATTTTCCGCAGTCGGTTCTCTATTATCGGACAGCCTCCTGCCCCCCCTAATCTCTCAAAAAATAAAATAACGGACTATTAAAGCACTATGATTTATATTTATATTTTTTCCCTACTCTGTTTCACCCTTATATTCGCCTTTGTTATCGTTAAAAAACAAATGCATTTGTGGTTGTTTTCATATCTTAAACAACGTTTTTTTCAGGCTTTTTCTAAAAATAAAGCAGTAAAAGAAAAACACATTATTATCGCGATTTGCGATCACTTCGATTTTGGAAGTAGCGGCGAATATGAAGAAGGTGAAGAACAAATTCTCGATATATGGGAAGAAAAATACCCTCCTCTTTCAGATAAACATAAAGATAGCAATGGAGTAAACTTACAACATACTTGGTTTTTTCCCTTTCATTATGACAGAAAAAACTATGTTGAAAGATTAGTCAAACTGTGTCAACAAGGGTATGGGGAAATAGAAATGCACCTTCACCATGATCATACTGAACCATTCCCTGACACCTCGGAAACATTAAGAAAAAAAATTAAGGACTGCATTGAAAGTTATGCCAAATTTGGTGTGTTTTGTTTGCCCAGTGGTAAACGAACATTTGGCTTTATTCATGGGGATTGGGCTCTAGATAATTCCAGAGGGGGGAAATATTGCGGGGTCAATGATGAGATAAAAATTTTAGCGGAAGAAGGATGTTATGCTGATTTTACTTTCCCATCGCTGCATGAAGCTCAACCCCAAAAAATCAATTCCATATACTACGTCAAAGATGACCCACTAAAACCAAAATCTTACAACGATGGCATTGACGTAAAAGTAGGTGGACAAACTTGGGGTGATTTGATGCTGATACAAGGCCCCTTATGGATCCGGAAAAAATGGAGATATGGGATCCCCTTTTTTCCAGCCATTGAAGCGGCTGAGCTCCAGGGGCAGAGTGTCCTCGATATAAACCGAATGGAAAGCTGGACTGAAGCGAATGTTCATGTCAAAGGTAGACCGGAGTGGGTGTTTGTAAAACTCCATACTCATGGGGCAATGAAGCAGAATTTTGAGCATAATATTGGAGAAATGGCAGATCATTTTTTCACTCAACTGGAAAATAAATATAATAATCCTGAAAAGGGATACCTGCATTATGTGACCTCCAGAGAAATGTATAACATTATCAAAGCGGCAGAAGCAGGAAAAAAAGGAAACCCCGGAGACTATCGGGATTTTTCCATACCGAAATACGTATATCGCATCACATAAATCAATCTACAAATAAACTAAGATGAGACCATGGCACCTGACAATAAGATCACCTTCATTATTCCCACTTATAATAGATTAAACAGTCTGACTAAAACCGTGGACTCGATTATCAAACAAACGCATAAAACTTATGAAATAATTATCGTCGATGACGGAAGTACTGACGGAACAGTGAAGAAAATAGAGAACTATACCGATATACGTATACTGGAAACTCAAGGTAGGAGAGGCCCCTCTTATGCACGGAACTTGGCTATTTCACAATCAAAAGGTCATTATCTATGGTTTCTTGATAGTGATGTCATTCTCCCAGATAAGAATATAGTAAGTAGAACATTAGCCATGTTTAAAAGTAACAAAAAAATCGGTTCTTTAGGTGGGGAAATTGTACCTTTAGAAGGCAACGTTGAGCAAGCATATGGGCGAAAGCTGCTTTGGGATGGTAGAAATAAAAGGGTAGCGGCATATAAAAATACCGCTTTGGTTGAGTGCGATTACCTAGCAACATGTAACTGCCTAACAAAAAAAGAATATACGGAGAAATTAAAAGGGTTTGATGAACAGTTTGTTTTTGGCGCTGAAGATATGGATTTTGGTACCCGTCTACAACATTTAGGCCTCAATAATTATGTTTGGCACGGCGCGTCTGTGCTTCACTACCATAGTCAGACGGGTCGATACGAAGATGAAACAATAAGGTATCACCATACACGAGTACAATTTATAAAAAAACACTTCAGCAGTCTTCGCTTTAGTTTAGTTTTCACCGTTGATGTTTTTAGATTTATTACATTTAATATCCAGCTATTACCCAAATTAATTTTTATGAAATTGAAAAAGTTACCTGTAAAAAAACAAAATATTCTGGGAGGCTGGTATCGGGTGAAACCTTATTTTATTATTCGCTAGCTCGAAACTAATAGGAAACTCATATGAACAATAAATATACTCTATTCACAGCGATCACCGCCTTGACTTTTCTGATGGCTACGCCAGTCTCTGCTAAAGACTTATATATGGCGACAACAGGTATCAACTCAGGTGATTGCACTAATGAAGAAAGCCCCTGCCGAGACTTTAAATATATATTTTCTAAAATGAGTGGCGGTGACACACTCTATATTGATGATGGCACTTACACATCAAGAAATAATAAAATATGGCAATTTAAAGTTCCTCCTGCTGGCAGCCCAGGCGCATTTACCGTTATTCGCGCTAAAAATATACCCTGCCAGGGGGCGATCCCATGTAACCAGCCTCTAAAAGTTAAATTTTCCGGTGATGCAAAATTTTCAGCTCAAAGTAATAACAATATTACCTCCTATGTAAAGTTCTGGGGAATACGATGGGATGGAATCGCAACCTATACAGGATGGGATCATATCTATTTTAAACAAGTTGCTTCGCAGGGAATAGTGGATGGGAATAGCTCAGCTATTTCTATCGCAGGTCAAAACAACCTTCTGGAAGATGTTGTGGCCTTTGGTAAAGGCCGTTATAAAATTCTTTTTTATGATTATAGTCGTAACAAGCAAAGCAAAGGAGATGGTAATAATATCTGTAGACGATGTATTATCAGGCACGATTGGGCCATGAAAAATGATATGGACCCTGAACCTATCGCTGGCATTACCTCTTATTATAATAGAGGGACAGCCTGTTTAAATTGTATTGTTATTGACTCTGACACACCAAGTGAATGGCACAATAGCCCTACCGAACTTGCAGGCGCTTTTTTACAAGCTGTTGACCGTGGCGCCCATGCTTTTGAAGTCAAGGGATCCATCGTCATCAATACGGCACTCCCTGTATTGGCAAGCAGAAGTCGTTCAACCGGACATATCATTCAGGATCTTGCTGCGGTTAAAACTGCGGGTGGACTGTTCTTAAGAGGACAAACCGATGTTGATAATGTGACGTTAATTGATGTTGGAGTGGATAATTTTTCTTATCGAAGTGCAGCGCAAGAAAGTAAAATATTAGGCCCTAATGATGGAGTGAAACTCTATGACGGAGATGGCCCTATCACATTCAATAATGCCATCATTAAAGATATCGCGGGTGATGGTATAGATGGAGCTGCAGTAACAAATAACGGCATTAATATGTTTCAAATAAGCGGGAAGGATTATTTCAAATCAAAAAAAACGTCTAGTTTCATGTCAACTGACCCCTTTCAAAATGGGCTTGCATATCCTATTCGCATAGAGGCTGGCTCACCCCTGGCAACTCAAGGTAAAGGAGGTCAACCAATAGGAGCCAATATAACGCATAAACTTGGAAAGGATGGTACATTTAAAGGAGACCTAAACTGGGAAACTAAGCAGGACGAATTATGGCCCTGGCCATTAGAACAGTGGATTAAAAGCGAGATGAGAACATCTGAATATACCACTGATGCAACAAGAGGTTTTGCAGCTGATAACCAAAGCCTCACTAATTATATCTGGGGTTATCTTGGAAACACAGTACCGCCCTTCTCTGTCAAAGCGTCATCGAAAAATGGGCAAATTATCATAACTTGGGATAAACCAGCCGCTCAGGCTCTTTCGTCCATTACCGGTTTCAACATCTATGATGTTTCTCAAGGAAAAACTCTTATCGCAACCGTTAATGGCAATACAACCTACAGCAAAAACATACCCAACCTAACGACGGGCATGAAGTACGAATTTGCTGTTACGGCAATGGATAAAAATAAAGGCGAAAGCGCTTACTCTTATAAAACGGTAGACATATCTTTTGCTGGAGCATCTCCCGGTATTCCTAGAGATGTATTAGCAAAATAATGGAAAACTGCGTAAGCGGTCATTTTGAAGCATCGTTGCGATCGAGAGTTATAACTGTACTGGTCAACCTAAACAGGACACCTTAAATTGTAGTAGCTCAGACTTAATCTAACAGTTACCCGTTTTTTTAGAGTACCTGTTAGTTTAAATTTGAGCTAAATTCTTTTCTACCCAAATCGATTTATTTTTTATTTTCCTTTGAGCTGTTTGATTTCTTTTTTATCTTTTTATCTGTTTTTACACCTGAAGCAACTCGCACCCTTTTTACTTTTGTTGAGTGCTTTTTCTTTCTGTTAGAGTCATTTTTATTGGCGTAATCTGATGAACCGGTCATCAGCGATAAATCTATCCGCCGATCACATACCCTGGTTTTTTTTAATTGTTGAAAAATGTCGGCAGGCATGCCTTCGGGTAAATCTACTGTACTATAATCATCATACAACTTGATACGACCAATATGTTCACTATCTAAACCCGCCTCGTTAGCAATCGCTCCCACAATATTTCCAGGAGAGACACCATGAGCCCTGCCCACGTCTATACGATAGGTCACCATTCCCTCTTCAGCATGAGTTGAATGCTCTTCTCTAAGTTGAGATTTCCGTCTAGGTTGTGATGAATCCTGATCGTTTTTTATTTTTGTTTTTGCTTTTTTATTATTTTCCAACAATGTTCTTTTTGGCTTCAGATCAACAAAAGGTCGCTCGCTCTGCACCATGAAAGCCAACGCAGATGCAATATCAAAAAATTCTACATTACACTCTTGTTGGTAGCTTTCCAGAATTTTTTGGAAAGATTCTAATTTTTCATTTTCTAAAATTTGGCTGATTTTATTTTTAAATTGATTGATGCGATGCCCAGCAACTTGTTCCCTTGTGGGCAGTTTCAATGGCTCGATTTTTTGCTTGGTTGCGCGTTCTATAGCACGTAGCATTCTGGTTTCACGTGGCGCAACAAAGAGGATCGCCTGCCCTTTTTTACCCGCTCGACCCGTACGGCCAATACGATGCACATAAGCTTCCGTATCATAGGGCACATCATAGTTGATCACGTGACTGACTCGACCAACATCCAGGCCACGTGCAGCAACGTCCGTCGCAACGAGAAGATCCAGAGAACCTGATTTCAACCTGGCAATTGTTTTTTCTCTCAATTGCTGATTCATGTCGCCATTGATTGCGGAGCTGGAATAGCCTCGTGCTTCCAGCTTTTCCGACAACTCTACCGTCGCATTTTTAGTACGCACAAAAATAATAATCGCATCAAATGGGTCAACTTCAAGTATCCGGGTTAATGCATCCAGCTTATTTGTACCGGTCACCTGCCAATAACGCTGTGTAATAGTGTCTACCGTTGCTGTTTTTGTCTTGATTTTGACTTCGACCGGATCATTTAAATAATTGCGTGTTATTTTTTTGATTGCTGAAGGCATCGTCGCTGAAAACAAGGCGATCTGCCTCTCTTCTGGTGCCTGCCCTAGAATCCATTCAACATCTTCGATAAACCCCATATTCAGCATTTCGTCGGCTTCATCCAGTACCAGGGCAGCAAGCTGACTCAAGTTTAATGTTTTTCGACGCAAATGATCCATCACCCGCCCAGGGGTTCCCACGATGACATGAGCGCCTCTTTTTAATTGCTTTAATTGAATCCCCATACTTTGCCCACCGTAGATGGGCAACACCTGAAACCCTTTCATATATCGAGCATAAACCTGAAAAGCTTCGGCAACCTGAATAGCCAATTCTCTTGTTGGTGCCAAAACTAAAATTTGCGGCTGTTTCTTTGACAGTTTTATTTTTGACAATAAAGGTAAAGCAAAAGCCGCTGTTTTTCCTGTTCCTGTTTGCGCTTGCCCAACGATGTCACGCCCTGCTAACAAAGGTGGAATACTCTCAGCTTGTATTGGCGACGGAGTTTCATAACCAATTTCTCTAATAACTTTTTCAATTTCACTGGTTAAGCCCAGCTCTGAAAACTGTAAATTTTTGGATTCTGATGACATCAATCTACCTCTAACACTCTATGCTTTAAAAAAATCTGTATCTCCCGGGATTATAAACCTTTTTCGGTGATGAGACACTCATAGAGACAGAGAAATAGGCGGTAATGAATCCATTGCGGGTTCAAAAAACGAAATTTAAACTTTAAAACCACTCACAGTGGATTGTAACTGATCATTTATATGAGCCAACTCCACACATGCTGCCGACACTTGCTCTGATCCAGAGGCCGTCATCGTGGACAGATCATTTATAGAGTTGATATTTTTTGCTACTTCAGCAGTAACGGCATTTTGCTCTTCGGCTGCAGTCGCTATTTGAGTAATCATATCCGTAATTTTAGCTGCCATTTCATTGATTGAGTCCAAAGACTGACCCGCTTGCCCCGCTTGCTTTACACTCGTTTCTGCCTGGGTTCTGCCCTGCTCCATCGCCGTCACCGCTTCTCTGGCACCCGATTGTAATGCTTCGATCATATTTTGAATTTCTTGTGTTGATTCCTGAGTGCGCTGCGCTAAAGTTCGAACTTCGTCAGCAACCACAGCAAAGCCACGCCCTTGCTCCCCAGCCCTGGCCGCCTCAATGGCTGCATTTAACGCAAGTAAATTAGTCTGTTCCGCGATATCACGAATCACATCAATAACGGAACCAATACTGTCGGCATTATGCTCAAGTTTTTTTATCACATTTCCAGCTTGTTCTACTGCGGTCGCTAAAGATTGTATCGCTACAATGGTTTCTGAGACCACCCTCCGGCCATTATTGGCCTGTTCATTGGCCGTCTGCGCAGCATCTGCTGCCGTGACTGCCCCTCTTGCCACTTCTTGTGAAGTCGCTGACATTTCTTCCACAGCCGTAGCAGACTGCCCTGTTTCTATCTGCTGTTGTTTAATATGAGTTTGCGCGTCGGTCGTTGTTAATGACATTTGATTTATCGCGGAAGAAAGATTTTCAAGAGCGCCAGAAACGCCGCTCATCATCCCCTGTAGCGTTTCAACAAAGCGATTAAAACTGCCGGCGAGCTGTGCGAATTCATCACCGCCACTCTCATCAAGGCGACGAGTCAAATCCCCCCTGCCAGAAGCAATATCATCTATTGCATGATTAAATTTTTTCAGTGGCCTTAATACAGATTTGCTAATAATCACAACCAGCGTGGTTAATACCACTAATGCGACCACCACCACGCCAAATAAAATAGAGAGCGAGCGATCAATGGAAAACGACATTTCATCCGTATATTGTGCTGTCATTGTCGACATAATACGAATCAGGGAATCTAACCCCGTGAGCGCAGGAGCATCACTAATCTTGACTATATCGTCAATTTTTACAATATTTGCACCCTCCGTATGCAAAAGTTGCACTTGATCAAGCTCTTTACGATAGAGGTTAAGATTTTTTTCAATCGCATCCAAAGCCTGCAGTTCTTCTTGCTTCACATCCGATAACTTTCGATATTGCTCTATCGCACGGCTTGCCACATCATAGTTACTGATAAAATGGCTGTAATATTGATCTGTACCCCGTAATACATAGTTTTTGAAATTATGTATTGCCCCGCCATAACCAAATTGAGACTGGATCGTCAGAATAGCAGAATCGCGCGAATCAACATGGCTTAAATAATTATTCCACTTTTCTTTAACGGGATTAACCGCATGATAGCTCAAGATACCAATGACTGTAAAAGCAACAACGATGGCACAAATTAACGCATTGAATTTAACGCGTGTGGACATACTTATTCCCCCATTTTTAATCACTCTACCGCTTACTTTAGCGGCGGATAAGGAAAAGAAATGAGAAAAATAATTAAAATAGCTTTAGAAATGTAAATCTTTGGACATAGCCGCAGCGGGATATTGAAACGGAACAGGGCCTTCATATTCCCCCCTAATAAATTGCATTACCATAGCCTGATCAGATTTTTTTATTGATGCCGGAGATCCTTGCTCCCGAACCTGGCCTTCATTAATCATATAGATATAGTCAGAGAGAGCCATTACCTCATCAACATCATGAGAAACGATAATACTTGTAATATTTAAATGCTCATTTAATGAACGGATCATTTTCATGATCACACCCAGCGTAACCGGATCTTGACCAGAAAATGGATCGTCATACAATATCACCATGGGGTCAAGGGCTATGGCTCGAGCCAATGCAACCCGGCGCACCATCCCTCCAGAAAGCTCATTGGGCATTAAATCCCGGGCACCCCGCAAGCCTACGGAGTTGAGTTTCATTAATACCAAAAAATAAATGAGTGAATCAGATAAATCCGTATGTTCACGCAAGGGATAGGCTACATTTTCAAATACGTTCAGATCGGTAAACAGGGCACTGCTTTGAAACATCATGCCCATTCGTTTGCGCAACGTAAACAACTCAGCTTGAGACAAGGTAGACAAACTCAACGCGTCAACGATAATTTCACCAGAATCTGGACGAGCCTGCCCCGTTATCAAACGCAGCAGTGTTGTTTTTCCCGAGCCACTCGGCCCCATAATCGTGGTTATTTTACCTTTTTCAATCTCAATATCCAGGCCATTAAATAGCGGTCTTTCACTGTATGAGAGATGGACGTTTTTCATGTTGACTAGTGTATTCATACCCTGTCCGTAGCGCTGAAAATTTAGATGTTTAAGAGCCTGTGTTATTTATTTCAACTCAGAGCAATATCAATCATCACCAGCATTGATCCGTGGCGTTTGCCATAACTGTATTAAAGCTAAAATAACGAAACGGGTATTATGCCAGAAATAACGTCGCCAAAGGCGTTGTGGTTCTTGAATCAAACGAAAAAACCACTCTAAACCCAAGCGTTGAATCCAAGTGGGTGCCTGTTGGACACGCCCAGAATGAAAATCAAAAGCGGCCCCCACCCCTAACATCATACAAGACAGTTCAGGTAATTGCTGGTGCATCCATCGCTCCTGTTTAGGGCAACCGAGACCCACAAACAAAATCTGCACACCGGCAGAGGTAATTTTTCTCCGAATGTCCTGTTGCGTCTTTTCATTCAAACGCTGAAAAGGCGGGGCAAAAGCGTAAGTCAATTTCAGACCGGGGTAATGCTTTAATAAATAAGCTTGCAATGGTAATAATGCCCGCTCATGCCCACCATACAAGCCAATTTTCACACCCTTTTCTACTGCCAAAGCACAGACTGCTAACATCAAATCAGGGCCATAGACACGAGTCGCCGACCGGGCGCCCAATCTTTTTAACAACCAAACCAGGGGCATACCATCTGGCGTCACCAGCGCCGCAGCGGACACCACCGCCCTGAATTCAGGATCATCATAAGCTTCCATAAGCATATGAACATTAGCAGCACACACATAAGCCCAGTTTTTCCGAGCCACTCGCTCAACCACTTCCTGTGCCGCATGTTGATAATCCGTTACATCAACGGCAAGCCGAAGCAGGCGAACACGTGCGACCACTATTTATTTATCGTTCTTGGTGGGACGGAGTCATGAACCTGGTAAAAAATTTCACCTTTTTTGATCATGCCTAAATCTGTACGCGCTCTTTCTTCGATTGCTGCCAACCCTGTTTTCAGATCCCGTACTTCAGCTTCCAGTTTATCATTGCGAGCTTTCAGGGTTTCAAATTCAGCTTGCTGTATTTCAATCGCCTTATTTAAGCTTTGTACTTCAACCAAACTGCCTTCGCCTACCCAGAGTTTATACTGCATCACCATAAAGAACAGGACGAGCAAAAGGATCACCCACTTCATTTTTGGTTACTCCCGCAACCCTTGTCATTCATAGACGTTGGATGAGCCAAGCCTGGTTTTATGGCGCAAAGACTGCACTCGACTAGAACGACAGGTTGAAGGCATCCTTTCCTGCGTAACGACATTCATCTCCCAGCGCTTCTTCTATACGAATCAACTGATTGTACTTGGCAACACGATCCGAACGAGATAAAGAACCTGTTTTAATTTGCCCTGCATTCGTTGCTACCGCTAAATCCGCAATGGTCGTATCTTCTGTCTCACCTGAACGATGTGAAATAACGCAGGTATAATGGGCTGCTTTTGCCATATTAATCGCTGCCAGGGTCTCGGTTAATGTACCAATCTGATTCACTTTGATTAAAATAGAGTTCGCTGTTTTTTCATTTATCCCTTTTTGTAAAATGGTCGTATTCGTAACAAAAAGATCATCGCCAACGAGTTGTATTCTATCGCCTAATGCCTGGGTTAATTGCGCCCAGCCTTGCCAGTCGTTTTCGTCCATACCATCTTCAATACTGAGAATGGGATATTGATTGACCCAGCTCGTCATTAATTCAACAAGCTGGACAGAGTCCAGAACCCGGTTTTCAGAAGCCAGGTTATATTTTCCTTCTTTATAAAACTCTGAACTTGCAACATCCAGCCCTAAAAATATATCTTGGCCTGCTTTAAAACCCGCGAGGTGGATAGATTCTAAAATTACATCAATCGCCGCTTGGTTCGAACGTAAATTGGGCGCAAACCCGCCTTCATCACCAACAGAGGTATTCAAGCCTTGCTGCTTTAAGAGTGACTTCAAGGCATGAAAAATTTCAGTACCATAGCGAATGGCTTCGCGCATGCTTGGCGCACCAACAGGCAACACCATGAACTCCTGAAAATCAATATTGTTATCCGCGTGCGCCCCTCCGTTAATAATGTTCATCATCGGTACGGGCATTAAAAATGGCCCGTCACCGCCCAGATAACGATAAAGTGGCAACGACTTTTGCTGAGCCGCCGCTTTTGCATTTGCCATAGAAACAGCGAGTAAGGCATTGGCTCCCAGCTTACTTTTATTCTCTGTACCATCTAATGCGATCATCGTTTCATCAATGAGCTGCTGCTCAGTGGGATCCTTGCCAAGGAGTGCGCTGTTAATATCCGCATTCACATTAGCAACGGCTTGCTGCACCCCCTTACCCAAATAACGCGCTCCGCCATCACGCAGCTCTATCGCTTCCCGCGCTCCTGTAGACGCACCCGAGGGGACGGCTGCTCGCCCAATAACGCCGGTATCGAGCGTCACATCCGCTTCAATAGTCGGGTTACCGCGAGAATCGAGAATTTCTCGTGCATGGATATTTACAATTTGAGACATGAGCTGTTCCACCTAACAAAATTATTGATCATTTTCATCTTCATTATTTTTTATATCTGTTCTGCAAGCGATCGTGCTTTCAGAGTAAGCGAGAACTTTAAGCGGAATACTTAAATATTGTGATTTCCGAAAAACTTTATCTCGTTATATGAATGAATAGTCTGGATCACCTACAAAAAAATCAGATTTTATATTATTCGTTCAAAAATCCAACTCGCTTGACCGTTTCATCAAGTTCTTTGAGTACGGCCAACAAGCCTTTCATTTTGGCCAATGGTATTGAATTCGGGCCATCACTCAAGGCTTTATCTGGATCAGGGTGTGTTTCCATAAACAGCCCCGCTATGCCAGTCGCAATAGCCGCCCTGCTTAATGCCGGAATGTGTTCTCTATTCCCCCCCGAGCGGCTACCTTGCCCTCCAGGTTGTTGTACTGAGTGGGTCGCATCATAAACAACAGGACATTGCGTTTCCCGCATGACCACCAGACTCCGCATATCCGAAACCAGCATATTATAGCCGAAAGAGACCCCCCTTTCGCACACCATAATCTGTTTATTACCTACGGCTCGGGTTTTTTCAACGACATTTTTCATATCCCAAGGCGCTAAAAATTGCCCTTTTTTAATATTAACGGGCAAGCCTTGTTTCGCAACATTTTGCATAAAATCCGTTTGCCGACATAAAAATGCCGGGGTCTGCAGTATATCAACAACGGATGACACTTCAGAAAGCGGTGTATATTCATGTACATCGGTCAAAACAGGAATTTTTAACTGAGATTTCACCTCAGCCAAAATGCGTAGGCCTGTTTCACAACCTGGACCTCTATAACTGGCTCCGGATGTCCGGTTTGCCTTATCAAAAGAGGCCTTGAAAATAAAAGGGATGTTGAGTTCCCGGGTCATTTCAGCCAAGGCACCGGCCGTATCTAAGACCAGTTGCTCACTTTCAATAACACAAGGACCAGCAATCAAAAAAAAGGGGTGCTTTAATCCAACTTCAAAGTCACATAATTTCATGTATTAATTGCCTGAGTGTCTTGCTTTGCCTGCCGCGCCGCATTAATAAAACCACTGAAAAGAGGATGCCCTTTTCTCGGTGTTGAAGTAAATTCAGGGTGAAATTGGCAAGCAATAAACCAGGGATGTTCGGTTATTTCTACAACTTCAACCAGGCTTCCATCCATAGAGACGCCGGAGCATCTTAAGCCGGCATTTTCCAATGCCGTTTTGTATGTATTGTTAAATTCATAACGATGCCGATGACGCTCAATAATACTCTCTTCATTGTATATTTCTTTGATGCGCGTATGGTCGCTGAGTTTACAACGTTGTCCGCCCAAGCGCATACTGCCGCCCAGATCAGACTGTTGGCTACGTTGTTCAATGGAACCATCGGTTGTCGTCCATTCGGTTATTAACGCAATAACCGGATCGGGCGTTTCCAAAGCAAATTCAGTGCTATGCGCTGAGCTTAAACCCACGACATTGCGTGCATAGTCGATGACAGCAACATGCATACCTAAACAAATACCCAGATACGGCACTTTATTTTCACGCGCATAGCGCGCCGCTGCGATTTTACCTTCTATGCCTCGCTCGCCAAAACCACCCGGCACTAAAATAGCGTTCATTCTACCTAGCAATCCAATACAATTATTTTTTTCTGAATTTTGCTCTAAATCTTCAGAGTCCACATAGTTAATATTGACCCGTGTACGGGTGTGAATACCCGCGTGGATCAAAGATTCGGAAAGTGATTTATAGGACTCTGTTAAATTGACATATTTACCAACAATGGCAATGTCAACTTCCGCATCAGGATGCTCAAGATCATGTATGACCTGCTGCCATTGAGTTAAATCAGCCCATGGCAAGTCCAGATCCAGCTTCTTGCACACAATGTCGTCTACGCCCTGTGCATGCAATTCCAATGGAACTTTATACACACTATCTACATCGATGGCACTGAACACTGCGCTATCTTCAACGTTGGTAAACAAAGCAATTTTTCGTCTTTCTGACTCGGGCAAATTACGGTCTGCTCGACATAACAAAACATCAGGCTGAATACCAATTGAGCGTAATTCTTTAACTGAATGCTGCGTCGGTTTTGTCTTTAGCTCGCCAGCAGCGGCGACGTAGGGAACTAAAGTCAAGTGTAAAAAAAGGCAGCGATGACGGCCGAACTCGACCCCCATTTGACGAATCGCTTCTAAAAATGGCAAGGATTCGATATCACCCACCGTCCCCCCGATTTCAACCATAGCGACATCCGCATCACCCGCACCATCAACAATGCAGCGTTTAATTTCATCTGTTATATGAGGAATAACCTGAACGGTGCCACCAAGATAATCACCCCGCCGCTCTTTACGGATGACATTGGCGTAAATCCTACCTGTAGTGAAATTATTCCGCTTGGTCATGGTCGTATCAACAAAACGCTCATAATGCCCCAAGTCTAAATCCGTCTCGGCGCCATCTTCGGTAACAAAAACTTCACCGTGCTGAAAAGGACTCATCGTTCCGGGATCAACATTGATGTAAGGATCCAGCTTAAGCAGGGTAACGGCAAGGCCACGCGCTTCGAGCAAGGCAGCCAGAGAGGCTGACGCGATACCCTTGCCCAATGAAGACACAACACCACCAGTAATAAATATAAATTTTGTCATGTCGAGAGTGACTTAGGAATGAAATTTAAATAATTTGTACATCTGGCATCACAACTTCGGTTCCTCTTTGAACATTCTTCAATCAAAAAATACTCACTTTAGCCCACTAGAGCTGCGTTTTTTCTCAATCAGAACATTCAAATAGAAACCAAATTTGCGCGCCACTTGCATAAGTTATTTAATTTTCATGCCTTAAAAGAAGAATCAACTATGGAATTCGGTAACCGCTAAGGATAACAAAATATCACGCCACTCTCAATGCAGGATCAATAAAAAGCTCAAGCCCATGCTCTACTGTAAAAGCATCGGCCAGCCAATACCCTACAACTGCCACCAATTCATCCTCAACAAAAACTAGGGGGATACGGTTACGTAACCACGGCGGCACGGCTTTGCTTTGAAAAAGTTTTTTTAGATCGTGCGTGATGACTTGCCCATGAGGTTTAATGCGCTCTCCTCCCTGTCTAAAACGAACAGAAAAACGAGCGTTATTCAAAGAAGGCAGCTTAAGTCCCGCGCCATCACTTTGCCGTACTCGTAAAACACCTAAATTAGCGGGTAATTCAAGTGCGTCCTCCCCATTCCACAACAAAGTCACCGCCGCATTATGGGGCCGTAAGACTTTATCCAGATAGAGTTTTTCTCTATGCCGTCTGAGCTCAAAACCTCCCCAAGATAACAGCGGAGAACGATCGCCTTTAGCTGCAATCACGGTGTGTAAAATCTGCACCATAATTGCAGCACTAGGTAAACAAAGGGTTCTGGACTGTATCCAATATCGCAACACGTTGCGCTGTCTGTCTTTATCCAGAGTCAACAAAACCTTAATACTTAAACAATCACCCGTCTTCGCAGCGGAGAAATCATCCCTGGCCAGCCCCGCCATCAGCCTGCAAGCCTCAGCCTGATGTGCTGCCACTCGCCCTAATGATGAACACAAAGCAGGCCACCGACTCGACAACAGCGGCATCACGGTCTGGCGCAAATAATTTCTATCATATCGATCCGCTGCATTACTGGGGTCATCGAGCCATTGCAGAGCGTGCTGCGTCGCATATTGCTCCAACTCACTGCGCGTAAAACCCAGCAAAGGACGAAGTAAATCGCCCTTGCCAAAAGACGTGCATTCCGGCATTGCAGCCAAGCCTTTAGGTCCCGCACCACGTAACATTTGCAGCATCAGTGTTTCAGCTTGATCATCGGCATGATGCGCCGTTATCAAGGCATCACCCGCACGAACTTCTTCGTAAAAAGCAGCATAACGAGCCTTTCTCGCGGCTTCTTCGGGGCTTTGGCCACGCTTTTTTGTGGCATCCACTTTTTTTGAACAAAAGGGGATATTGATGGCAGAACTAAAAGATCGGCAATGATGCCCCCAAGCTGCGGAGGCCTCATTTAGGCCATGATCAACATAGATTGCCACGATATTGTCCGAGATTAATTGCTGCTGACGTAACGCGGCCAATGCGTGTAATAACACACTGGAGTCACACCCCCCACTAAAAGCAATAAGCAAACGTTCATAAGCAGGAAAGCGCTCGAAGAGTGATAATAACGCCGTCTTTGAAAAGGGTTGATTTTTACCCATTTTAGATGATTTATTTCTTGTTTTTATAACGACTCAGGTTACCTCTGAATTTTTTCAACTCAAGGAGATAATGTGCACCTACAGAAGTTAATAATCCTTTATTTCAGGGTGGCCTCCTGAAGGTCAACCTTACAATTGCATAAAAAATACTAAAAAACAGTATTTCATACATAAACAGCAGTGTGAAACATACCTTCTAGTACTATTTTTGGATTTCACCAGGGGCGAGCGGGTCGCTATTTGGCTTTTTCTGTAAAATTGCCATAATTCATTAACTTTTGATGACGTGCCGCCAACATCTCTTCCGTGCTCATTTTTGACATTTTATCCAGGCTTTGCTGGACGGCTTCTTTAAGATTAAGGGCAATCTGATCAACATCCCGATGCGCACCACCCAACGGCTCAGCAATAACACGATCAACAACCCCCAGTTCTAACAAACGCTCTGAAGTGATACCCATCGCGGCGGCAGCTTCTTTTGACTTGTCTGCACTTTTCCACAAAATGGAAGCACAGCCTTCTGGCGAGATCACCGAATATGTACTGTACTGCAGAATCATAACCACATCACCCACCCCAATCGCCAGTGCCCCTCCAGAGCCGCCCTCGCCCACAACCGTGCATATAACAGGCGTTTTCAATCTAGACATCACCATTAAATTACGCGCAATAGCTTCACTTTGGCCTCGTTCTTCCGCACCAATTCCAGGATAAGCACCTGGCGTGTCGATCAATGTAATCACCGGCAACTTAAACCGTTCTGCCGTTTCCATCAGACGCAATGCTTTGCGGTAGCCTTCTGGACGAGGCATACCAAAATTTCTACGGATTTTTTCCTTGGTATCGCGACCCTTTTGATGACCAATGACCATAACAGGCCGTCCATCAAATCGTGCCACCCCACCAATAATAGCTTCATCATCTGCATACTGGCGATCACCATGCAATTCATCAAAATCGGTGAAAATTCGAGCGATATAATCAAATGTATAGGGACGTTGTGGATGCCTTGCAAGCTGGGCAACCTGCCACGGATTCAGCGACGAAAAGATAGACTCGGTCAAGGAATGACTTTTTGCTTCCAAACGTGATAATTCATCGCTAATATTGATTTCGTTATCACTCACAATATTGCGCAATTCTTTTATTTTTTCTTGCAACTCAGCGATCGGCTGCTCAAAATCCAAATAATCCAGCTTCATTGATACTCTGCTAACCTCAGCCCAGTGAAAAACATGATGGCCTGAATTCTAACACAGCCCTATTCAAACCAGCAGAATTAAACTTAGAAAACGCAGGATAGGATCCTCTTTTATTTTATCCAGTCAATGATATGTTCTTGCAATAACGCGTCAGGCACTGTCGTCTCACAAACGACTCGACCGCTGACAGAAATGCCTGCCTGGCGAACGCTATTGTTACATTTGGAAATGAGTGGATGCCAGCTTTCCAGCTCTAAACCTGAAGCAATCCGTCGATACGCACAACTTTCCGGCAACCCACTGAGTACCAAAATATTGCTTTCATTTAAGACAAGACAATTTTTTACTTGCTGCGTACGTGAAGCGTAGCCCTGACAACGGCAACTCAAGGAATCAAGAAGACGGCAGGATACGTTGGTGAAATGTAATTCTTCGGTCTCTTCATCAATCAATTTGCAAACACAGCACCGAGCACAACCATCGCATAAAGACTCCCATTCGGCCTGCGTCATCTCCGTCAGTTTTTTCTTTTTCCAGAATTCATCCTGATACTTTAACGGCTTCATCCTTTACGACGACTCTAAACCCAGAGAGGTAACCTCCCCTTTCCCCATGCGAACCAAGCTGGGTACACCCTCTGAAAAATCAATCACCGTCGTAGACTCTATGTCACAATAGCCCCCATCGATAATTAAGTCTAATTGATGGCCGAGAATATCTTTGATTTCATAAGGGTCAGTCATTGCAAAACTTTCATCCGGGAGCTGCATTGTGGTGGTACAAATGGGTTCACCTAACGCCTCCAGCAAAGCGCTGGCAATCTCGTTATCCGGAACCCTCAAACCAATGGTTTTACGTTTTGCATGCTGTAATCGTCTTGGGACTTCCCGGGTCGCCTTCAACAAGAAGGTATAAGGCCCTGGCGTTAAAGATTTCAACGTTCTATAAACGCTGTTATCCACTTTTGCGTAGGTTCCTAAATCGGATAAATCTTTACACGCTAGTGTAAAATGATGCCGATCATCCAGCTGTCTTAACATCCGGATCCGGTTAACCGCATTTTTATCACCTATTTTACATCCCAAGGCATAACTTGAGTCTGTAGGATAGACCACAACCCCCCCGCTTTGAATGATTTTCACCGCCTGTAAAATCAGTCGCTTCTGGGGGGTCTCGGAGTGGATTACAAAAAACTGGCTCATAAAAATATACGGTTATAATTAATCATTACAGAACCATCAAAACGAGAGGACTTTATGCTATATAGTATAGTAGGTACAGACGTACCCGACAGCTTAAATAAACGCCAATCAACCCGGCCCGCTCACCTGGCAAGACTCACTCTTTTAAACGAGGCAGGACGGCTCGTCATTGCCGGACCTAACCCCAGCATTGATGCCTCCGACCCCGGCCCAGCGGGCTTCAGTGGCAGCCTTATTATTGCTGAATTTCCATCATTGGATGAGGCTCAAAAATGGGCAAACGCTGACCCTTATATTACGGCAGGCGTCTATACTAACGTCATAGTCAAACCTTTTATTCAAGTATTGCCATAACACATTTAGCGATACTTCGCCCGCCTCAGCGATGAGGCAGACGAAGTATCGAGTCACCTTAAAAATTATTTCACATTTTTGATTTTCCACTCACTCACTGTCGTGATCTTGCTTGCTAAAGGTATAGACATCCATTTTGTTCGTCAGTTGAATGCCCACTTTTCACCTTTTTCAATGGCGATTGGAAACCCTTAAATGTAAACTCATTTTTTACGCCCCCCTTATTTCGCAGAAATGGTTGGCCAAACACCATTAGTTTGAGCGACCACATTGGACGCTTGCCCTACAGTGTGAATATAAACCACTAATTCCCGGAAACGATCTTTGCCTATAGTCCACTCTCGAGCAGCACGTACCACACAATCCTGACGTACTTCGCCACACTGTTGACTGGCATCAATCGGCGCATTCAGCGCTTTTTCCATTGCTTTTTTTATGGCAATTAATTGCCCATCTTCCAGCTTAAGGTTCCCCAACCAACTGCTTGAATTTAGTTTAACCTCTTCTGCTGAAACAGTACCTACGCCCGCTACTAAAAAATAAACACTGACCATCCCTACGATAATCCATCGACTCATTATAAACACCCCCCTTTGTTTTTTATTGTTTCCCCACCTTAGTACTCTACATTTATACCATTAAGCCTCTTAACGCTCAAGAGATTAGAAATGAGCACGACTGAAAATGGCCTCTCACTTATTTTAGTCCACGCCGCATCGTACGTTTGCTAAACACCGTATCTTTGATGCCTACGTTCATTTCCACCCTGTCCACCGAAAATTCAGAACTTTGCCTGGATTGTAAATTTTCTATCGCCACATGCTTCCAGATGGGAATACCGTCTATATACTGCCATACTAAGCTTTGCTTCTTTAACATCTGCTTTTTTTGATCATAATAAATAATTTCTTCAAGTTCACACTTGCCGGTACTAAAACTTTGCCTATATTTTTTCAGCAGTTTACTATACTGTTCCCCCTTATTTTTAGGGCTACTTTCAAGAGTATAAATAATACCTTCTTTAAATTGTTGAGTTTTTATTATTGCATGCTGGTCTGCATCAAAGGGGCGTTCTTTAATATCACCTAATGTTAAAACAGAACCCAGAAAACTGTCGTTGTCATTACGTGCCGATATTCTCCTCAATACTTTTCTATTAGGCATGTAAAGCCATTGATCAACTTCACGCCGGGCTGACAGTGCATACTCCCATCGCAAAAAAGCAACGCCTTTGGCATCGGGAGGGTATTCAGTTAAAAGCAACATTTTTTCTTTTATTTGCGCACTCATGCCGTAATAACGTAACAATCTGAGATACTCACTCTTTTTTTCCATACCCCCTCTGTTTCGATTAAGCACTGTCATAATCGAACGCTGATCATAGTCTTCTCCGCGATAATGACACTGATCTGTTAAGTTTTTTGCATTTTTATAAACCTGAGTTGACGCTTGGGTTCCACCACACACAAGTAATATCATGCTAATAAACAAACCATTGAACACCATTTTCAGTAAACTTTCAATCATATAAAAACATACCAAAAAGTTAAGAAATTTAAATATATCATAAAGTTAAAGGCTCTCCATTACAATTTTTGGCATTAACCTGTTGAGGTTAAGCCATAAAGCTTAAGGCCATAAAGCCGCTAAATATCTTGCTAATGAGGTTTCGGAAAATTCATGAAAAAAAACGCATTATATATTAAACTTGAAGAACTAAGAAAGAAGCAGGAACAAATCGAAGCCGCGTCAAAAAAACGTTCCGGCAACACTGAACTCCTGCAGTTTCTTGTGGAAATAATGCCTAAAGCGCTCAATGCCGAACGTTGCAGTATTTTTATTCACGACCCCGTACAGCAAGATGTTTGGCTACAATGCGGAACCGGCCTGGGAGAAAAAGAAGTTTCCGTTCCTGAAAGTGGCTCTTTAGTCGGCCGAGTGATCTCCTCAGGAAACGTTATTATAGAAAATGACATGCAAAGTGTCGTTGGCACACACGATATTATCGCAATGCAAACAGGGTTTATCTGCCGCAACTCTATGTGTGTTCCTGTTCGCGGCGTAACCACTCAACGCGTAACCGGCGCTATTCAACTACTTAACAAATCCCATGGAAAAAAATTCAACAACCAAGATCAGCAATACCTGGAAAAACTCGCATTTTTATTACAAATGAACATTGAGAATATCTTTTTAAGACAAGAATTATCCCGTTTATCCAACCAGCTTAAAAACAAAATAGAAAAATTAGAACAACAGCTTAAGCCTAAAAAGCGCCACCAGTAATAACCCCACCGGTTCCTGACTATTTTAATAAATAATTTGCTTTCAGTTTGATGCAGAAAACGTTATGATTTGACCTATAGAGAGAGAAGAGTTCACTAATACATTTTCAACTGTTTTGCGGAGGATAAAGTCTTGATTACTGAAGAACTTGTAACAGGAATGACGGTTATTGTCGGAATAATTGTAATCGCATTATTAGCGTTTCTGACAGTGCAAATTTATATGGCAGAAAAACCAAAACAACGCGCTTCGGTTGAGCCGGAAAATGACACTAATAATGAATTAACTTGAGTTTCATTCGCCGCCCCGTTGATAATGTTACAAATTGCGGGGCTTCACTCCGATGCCGGTGTTAAGTACCCCACCATAATTATTTTAATATTTACTGGTCTTTTTTACGTGGCTCCGCGTTGCAGGTTCAGTCACATAGCGCACTATGCTTGATTCACGCGAAAATACTGCATCAATATAAAGTTAAAATAATTATGGCGGGGTACTTAGCCTGGCGGCCAATCAAGCTGGCGGCCACCAATTAAATGCATGTGTAGATGGTAAACAGATTGCCCGCCATGCTTATTGCAATTCATGACTAATCTAAACCCCTTTTCTGCTACACCCAATTGATCTGCAACCACCTGAGCGGCTAACATCATCTCACCAGCAATTTGCACATGCGTCTCTTTTAATTCGTTAATGGTTGGAATATGCTCTTTGGGAATAATTAAAATATGCACTGGCCCCTGTGGGTTAAGGTCTTTAAAAGCCAGCACTCGCTTTGTTTCATACACCACATCAGGCTCTATCTCTTTCGCAACCATACGACAAAATAAACAATCGGTCATTTTTGACTCCTGCTGAACTTACGGCATACCGGGAAAAGTATCAGATTGCGCCGGACTTTTGTTCGTGGGTAAGGAACAAATGCGGTACAGTTTTATCCTAGAAAACGCAGTTAAACTCAAATGTATAACACAAGTTTTTGATTCAAATAGCGTAGCGAGGAAAACCGTGGCCACCTGATTCGTGATGAGACTTCTCCCGCATAGTTAGGCGGATCAAAAACTTGTGTTATACATTCTGCATTTTTTAGGTTTATATTGAGTCTACGCGTATTACACCCAAACCTCAATCACCATGGGTATGGCTATCTGGCCTGGAGGGTAAGAGCTTCTTCGTCATGTCAACCTTATCGGTTTGTAACGATTGTTCTGTATAGTGTTTATAATATCGCCCTACCTGCATAGCCATCCACAACCATAACATTGAAAGCAATACATTAATGGCAGCAAAGGCACCCAACTTTAACCCAAGCCAGGTCGTACCCGCAAAAACAATCCCGGCCTGAATTAAATCGCCAAGCCGCCAAAAAAAAGTATCGATCGTGGTTTTCCCCAAGTATTTCGAACTGGTACACACAGGAAGAAAAAGCGCATGGCGACTGGTTGCATTGATCGAATAATCTGTGCTGTTTTCGACAATCTTAATAATACGCACAACTGCAAAAATGGGGAAAAAAGCAATCAAGGCATAACCTATGGTTGTAATCAAAGGTAATAATAATATGGCACCCGGCACACCAATCACCTGGTAGATTCTCGAAACAAGAAAAAACTGTAACAGCAAACTGATCAAGTTGACCCAAAAGAAAAAGTCCGAATAAAATTCGCCAATCCGCATACCTCGTTCGTCGCTAGAAGCAATACTGGAAAAATGATCGACAACCATACTCGCCAAAATATACTCCCCGATTGAATTAACACAATTGAGCAATACGACGAGCACGGCCAAAATTCGCAAATAAGGTAATTGCATCACCAAATGCAAACCACCCAGCATTGAGTGCCAGTCAACCGTAGTCGCAGACCGAATGGGTGCATTAGAATCCGAGGTCTTAACTCGCCCTCCCAAACTGCTCAACACAAGAAGGACTGCCGCCAGTAATAATAAAGTATACGGCCCTACATAAGAAAAAAGCTCTGAGGCACAAACGGAACCTAAAACAGCCCCCAAAGAACCGCCAAAACCGATAATCGCAAACAGTCGCTTACCTGACGTGGGGCGATGCAGGTCTGCAACAAGCGCCCAGAACTGGGCAACTTGTGTCACACTGAAAATACCCAACCAAATAAAAAACGGTACACTAATTGCGAAACCATTCGACCCCGCCAACCAAAACCCAAGCAGCGTCACGACAAAAAAAGCGGTGATTCGATTATATAATTTCTCACCAGAGACACGCTTGTAGAGTGCGCTGTAAAGCGGAATCGCAATCAAAAGCACCACCGCTTGCAAAGCCACCGAATAACTGCGCAGCTCCGCACTACCATCCGCGAGGATAAAAGCTTCGCGAGCCGGTTTAAGCAGGTAATAAGCAAACAGAATAAGAAAAATACGCAATGCCAGCTTGAGCGTCGGCCCAACTTCATCACTGTGTATCGTCGCAGACAGCGACATGACACGACCAGCCAGTGCCTTTATATGACGGGTCATTTATCTGCCGAGCAAGCAACAAAACGTAACATTTGTGATGGTCTGATGATTACATTATCTATACTGATCACGTTTGACAAAGGATTAATACGCACATCAAGCTTTTGCCAATGCTCGCCATCCAGAGCCCATAGGTCAAGATTCTGCTCAATACGCCCCCTTCCCAGTTCCTGACGCCTAGAGTCTTCCTGTAAATAATCCAGTTGTAAATCTATGAGTCGTGATTTGAATGGGGTCCGCAAAGTCAGAAACCAGTTGCGCTGGATACAGGATGAGGCATCGTAGCCCGGAGGCAGGACGGTGGGCGTGTGTTTTATTTTAGATTCAACACTGAATTCAGCCAACCCGTAGTCATCTTTCAACTTTATTGCTGCCAGGAGATAACCATAAGCCGGTGCGGCAATCAGCGCATATTGATTATTACTTGGCATTTCCAGGCTGGCAGACACATTGACACTGAGCGGGGGTCGGGGTGGTGCATCAGCCGGATCCCAAATCGCAAGCTCTGGATCCCAAGGTACCGCACCTTTAAAAATGATGCGCAGATACGCATATCGTCTCTGCACATAATGCCAGAGGCTTTCTGTTTCTTGCATAAAATTAATTTGACTGTCCTTAAGATAGGGATCATCAAGACGGTCGGACTGAAATTTTATACTGGTGTTGTTAATACGGGCGCGCATATTTTCCGGACTAAACCAGCCAAAAGTAGTCTCAAGCCCATTCTTTTTTTCCCCAAGAAGATGCAGCAATCGCTCAGTAAAGCGCTTTTTGAGAACCGGATTACGTAATGTTTTTTCTTTTAATGGGTTCGGTGCACCCAGCTCAGGTGGATAAAAATACTGGAAATTATCGTTCAACACATCTTTTGGAAACGGTAGATAAGCATCCCAATTGCGACCGAAGGACAGGTCATAATCCCAAGGGATCACCACCCATTTTTCGGTAACAGCGGACTGATAAAGAAAATAGTTTTTATTATAAGTATCGCCATTACTGACAAGCACATTCAGCGCCAGCCAGTTGATCACCGAATCAACGTCAAAATGTGCTTCCAGGTATTCATTAAACTTTGCAACGGGTGTTTGAGCAAGCTGATCCACCAATGTTTGCAGCGGTGAAAAATCTTGGTCACGAGGCGAGAGTTTGAACCAGCAATCCGCCAGGGTATTTTTTTTGTGCGGTAGAAAATCGCCACAAAACTGTGAATCTGAAGGATGAAAAAACTGCCCGTCGGAACCCAACCCATAGCGCGCCATAACCTGGGGATCCAGCCACTCGGTATGCATAAATAATCCCTTGTAATCGTCGTTAATGTAGACCCGAATATATTGCAACCTGGGGCCGGGCATACCCAGCGCATGCGCCAATTGCCAAACGAGCCATTCACGCTGCATCGAACCATCTGTCGCCATAGCATCGAGGGATATTTTTCTCTGGCCGCGCCACTGCTGTTCGCTGTCGAGCTTGATTAAAATGCTTTTCTTGGGAAATCGCCGAGTAAAACTACCGGATACTTTGACTCGCCCTTTCAATAATTGGCCGTCGTCATCCTTGACGCTCACGGCAAACGAAGACGTATCATGCTGATCCTTACGAAACAGAACCTCGGCATCAACCGGTCTCATATTAAGGTGAATCTGCCCTATATTCATCTGCGACAAATCTACTTGCTCTTGCGTATGACGAACCTGAGCATGACTCGAGGCACTGATAAAAAACAGAGCAAACATGCCGGTAGAGATAAGCATCCAGGCATAGCGATGAATAAAACGAGTTGATAATTTCATAAGGTTCACTGTCTCCAGTCGTAGCTGATATTCAGACCCACCGTCAAGTTGTTA
Source organism: Gammaproteobacteria bacterium (assembly GCA_013151745.1). Taxonomy (GTDB): domain Bacteria; phylum Pseudomonadota; class Gammaproteobacteria; order JAADHS01; family JAADHS01; genus JAADHS01. The sequence goes on along the minus strand of JAADHS010000009.1, from coordinate 25,763 downwards.
GTGGCGTTTCTACCCCACAGAACATGACCGATACTTGTTTGGTAAGACCAGCGCGTATTGATACGACTGGACCATGAGATGGCTGCTCTTATTTTGTCGAAATCCGTCAAGCGAGTCCGATTCTCGAACTTGACTTTTTCGGGTGATTCATTGCGTAAGGAAATATCGCCGCTAATACGCACACTGATCCCGCTGACTGCGGTAATACGTCGACGTACAGAAAAGGAACTGAGAAACTGATCCGCAGGAGGACCTTGCCAAAGGCGAATAGAAGTACTCCCTTCCCAGGACCAGGGACTAAGCATAGACCTCCCTCTCTCCCGGGAGGACCAGGCCACTCCGCCCTCAATACCAAACCGGCCATTACCCAAGCGCGATGGGTTATTACGGTCATACCCAGTCGGTATAATGGCCGTGATTTCCCAGCTTTTGCCATTGCTGTAGATGTCCAGTCGCCCTCGAATACCCAGCGTCAGATCACCCACTCCGGTAAGCTCATCATCATCACCACAACGAACAGAACCTGCACTTAATCCTGCGACTAAAGTAGAATAATAGCTATATCCATATTCAAACTTGTGAAATGTTTTCCAGTCATTATTTCGACAATCTGCATCCTGCAAATCATTTCCACCATCCCAGAACTGATTTCCCGTTGAATAACTGGTACCGGCCCAGTAATAACGATCACCTTCGGAACGCATCCAGGGGCTGGCCGCCTGCGCAATGGCAACACCCGTCAATAAAATCAGACTCAGCAAGCCCTGTTTAAAACGTCTCTGCTTCATTAATTTTCGCATGGCCTGACCTCATCGTTCGAAATTAACTTAGCGCCTTGCCAGACAGCCTGAATCATCAACTCTGCGGGTTTATTTTGTACTGTATAATCCGCATCGTCTTCACCCCCCGCTTGCGGTGAGCTGCTCCATTGCCATATCCAGACGCCGTCAATCCAGGGGCGATCGACAGATGTCAGCCATTCCTTAATAATGACCGCTTGCATTTGACTGTCCGCTCGCGGTTTTTCATCGCGTAATTTTTGCCAATCCCAAGGATGCGGCTCCCAGCCTTCGGCAGAGGGCATACCAATTTCAAGTATCCAAACTGCTTTATCCGTATATTTTCGAGTTATTGTTCTAAGCTCGTCCATGAGCCGATCCGTCACCGCTAAAACTTGACCCGCATTCGCCTTTTCCGGAAATACGGGATACAAAGTCACTCCGATATTATCGAGTAAATCCCAGTATGGAAATTCGACGACACCTTCGAGACCATGCGCGGCATAAGTGATACGCCCTCTGAAGTGACCACGTACAGCCTGAATAACCTCTCGCCAGTATTTACTTTTCCTCAACTGCTTCATTTCAGTGCCAACCACAAAAGCATCGGCCTGGTTTTTTTCCGCTATTCTGGCGTAATGAATGATATGTTCTATATAACGCTTGAACCAGATTCGCTCATCCTTATCCGTCATCAGCTTGATTTCTCCAGCCCAGGAACCACTGACCAATAACTGGGGTTTAACAATCACATGCAAACCCTGGCGCTTCGCTTCACGAATTCCGGCAATCAGTTGCCCATCAGTGACATTCTCTGCCAAAGACGGCGTCACTGCGCGCTGACTTTCTTGCTTCATAAAGGGGATCAAAATAATAGAATTGGCACCGGTCTTTTGAAGTTTTTTTAATGACAGGCAGACCCGTGACGAATCCAGTGTCGTTTGCCTGTCCTGCAAGAAATTAAACCCTCGTAGCGTATTTGCATCGACACTCTGCCCCATTAACAGCAGCATGCTAACCCAGACCAGTGACACACCACGCAATCTATCAATCCGAGACATGCCTGAATACCCGCCAGCCTTGATCATCATAAATTCGCCTATAGCCTTTCATGCCCTCGTGATACAAGTCAGGAAAATGTTTATTGATACGATCCCAACCTCCTTTTTTTATACGCGGATTGGGTACGACGATATACTCTATATCAGGTCTCTGCTGGCGAGTCTGTAATTTAAATTGATCTGACCGGGGCAGAGCCATTTTTTCTGCATCGCCGCGAGCTGCAATAGCACGATAAGCAGTCAAATCATCGATCAACATTTCACCACGATGCCTGGATAAAAATTGTCCCAACGCTAGGTCTGCCTCATACCTATTGTCTTGATGACCCAAAAGCGCCTTCTGCCAATCGCGCGCGACAGGATCCGGCGTCTGCAAAAAATGGTACCAGCCCGATATCCCGCCCACAAAAAGTAACAAAACAACAGCAGGAAATTTCCAGCCCTGGCGAATTTGAATCACGCTTAGCTCCGCCATCACACCCACCATCAGCAATGCCAGCATCTCAACAGGACGTTCCAGATAAAATTTACTGCTCGCAAACGCAATGGCAATCAAGGGTACACACAGCAGCACCAAACTCACTTTCAAATGATTCTTATGCTTTACAAGCAACGCCAACAGCAACAAGAAAATCGGAAAATAAACAATCAATAACACCACAGAGGCACCCAGTGGAGCCAACCATTGCCCCCCGTAACGAATCAACCAGGGTGATTCAGGGGTATGCTGCCAACCGCCAAGAAAGGTCGAATTCGGTTGATGGATAAAATTATTGGCAGTCCCTTCAAAAATCCAGCCAAGATAGCCCCATGCCAGTACGGCCACGGCCAGCGGTATAGCAATCACAATATAAACACTGATGGGTGATGCCAAAAAAATACGCCGTGGTGCGATTAATGCAAAAAAAGGAAAAAGAGCGATATATATAAACAGAGCGCCTGCATCAATAAAAAATAATAGAGCCAGCAATATGCCCAGCATGATAAAAGAACGTAAATCAGCTTCAAAACTCATCCGTAAACACGTTCGATACACAAAGTAAAAAACCAGAAGAGTGAGCGCCAGATTTTCACCTGTCGTTGCCGCCCACAACAAAGGGACTTGTAACAAAACTAACAACAGCAGCAAAAAACGTTGCCATAGTGTCAATTGTTTCTGGCGAAGCTGGTAGTTCCAAATCACCAGCAATAGTGCAACCAATAAACTGGAGAGTAGATAAGGCGCCGCCCCCTGTGAGTTACTCGGTAACCAAGAAAAAGGCATTAACAAATACAATGGGACGTGGGGTGCATTCAGCCCAAGATGCTCGATACGAAACTGATCGGCATCCATAACCCCTAAAACCTTAACCCAGTCTCGTAGCGCAACCTCATTGCTGAAGTTGTTGCTTATCAGCCAAATAGAACACACTGCCAATAGCACCCCAAGTAGCAGCAACCAGGCAAAATCGGCGCCCTGCCTATTCGCCGGTATCATAACAACATCACCCTCATACGTTGGCCTGATCCTTTTTTTTACGCGGGTCAGCATCTAAAAACTGAGTTAAACCGTGCGTGGTTTTTTCCCAATAAAAAGGTTTATGTATCAGTTGCCAAAGTGCTTTATAAGCTGCAATGGACATCATTAACCAATAAATCGGGACGGTTAGTGCCCAGGGAATCAAATGATATAGATGGCGTTTGAATACGCTCAGAGCAGATAAATAAACCAACAATCCGTTACCCAGTAACAGGCTGAACAGACTGATGTATAAAATAATGGGAGGAAAGACGACATCCATGAGATGAGTCTGGCTATACAACCAAATGAAATACATTAAATACAAAACAGGCGCCAACAAACAGCTGAGCACAGCGCCACCTATAAAAAACTGGAAACCCCAAAAACCAACATGTCCCAATGATTTATACAAGCGCACGGGATGGCGCATATGCACAAGGTAGGTCTGCATATACCCTTTAATCCAACGCGAACGTTGACGAATCCAGTTACCCAATTGATTATTAGCTTCTTCGTAAGTCGTCGAATTGACCACACCAACATGATAGTTCAACTGCCTCAAACGAATACCCAAATCCGCATCTTCAGTCACATTATAGGGATCCCAGGCGTTAACTTTTTTCAATATTTGGAATTTAAAGTGGTTCGAAGTACCTCCCAGCGGAATCGGTATTTTTAACGATTCAAGCGCCGGCAAGTAAAAATCAAACCAGAGAGAGTACTCCAGAGTAAACATCCGTGTAAGCCAGTTTTCATCCGCATTAAAATAATTAAGGCGAGCCTGAATGACCGCTGTATTTTCCGGAGCTTTTCGAAAAGCGATAACCGCTTTCTTTAATTGGTCATGCTCAGGCTTATCTTCAGCATCATAAATTGTGACCAATTCGCCACGCGCAAAATTCAGCGCATAATTACAGGCCTTGGGTTTGGTTTGAGGTAACGAACTCGGAACTCGAATAATTTCGAACATGCCTTCCAGACCCAGATCTTTGGCTGCAGCAATCGTTTCCTCATCATCTTCTTCCAGTATCAGCTTGATATCCAGCTTTGAAAGCGGATAATCCATATTTCTCAGCGATTCCGTAATAATGGGCAACACCTCCGGTTCCTTGTACATGGGTACAAGAACCGTATACAAAGGCAAATCACGGTCATCGATAGCTGTGACTTCTTCATCCGTAACTTTGACATCTATTTTTGTATGGCTACCCACCCACGCAAACAACATGCGCAACCCAAAATTCAACAGCATAAAAATACTGATAAAAATATTAACCAGGATCAGGGTCATCACAGGCCACAACGTAACAGACACAATAAACGTAGATAAAATAGCGAAAAGCCAAAAAAGTTGCTGGCTGGTAAACACTTGTCCGGCTGAATTTACGGGTTGTTGTCGAGCAAGCTCATTGACCGCTAGGTCACTGAAATGATGATCTGCTTTACTTTGTGCTGACCATATGATGTCAAATTTGGATGTTATAACATAATCATACGAGCCACTGCTTTGTTCATTCATGTACTCAAATACAGCCGGCGTCGAATCCGCGATGGCAAACAAAGTATACCCCTCCATTTTACGGAAAGGTAACACCAGTAACTCGGTGTAACGAGTCAGTTCTTCATCCTTCCATAACCGGGTATCAGGAAATGCTTTAAAAAGATTGATAAATGGTTTTTGTTGCTGAATAGCAAGAGTGAGATAAAAATCCTGAGCACGAACCCAGCCTTTGGAGAGTAAAATATCACCCAAGCGCGTCCCCCATTTTTTTTGTAGTTCAAGCGCATTATCCAGCTGTTTATGTGCAAGTAAACCTCGGGCAACCAACAATTCCCCGAGTGGCGTTATATCACCTGCAGCATCCTTCATTCGTTTCACTATTCCTGGTTATTTTTTTGATGTTGACGGGTTCGTCTAAACAGGTAAACAATACCCAGCACCAGAGCCAGCCAAGCAAAAGCCATTATCCAGAAGCGATATTCATTGGCTATGGTCAACCAGTCCCGAACTGCCGGGTAATGTACTCGAGCCAGGTTCGCCTCTACGCTATTCAAACTAAATAACAAACCGCTCTGATCCGCAAAGGCGACATCACCTTCATTCAAAAATAATTTTCGTACATCCGGATAAGGGTCACTGTCACCAGACCGTAACCATAGACCATGCTGACCTTGACTGGTGACAAGCTGTGCAATTGAAACTTTCGATAACTCATCCACCTGCAGTAAAGACTTACCTTTTCGATCCCGAATTTCAATCCTCCCCCGGTCATAGCTAACACGCGCCTTTAATTCTTCAAATTCAACATCGCCTAATGCAATGAATGGACGTTCTGGACTCAAAGGCTGGCCGGGCTTGGTGAAAATCGCTTTACGACTGGCAAAAGGTACGGGGTAACGTGCTGTAAAAGCAGCGATAAAAGGCAGAGACTGAACCGGATCTTCAAGGTATGCAAGAGGCAAATAAAAATCAAATTGATCAGCAAGATAGGCGGGCAAATCAACAAACCGTTCGGGGCTGTCCGTACTCTGCTCAACAATCAAAGTACTCTCAGGTAATAGCTGTACAGGAAATGCAGCGAGATCGTGTTTACAGTCTCCACTGGCTTCCGCATGCATAATCTGTATGCGTATGTTGTTATAGAGCTGTTGATACCTAAGCGGTAACGGAATTTGCAGATGCTGTATATCCCTGCTGTCCTCCAGCTGTTGCGCATAAACCATAATGCCATTTAAATAGGCATACAAACTAAACGCCGTCTTATTTGGTGGAGGTGGCGCAATCAGATCTACAAATAATCGGGTCGGACGTGTGCCTGCAGGCATTCTGAAAGGGTCCAACAATAACTTCCATTCCGTATTAGCTCGAACATAATGGATTGATGTGTCCATACCCAGATCAGCAAGCCTGATTTCTTTCGCGTGATCGAGCTCATTCAAGTGAGTAGAATTATTAAATTGTTCATTCAACCCTGTCGTAAACGTTTGGTATTGACGACCTGCTACCAATTTTTGCCAAGTATCGCTCATCAACGCAGAAACCGATATTTCAGCCGGTCTGGTTATTGAAATCACACTACGTAAGGGGCTGCTCACCAACTCAATCATATTGCTATCATCCGTGCTCTTCAATGGGTTTGAGTCTTTCTGAGAGAGGGCTGAAGATTGCATCTCCAGTTGCAACTGCTTTTTCAGCTTTGACCTGTCGCCGATAACGATATGACCAATTTCTGGATAATGCGTAATGACGACTTCTTTCCCTTGGCGGTACAGGTGATCCATAATCTCCCAGGTTGCGCTGTATTCATCCTCCGAAAAAGGTTTGCTTGGTATCGTGAGCACCACTTTTTCAGGCAATAAAATCCAGGCATCACGTAACGAAGCAATACCACCCTGGTAGCCAATAGTGAGTATTGAATCTGATTCAATATGTAATAATGCACTGTCAATACGGGAATCCAGACAACGATCGTCCGAGACGAATAGAGCCACCTTGAGCGTAATATCCAGAGTACCCGCCTGGAGTAAATCAACAGGAATTTCAACTTTAAGCTCATGATTGTATTTTTCATCCGCCAATTGCACCTGCTTAAGCGGATGCCCATTGACCAGCAACAAAACATTTGCAAGCTCATTCAACAACGGCGAAGTGGTATAACGAAGATGAATATTTGCAGAGGAAATGAGTGTATCGCGTGGAACGGAGTAAGCTAATTTTGCTTCATGTCGGGTTGCCGCCCCTTCAAAGCTGATGCCATCTTCATAACCCAGTTCTTTCAAGCTGATTGAAACCTGACCATCCGGTTGAGCTATATCCATCACCTTGCCCTGTTCAGACAAGGCAACAGCCGGTACAAAAATAAAACCACAACATACCGCTAGCGCCATGGCCACAGCGCGGATCATTATCTGGAACTTCATGAGATGCCTTAAAAAAAATATCTATTTTATGACCCAGTTAAGGGTTTTGAATTCGATTGAATATCCATATTCAATCTGAAATTTCTCTAAAACCAATCCAATGGCTTAGTTTCATTTTTGTTGTATGAGAGAAGTAATAACTTTATCTACCTTTAATTAGGGGTATGGGTATGGGTTTTGATCGCTTACGTATGACTCAACATGGACTCCGCATAGCAAGCCGTATTTGTTATTTAAGGTAGCGTAAATCCCCGCTTGACGATATACGTCTATATACTTATCACGCTCAAAAAATGATGGAACTTGCCCCTAAAAAAACCATCTACCCATTAGGTAGGGTAGACATCCAGGATGCAAACTTGCTTTCGTTATACCCGTGGCGTTTGAGATTTAGGTGTTTAATGTGCGTTCTATTTATTTCATGGCAAGGAGAAATGACGAAATGTAGCCCGCTATTGCGAGGAGTTTCAACGCAGCCATGGAATGAAGAGAATGTGCAATTGCACCTAAATTTCAAACGCCACGGGTATATAATGTCTCTCCATTCCTATGCCTTATCCAATGGCCTGTTAATTGCTTAATTTTTAAGCTACAGAATACCGTTAACCTGTGCATAACGAGGTAATCGCCATGAATATTTTTAACCACTACCAAAGCCGCTTCGATGATGCACTTGAAGACGAATATACGCTACAAGAATATTTAGATATTTGTAAGCAGGATAAATCCGCTTACGCTTCCGCCGCAGAACGCATGTTAATGGCAATAGGTGAACCTGAAAGCATAGACACTCGGCATGACCCGAGGTTAAGCCGACTTTTCTCTAATAAAATTCTCCGCGTCTACCCCGCCTTTAAGGATTTTTATGGCATGGAAGATGTCATTGAAAATATCGTTTCCTACTTTCGCCATGCCGCACAGGGGCTGGAAGAAGAAAAGCAAATTCTATATTTATTGGGCCCTGTCGGTGGTGGCAAATCTTCACTCGCTGAAAAATTAAAATCTTTAATGGAAACCGTGCCCTTTTACGCATTAAAAGATTCCCCTGTTAATGAATCCCCTCTGGGTTTATTTTCGCTTATTGAAGATGGGGACATCTTGAAAAATGATTACCATATTCCCGAGCGCTATCTCAATAGTATTATGTCTCCCTGGGCGGTAAAACGCCTTCATGAATTTAATGGTGATATTACTAAATTCAGAGTGGTCAAAAAACGTCCTTCAACGCTTAAGCAAATAGGCGTTGCCAAAACAGAACCGGGAGATGAAAACAATCAGGATATTTCGGCACTCGTCGGCAAAATTGACATTCGAAAACTCGAAGAATTCAGTCAAAATGATAGCGATGCCTATTCCTACTCCGGAGGACTTTGCCTGGCAAACCAGGGGCTATTAGAATTCGTAGAAATGTTCAAAGCACCGATCAAAGTATTGCATCCTTTACTCACTGCAACACAAGAAAGTAATTACAAAGGCACAGAAGGACTCGGTGCCATCCCTTTTAAAGGTATTGTGCTGGCTCATTCCAATGAGTCCGAGTGGCTGGCATTCAAAAATAATAAAAACAATGAAGCCTTTCTCGATAGAATATACATCGTTAAAGTTCCATACTGCTTGAGAGTATCAGAAGAAGTACACATTTACGATAAACTCCTAGCCAACAGCTCGTTATCGCAAGCCCCTTGTGCGCCAGATACCTTGACCATGATGGCTCAATTTGCCACGCTCTCGCGCATTAAGAATCCTGAAAATTCCAGCATTTACTCAAAGATGAAAATTTATGATGGTGAAAACTTAAAAGATACGGATCCAAAAGCAAAATCCTACCAAGAATATAGAGATTACGCCGGCGTTGATGAAGGCATGACCGGTTTATCCACCCGTTTTGCCTTTAAAATACTATCGAAAGTTTTCAATTTTGATCATAGTGAAATTGCCGCCAACCCCGTGCATTTACTCTATGTTATAGAACAACAAATTGAACAGGAACAATTTCCCGCTGAAATAGAAGAAAAATATCTGTCCTACCTTAAAGGTTATCTCACCCCTCGCTATGTTGAATTTATCGGCAAAGAAATACAAACCGCTTATTTAGAGTCCTATTCGGAATATGGACAAAATATTTTTGATCGCTATGTTATTTATGCCGATTTCTGGATACAAGACCAAGAGTACCGAGACCTTGATACTGGCGAAATATTTGATCGGCCTGCAATCAACGAAGAACTGGAAAAAATTGAGAAGCCCGCTGGCATCAGCAACCCCAAAGATTTTCGCAATGAAATTGTCAATTTTGTATTGCGAGCAAGAGCAAACAACGAAGGAAAAAACCCAACCTGGACCAGTTATGAAAAATTAAGAACCGTTATTGAGAAGAAAATGTTTTCAAATACTGAAGATCTCTTACCCGTCATTTCGTTTAACACCAAAGCCTCTGGTGATGACCAGAAAAAACATGAAGACTTCGTTAAACGTATGATGGATAAAGGCTATACTCGAAAACAAGTCAGACTACTTTCAGAATGGTACCTCCGGGTACGCAAGTCATCCTAGGAGCCATTTTTGTGTCTCAAATTATTGATCGACGCCTAAATGGCAAGAATAAAAGTGCTGTCAATCGACAGCGGTTTATTCGGCGCTTTAAAAATAAAATAAAACGAGCGGTCTCTGATGCCATCGCCGGTCGGAGCATCACCGACATCGAAAAAGGTGAACATGTCCGTATTCCAGAAAAAGATATCTCAGAACCCAGTTTCCATCATGGCAGTGGCGGCACAACCGAAAATATTCACCCTGGAAACAAAGAATTTACAGCCGGAGATAGAGTACGCCGCCCCAAAAGCCAAAGTGGAAAAGGAGGAAAAAAAGCAAGTAACAGCGGTGAAGGCGAGGATGAATTTATCTTCGAACTTTCTCGCGATGAATTTTTGCAATTTTTTTTCGAAGATTTAGCCCTACCCGATCTTATAAAAACCAAACTGGCTAAACTGGAAACTGAAAAAACAGTCCGGGCAGGCTATGCAACCAGCGGCATCCCAGCCAATATTAATGTGATTCGATCACTAAAGGGAGCCATGGGCAGACGCATCGCCTTACAAAGTCCATACAAGAAAAAACTCAAGAAAAAAGAAAAAGAGTTGCAAGCCGAACTCAAGCGTTTCGGCGAATATGAACCTCACATCATCGCGTTAAAAAATGAAATATGTGTACTCAAAAAGAAAGTCCATGCTATCCCTTATATTGATGAATTCGATCTCAGATACAATAACCGAATCAAACAAAATCTACCCACAACACAGGCCGTCATGTTTTGTTTAATGGACGTTTCAGGATCTATGGATCAAGAAAAAAAGGAAATATCAAAGCGTTTTTTCATGTTACTTTATTTATTTCTCAACCGTAACTATGAAAAAATTGAATTAGTATTTATTCGTCATCATACTATTGCCATGGAAGTCGATGAAGAAAACTTCTTTTATTCAAGAGAAACAGGCGGTACCGTGGTTTCCAGCGCACTGGAACTCATGCACGACATCATCACTGAAAGATACCCGGAAAACGACTGGAACATCTACGCAGCTCAAGCGTCAGACGGTGACAATTGGAACGATGACTCCCCTCTCTGTCGCGAACTGTTAACAAACACTATTATGCCGCTGGTACAATATTATGCCTATATAGAAATCACCACCGACGTCCACCAGAATTTGTGGCATGAATACCTTAATATAAAATCTAAATACGAAAATTTCGTCATGCAAAGAATCGAAGGGATCGCTGATATTTATCCTGTTTTCAGAAGCTTATTTAAAAAGAAAAAAGTATGAAACGTAAACCCCTATCTATAACTTCCGAATGGACTTTTGATTTAATCAAAGAATACGATAGAGAAATTTCCCGCATTGCCGAGAGTTACAATTTGGAGACCTACCCTAACCAGATTGAAGTGATTTCCACTGAACAAATGATGGATGCCTACTCCTCTGTGGGTATGCCGGTGGGTTATCACCATTGGTCTTTTGGCAAACAGTTTCTTTCCACTGAGAAAAACTATCGCCGCGGCCGTATGGGACTCGCCTACGAAATTGTAATCAACTCAAACCCCTGTATTGCTTATCTCATGGAAGAAAACACCATGACAATGCAAGCATTGGTTATCGCTCACGCTTGTTATGGACATAATTCGTTTTTTAAAAGTAATTATCTTTTTCAGAGTTGGACTAATGCCGATGCCATCATTGACTATCTACTTTTCGCTAAAAACTATGTAACACATTGTGAAGAACGCTATGGTGAAGAGGCCGTAGAATTAACACTAGACTCCTGCCATGCTCTCATGAACTATGGTGTGGATCGTTATCAACATCCCTACCGTTTGTCTTTAGTGAAAGAAGAAGCGCGCCAAAAAGAGCGAGAAGCCTACTTACAACTGCAAATCAACGAATTGTGGCGCAAAACTATCCCGGCGACCGAAAAAGAAAATTCAGACATAAACAAAAAAAGATACCCTGAAGAACCCCAGGAAAATTTACTTTATTTTATTGAAAAAAACGCCCCTTTACTAGAACCCTGGCAACGCGAAATTGTACGTATTGTAAGAAAAATTGCTCAATATTTTTATCCTCAAAGGCAGACCCAGGTCATGAATGAAGGTTGGGCAACATTTTGGCATTACACTATTTTGAATCGACTCTATGAAGAAGGCCAGGTTACCGATGGGTTTATGATCGAATTTTTACAAGCACACACAAATGTCATTGACCAACCGGCCTTTGATGAACCCCACTATAGCGGCATTAATCCCTACGCGCTGGGTTTTACCATGATGAGTGATATTCGCCGTATCTGTGAGAACCCGACTGAAGAAGACAAACGATGGTTCCCTGACCTGCACAATACCGATTGGGTCAAGTCTCTGGATTTTGCCATGCGTAATTTTAAAGACGAAAGTTTTATTGCCCAGTATCTATCTCCTAAGGTCATACGAGACCTCAAACTCTTTTCCGTATTAGACGACGATACACAAAGTGAACTTGAAATCACCGCCATCCATGATGACCGCGGCTACCAAAACATCAGGGAACAACTTTCAAATCAATACAACCTGGGAAACCGAGAACCCAATATTCAGGTTTATAGCGTTAACCGTCGCGGTGATCGTTCGTTAACACTGCGCCATTATCAACATAATCGTCGCCCTCTCGGAGACAGCACCTTTGACGTCATGCGTCATGTTTCCCGCCTCTGGGGATTCACCGTTAGAATGGAAACCGAGCACAGTAATGGCAATATTGAAATAAGCCACGAAATTGAAATCGCGCCCTAGAAAAAAAACCAAGTCGACCTCTATAAACTCGAATTAATTCATTAAATTATTTTTCTCGTTTCAAGCTATTTCTATACCCGTGGCGTTTGAGATTTAGGTGTTAGTGTGCGTTCAATTCATTTCATGGTTAGGCAAAATGACGAGTAATAGCGGGCTATTGCGAGGAATTTTAACGCCGCCATGGAATGAAGAGGACATGCAATCACACCTAAATCTCAAACGCCACGGGTATAACAATAGCATAACCTTACGAAGGTTATGATGATTCATACTATTAATCATTTTTTAGAGAGACTTTTTATTGGCATCACGTGCTGACCATGGGTCAATCGATAGAGTGCAGGGAGAACCACTAAGGTCAGTAATGTCGATGAAATAATGCCACCGATAACAACCGTTGCGAGCGGACGCTGCACTTCTGAGCCGATACCTGTATTCAGCGCCATTGGTACAAATCCCAGAGCGGCCACGAGCGCGGTCATTAAAACAGGACGTAAACGTGTTAAGGCGCCTTCGACAATGGCCTGATGGAGTGTTTCGCCATGCATGCGCAAGTCGCGAATGAAAGAGAGCATGACCAGGCCATTTAATACCGCAATGCCTGACAACGCAATAAAACCGACTGCGGCTGAAATTGAAAAAGGGATATCCCTCAATAACAACGCCATCACACCCCCTGTCAGGGCTAATGGCACCCCCGAAAAAATAATGAGGGCATCTTTAATGGAGCCCAGTGCCATGATCAGCAGCGCCATAACGAGCGCCAAGGTGAGCGGAACTACAATAGAAAGCCGTTGTGTTGCCGATTGTAGTTTCTGATAAGTACCACCGTATTCCAGCCAATACCCCGCAGGCATATCGACGTTTAGTTTTATGCTCTGCTGAATATCCTGAACAAAGGAGCCCAGATCCCGGCCTCTAACGTTGGCCGCGACCACGATACGACGTTTGCCATTTTCTCTATAAACTTGACTATAGCCCATGACTAATTGCAGATCAGCGACTTCTTTCAAGGGGACATACGACCCCTTCTCCAGCATTACGGGCAGGTCGGATAAGGCATCGACATCGGTACGCAGATGTTCGGCTAGTCGAACTACGATATTGGCGCGTCGATCCCCTTCATACAATGGGTTGGCGACGGTGCCCCCCAGTGCCGTTGCGAGTAAATTCTGTAACTGAACGATGCTTAAGCCATAACGCGCCATGGCCTCGTGCTTGGGTTTAATCGTCATCACCGGTAAGCCCGTGGTTTGTTCTACGGCGACATCGGCAGCTCCGGGGATCTTTCCAACGACCTCTTCTATTTGGTGGCCTAATGCAATGAGTTGATCAAAATCATCGCCAAATATTTTGACCGCAACTTCAGAGCGTACTCCGGAAATCAGTTCGTTAAAGCGCATTTGAATAGGCTGCAAAAATTCATAACGATTGCCCGGGATCGGTGTCACCAAGGCTTCTAATTCAGCAATGAATTGAGTTTTTTCTTTGTTCGGGTCTGGCCATTCCTCCCGTGGCTTAAGAATAATAAAGTTATCCGCTACACTGGGTGGCACAGCATCGGTCGCCACTTCGGCAGTGCCGATTTTGGCAAACACCCTTTCGACTTCTGGTAGTTTTTTGATTTCTGATTCCAGTATTTTTTGCAAATGGATGGCCTCCGTGAGGGAGGTCCCCGGAATGCGTAATGCATGCATTGCGATATCACCTTCATCAAGATTAGGCACGAATTCGGAGCCAAGCCTTGGGATTAGAAAAGCGGAAAAAACAACCCAGGTGATCGCCAGCGCAACAACAAGCCATCTCAGCTTCAGGGAGAGCAACAAAATGGGCTTGTAGAGTGAACGTGCCGCCTGAACGACTCTGTTTTTTTTCTCTTTTATGGGTTTTTTAAAGAGCAGTGCGACGCCAGCCGGAATGAATGTGATGGATAAAATCATGGCGCTGAGCAAAGCAATAATAACCGTAATGGCCATAGGATGGAACATTTTACCCTCTACGCCACTGAGCGCGAAAATAGGAATATAAACCGCCGTAATAATGAACACCCCAAAAAGTGCGGGGCGAATCACCTCCCGGGTGGCCTCGAAAACAATGGCCAAACGCTCACTGAGTGAAAGTCCATCTTCGCGATAAGCGTCGCTCAATCGGCGTAAGCAATTCTCGACAATAATAACTGCACCATCAATGATCAAGCCAAAATCCAATGCCCCCAGACTCATCAGATTGGCGCTGGTTTTAGTTTGCACCATGCCGGTGATGGTCATTAACATGGCAATGGGAATAACCGCAGCAGTTAATATCGCAGCACGAATATTTCCCAAAAACAAAAAAAGAACAACGATGACCAGCAGTGCGCCTTCCAAAAGATTCTTTTTAACCGTTGCCAGAGTTTTATCCACTAAAGTGGTTCGATTGTATACTGCGGTGACAGTAATACCATTAGGTAAACTACTTTTAATCTCTTCCAGCTTGAGAGCGACATCGTTGGCAACGGTTCGGCTGTTTTCACCAATGAGCATAAAGACCGTGCTCATCACCACCTCTCGACCATTTTGAGTGGCAGCACCCGAACGTAATTCTTTACCCAAACTAACGCGGGCTACATCTTTGATGCGAATGGGTATGCCATTGACGAATCACAATATTGCCCAGGTCAGTGAGCGTACTGGCTTGACCGGGTACACGCATTAACCACTGTGCACCGTTGTGCTCTATGAAACCCACGCCCCGGTTGTTGTTGTTATTTTGGATGGCGTGTACCAATTCAGAGTAGTCCATTTGGTAAGCCAATAATTTAGCTGGATCAGGTGCAACCAAAATTTCTTTTTTGAATCCCCCAATAGGGTTAATTTCAGCAACACCGGCAACGCGCATTAATTGCGGACGAATAATCCAGTCATGCGCGGAACGTAAATCCATGGGTGTAATCAGGCTACCATCACTATTTTTAGCGTTAGGTTCAGCATCGACGGTAAACATGAAGATCTCGCCCAGCCCTGTGGCAATCGGACCCAGGATAGGTTCTAACGAAGAGGGCAAATTGGCTTTGGCGGTATTCAAACGCTCGCTGACTAACTGCCGGGCAAAATAAATATCCGTACCTTCTTCGAATATTACCGTCACTTGCGATAAACCGTAGCGTGAGAGTGAGCGAGTATAGGATAGTTTTGGTAAGCCAGCCATCGCCGTTTCTACGGGGAAACTCACCCGCTGTTCTGCTTCCAGTGGGGTATAACCGGGTGCGGCAGTATTAATGACAACCTGAACATTGGTAATATCCGGTACGGCATCAATCGGCAGTTGGGTAAATTTCCACACGCCCAGACCCATCACGATAAGGACGAGCGCCATCACTAATCCTCGGCGGGCAAGTGCAAATTTGATAATTGCTTCTAGCATAATAAATGGCCTTTAATGATCGTGAGCTGCGCCGGCTTTTTCAATGTCGGCTTTGATAACGTAGCTGTTTTCGCTGACATAACGGGTGCCCGGTTCCAGGCCACCCAACACTTCGGCCCATTCACCTGTTTGTAGACCAAGATCGAGCATACGAACTTCGTACTCTTCTCCTATTTGTGCATAAACCACCGTAAAATCTCTGAAAGCCTGTAGCCCGGTTCGTTTCACAGCCAAAGCGGCGGCGTGCTCTCCTACGGTTATTGCTGCGCTGATATGACGTCCGGGATGGAGCTGGCCTTTTTGGTTATCCAATACGACGCGCACCTTGACTGATTGATCGGTTTCAGCCGTTATATTGATTTGAGAAATTTTTCCGTTGACCGTTTGCTTGCTGGTTGTATCGGTAATGGTCACCGGTGCGCCCATTTTCACTTGATGCAAATCGGCAGGAAAGACAAAAAGTTCCGCCCAAACAGAAGTGGTATCCATAATTGTGAATAGTTGACGCCCGTCTGTTTGTTCGCCGACGTTAGCATCACGTTGAATGATTACGCCATTGATAGGCGCGTTTACCGTAAACAGTTGCAAGCTTTCATTGCTTTCAACCGTAGCTAGCTTTTGGCCTTTGCGAACCTGCTCACCCAGTGCGGGTGACACTAATTTAATCATGCCATCAAAGCGAGCGGTAATTTTTCGCATACGCTCATTATTGGCTGTGATCTGACCATACACCGTGATGGTTTCTTGCATCAGCACAGAACCCGCAACCGTGGTGCCAATTTCCAAAGCTTCGGCCACTGCGGTTTCAATTGCAGTCCTGCCCTCAAAACTATCATATTGCCAGGTATGTGTTAAGCCATCATGAGTTACTTTGATCGCAACAGAAAATGAGTGGGGTTCATAAATAACGGTATCACCGCGTAAGACATCACCCTGAGGCTTGAATTTGATGTGTTCTTGTTTACCGCCCAGGCGAGTCAAAATAATATCAAGATCGATCGCTTCAGGTGCCAGTGCTTTGTTATTTTTTGTTGCCCAGGCACGAAATTCTGGCGGCACACCCGTCTCGAAAATAGCAAGTTCAAGGATAAAATCGCCACTTTTAAATAATCGCCCTCGATGCGGACCTTTTTCTGGCTCTGCCTCAATCGTTTCACCATGAGCATCTGTTGCTGGTGTTGTTTTTTCTGAATCGATGTGACCGCAAGCGGTGAGGAAAATCGCCCATAGAAATAGCAATATAGAATTTTTCACCATTTTTTTCATAGCGGTCTTCCTGGTGCTGTTTGTTTTAAGTGAGGGGTTGGCTGTATCAAACGCACGCCCGTTAGTCGTTCAATTTCAATAATATTGCGATGAGCATCAATACTGGCTTCAATGAGAGTATTGTGTGCACCCAGAACTTCATCTTGAACACTACGCCACTCTAGATAACTGTAGCGCCCAAGCTGGTAGGCACGACGAGTTTGAGTGAGTGCCTGCTCAAGAGGGGGGATAATTTCGTTACGTACGGTTTCAATAACATACAAACTGCGTTGCAGTTTTTCATACATAACATAGAGCGCTGTTTCGATACGAACCCGTACTGCGTGCTCTTCACGGTTAGTTTGAGCCAGATTAGCACGCGCTTCCGCAATACCGCCTGGGTTAAGTGTGCGCTTGCCAAAGGGAATACTAATGCCCGCAACAAGGGCTTGATCATGGTCTCTGTTGCTATGACGAACCCCTGCATTCACCCGCCAGCTTGGTTTTTTTTGAGCCAATGCAAGCTGTAGCTCAGCTTTTTTTAGACGCTGGTCTGACAATAGTCGTTCGAATTCAGGGTTTTGTGCCAGCTGTGATTTAAGGGTTGTAAAGGATGCCACCTGGATAGGACGAGTAATATCACCTTCTACTCGTGCAAAAGTAGGTGTGGTCTCTCCCCATTGAGCAGCCAAGCGACGATTCGCTGAAATTCTTTTATAGTCAATGTCTTTGCGTTCCAGCTTTCTGCGAGTCCATTCAGCTTGAGCTCTGAGCCGTTCAGCATCCGGTGTTTTGCCTGCTTTCACGCGTTTATCTACTACTTTAATGGTTTCTTTTGCGAGCTGGACGGTTTTGTCCGCATTCACTTCACGAGCCTGGTAGGCCAAGCTGGCCAGATAACGACGTGCGGTTTCAGCAGCGGCGTCCAATTGCCTGATATCTGCTTCAACAGCAACCAGGGATGAACCGGCGCGAGCGGCATCAATATGACGCTGTCGAACTCCGCGTTCCAACACCCAACTAATACTCAGTGTTGCTTGCGCACTCTCTACGCTTTTATTATTTCCCGTGCCTAACACATCTTCCAGTTCGAAATTTAATTCAGGGCTGGGTGCTAACTCCGCTTGCAGCACGCGCCCTTGTTGAGCTTCAAGTTGATAGTCAAAGGCTCGCAAATCCGGGTTGTGTTCAATGGTTTTGGTCACGGCTTCATGTAAACTTATCGTGCGTGCCTTCGCCTCTAAATTTGGGGCGGCACTCACGGCTGAACTAAATAAGAGTAAAAAAAATACGGCCACCCGTCTCTTCGTTTGTGCCGCTATAAAAAAATATTTCCACATTATTACAAACTCCTTACACATGATTGCGACCTGACCCGTAGCACTTGGGATTCAGGTATCATGGGTACTGTACAGGCGCAACGATTTGATTTTAATAACTTATCATAGAAATCTTGGCGCCAGCTTAAGGTGAAAAAATCTCAGAAGAAGTTTAATACTGAGGGGGGCGCTCGTAAAGGCGGAGAAAGGACGTAATGCTCCTGAATGATCAGCTTGTTCTTTCGGAAGAGTTGAACGAAAGTGGGTAAAGAAACAAACCTTGCCAAGGTAAAAAAGAAAATGAACAGAGCGATAACAACAAGACTACTGCTCGCCTTGTTCAGTAGCCCATCTGGACTGATATCAATTTCGGATACCCCATCGTGTTGATTTCCGTGAGATGTGTCGTGAACAAAATGAGCTTTGCTTAAATGGGTGTGATCCTGCACTTCATCTGTATCATGGCTGTGACTTTGGAATTCATTATGTTCGTGATCCAAATTATGCACATGTAGCTTAACGCTCTGCGCACACAGCAGTGACAATGAGAGCAATAAGCTCCACAACAGCAATGTCTTTTTGTTCATCTGGCGAAAAAAATTCATAACTGACTCATTCTATCCAGTAATATGATTCCAAACAACCCTATAGATATTAATGCAGAAAGTTTCGGCTAAATTTTTGAGTCGAAGAAAATCATAATGCACTCTATTTTTCTCTGAAAACCGGCAGGAAATAGTTTTTTTGTTTTTACAAAATTGTCAGGGTTGATAGTGTGCATCTTATCTGTAGTAGCTCAAATCTAAACTAACAGACACCCTAAAAAACGAGTCACTGTCAGATCGGGTCTGAGCTACTACACTTTATATATCCTTGCCTATGTCAAATTTCAATCATCGTCGTCATCGTCATCGTCGTTATCGTTATCAGCTCGTTTATCCAAAACCACAGGTCTGCCCTCTAACTCCTGTGTTGGACGATTATTGCCATTGGTCTCACAGCAAGAATTATCAAGTATTGAAACAAAAGCATGTATCTGTTCAAGAGACATTTCAATCGGCTCTCTCAACACTTTCCATTCAACAATCTCAGAACAGGGTGGCGTCGTTAGCGAACCACTATAACTAAAATAACGCTTGTCACCAGGAAGTGCTTCAGCAATATTGATAAACTGATTATGATCAACAACATGGTCACCAGCATTCATCAAATTTGCAACATTATTCCAAATGGGCGATAACGTTATATTTTCGGCACCTAGCCTTATCATAACGCCTACAACAGCAAGTTGGTCAGGGTCACTCAGGCTCCGGTGAACAATATGCATTTCCATTTCATACAATGCACCTTTTTCAAACGAATGTTCCGCTGGAGCGTGAAAATGAAACTGTAGTACTTCGTATTGTGGACCATCCGGTTCCAGTCTGACAACGCTGCCAGACTCATACTCAAACTCTACAGTGTGTCCATTATTGATTACATTGAGAGGGGATGAATCATAATCAAATTCAAGGTCAGGCAGATTTTTAACTTTAACTCTCACCTGCTTAGATGTTAATTTAGACTGACTCAGGTCTATAGGCGATTGTTTGACTCCAACCCCACAAGTTTCAAAACCAGATAATGTGCCCCAGTTTTCTGGCATAACCTCACCGGGCTCATATCCCCAGGAAGTCGCCTGGGCATAGGCAATTGTGGCCATAACATATAAAACAATAAATATGGCACTTGACTTAATTATTGATAGTGTCCGTTTTTCGTCCATGAGAATCTCCTATAATATTTTTTGAAGTGGAAATATACCCATGGCGTTTATTGTAGGTGTTAGCGTGTGCAAACGTGCCTTAGGTTCGGTTTTTTCAATTGAAAAAAAGTCGGAAACGAGGTGCAGGTGTACGTGGAAACACCTACAATAAACGCCATGGGTATAATATGATTACTTTTTATAAAACTAGATTTTGTTGACGTTTCACTCCAGGCTATTGAAATAAACAAGCAAACTCGCATCGTTTATTTTTCAAAAAGAACAAAACGAGTTCGCCATGCCCCTATTAATGCTCAGCAACGAGCACGGGTTGAAGCTGTGTACCATTATGCATACTAATTGTTAAAAGAATATTATCAACTGCATTTTTTAAAGTTATTATATATTCATTTTCAAGCGGGGCTCACATCCCTATAAATTCTTTATTGTTTTAGAAACCCGCGTTGAAAACTCACTCTCTGCACCAGATTGATTATACGCTGTTATTGCATAATAGTATGTTGCCGGAGCAAGATTACTGATCATATATTCGTTAACCGATGAATCATTAATATCGAACAAAAATGCCAAGTTATCAGGATCAGTTCCAGAGTAAATTTTGTACCCCCCTATTTCACTTAATGGTAAAGGGCTGGAGTCAGAGCGCACTATAGGTGCAACCCATGACAGTATGACGGTTCTTGATAGATTTCTACTTGCTTTATCTTTTTGAAATTGGTGCGCTGTTTGGTTAGTTTTATCAATCTTAGTTTCAATTACAATAGATGCAAATTCAATCGCCTCATCAATATACTTTCCTTTGTCGGCAGGAAATATAGGTTCTATTTTTACAGGAAGGCTGTCTGTCTGTAAAATATTTAGCACACTTTTTATGGCTTTAAGTTCTATGCTTGGCAACAAAGTGATACCAGCATCTACCGCAATTTTTGTTTGTTGTAATTGTTCTTGATTAATACGTACATTAGCCGTCATAGAGGATGTTGTCGCTTGTGGGTTAACGGCAGCGATGGCATTGTCCATCCTGAGTGTGGCGATGCTACCATTGACATTCAAGTTGTTACTTAATGCCTCTATAAGTACTTTCCCCGATACTAGCGTTGAAACCAAGGCAATTTGTTTGTTTGCTGTCGCGCCTCCTGCACCATCTAGCTCGCCATCGGTCATGTCATCAGCAATTGCTTTTACAATGTTGTTTATATCGAAAGCTGTCCCCGCATCTTTCAAACTATCATGAGTTCGACGTATCATTTCAGCAAGGACTTCACTTGATTTGACAATAACTCCGATATTTAAATCGTTAATTTCGCTTGTTATTGGATCTGCAACCAATCGGGAATCCAGACCAAAATTCATATTTTTTACAATGAGGTTTTTGGCTAAATTTAGATTCTCGGTATTCAGTCCGCCTGCCATCGAACGAGCAGACTGCACGATTAATGTAGAAAAGGGATTGACGTTAGCATGCTTCACTGAGGGGCTGGTAATAACAGAAAGCAACTTAAAGTCAATTTCACGTCCCGTAACGAGGTTTGTCCCTCCCGTGGCCTCTATTGTTAATGGGTATACATTGGCATCGGCATTAATGGAGACACGGTATCTTGCGTTTCCATCGGTCATTTCTGTTTTAAGAAGACGTCCATTCCTATCATAAAACATGAGCGTGGCACCAATAACGGGACCATCAATAACACTTCCTGAAAATTCACGAGTGACTTCATCTTCTATCGTTGTGATTTTGATGCTAAAGGTCTTTGATTCTGTATCAGTCACTCCGCCTCCGCATGCGGTGAGGAAAGAACAGAACAATAAAATAGATATTCGGGTTATTTTGATTTCAAACATTTTTATCACCATGCTTAGACTAGTGGACGCTGGCCATTTGAAAGATTGACTCGCTTTCATATAACGTTTTTTTTCATAAGGTCATGGGGGTTTACGGCAGTCTTCACACAAGAAATACGACCTACAGCACATATTACCTAATAAAATAATGTTTTGAGATGGGGTACGCATTTAGCGTGGAGAACACCCAAAAATCAAGTTATGTCCTGAAAAATCTAGCTGGGTGCAGATACAGTGATCGTATTACTTTCTTGTGATCGATTTTTGACCTCCCTGTCAAAAACCAACTCCCTTACGCGATCACTGATGCCTTTTGCCTCAACCGTCCTACGTCCACATCACGACTCCGTATGAGTTCCTCATGCTACGGCAACAAAAAACCGCGGCTATCTTCTTCGTTGTCAACATCCGTCATGTGCTAACACGCCTTACTGCTAATTTCCGGACAGTGTTGCCCACCGGGGACACCGCCTTCGCTCTGCTCTCCATGGCCGTCAGCGGAGACAAAAACATCGTTCTCACCTTAAAGGGTGATCCAACTTTTTTCGCATCGTTCGATGAATGCAAGAATTTCTACCCAAGAAGCCGGACATAAATGCTATATGCAGTGAATCAACTAATTTTTTAGATTTATTGCTAACGCTAAGAAGAAATCAGGGAAAGGAAGCTAATTTAAGGTTTTTTAAGGTTTTTTTTTAGTGTATGATTATTGAGACAGTGTAGATTTTCAGATCCCTGTTTTAGGTCGTACCATCACAACTCAAAAAGGATAACTCGGTCAACTATGGCGCCTAAATTATTTACGGTTTATTGCTGGGGCGAAATATGATTCGTTTATTTAGACACTATATCCCTAAGTCCCTGCTCATGTTTGCGGCATTGGAATTTGTTGTCTTATTGTCAGCCATCATGTTGAGTGTCTCTTTTCGCTTCTATAACAGCGAAACACCCTCAGAGCTTACTCTTCTCCAAGCCACTATTTTTTGTTCTGTCATGTTAGGTACATTGCTTGCCATGGGGCTTTATCAGCGTGAAGTACAGGATAAAAAACTTGATATGATCGTGCGGATTATATTCAGTTTTGCCATGGGTATGGCACTCATGAGCCTTTTGTTTTATATTTCACCTGACCTTTTTCTTAATCAAGGGGTGATGTTTACAGCCATCAGTAGTGGCGCTGTTGGTGTCATTCTTGCCCGTTTGTTTTTATTCAGCTATGTTGATAGCACTTTCTCTCAGAAACGCGCCCTTATTATTGGTACCGGGAAAAGAGCTTCTCGCATTGAACGTATGCGAAAGCTTACTGATCTCAGGTCGTTTGAGGTGGTCGGCTATTGGCCTGTTGCGGGTGAAACCCAAGTCATCGATTCTCACTATGTGCTCGATACTCATCGTATTAAATTGTTTGAGGTGGTTGCAAAAAAAGAGGTAAACGAAATCGTTGTTGCCGTGGACGATCGCCGTAAATCTTTACCAATTGATGCCTTGCTTGACTGTAAAATGAATGGCGTAGAAGTCATAGATATACTCACATTTTTGGAACAGCAAACGGGAAAAATAGACCTCGATGAAATTAATCCCAGCTGCCTGGTTTTTGTCGATGGTTATGTTCACACCGTACTCAAACCTGTCAGTAAACGTATCTTTGATGTCTTTGTTAGCCTCAGCACATTACTATTAAGCTTACCTATCATGTTAACCATAGCCTTAGCTATTTGGATTGAATCAGGCTGTAGAGGGAGTGTGTTCTACAGTCAAACACGTGTAGGTGCCGGAGGCAGGGAATTTAGTATCTATAAGTTTCGAAGTATGATAGAAAATGCGGAACTTGAAGGCGCACAATATGCCGAGCAAAATGATCCGAGAATAACGACAATAGGCCATTTTATCCGCAAAACCCGTATTGATGAACTCCCACAGTTACTGAACGTCCTGCGTGGCGAAATGAGTTTTGTTGGCCCACGCCCTGAACGCCCAGAATTTGTGAAAACACTTAAAAATAAAATACCCTATTACAATTTACGTCATAGCCTCAAACCCGGGATTACAGGTTGGGCGCAAGTCAAATATCCTTATGGCGACAATGACGAAGACAGCGCTCAAAAACTACAGTTTGATCTGTATTATATGAAGAACTACAGCCTTTTCCTTGACTTGACCATTCTTTTTCAAACAGTAGGCGTCGTTTTATTGCAAAAAGGGAGTCGCTAATGACTCACGCAGAGCGCCGTTAGTCCGCGATGATATTCCCGTGGCGATTAAAATTTGGGTGTGATTGCGTATCCTCTTCATTCCATGGCGGCGTTAAAATTCCTCGCAATGGCCGACACGATTACTCGTCATTTTTCCTAGCCATGAAATGAGTTGAACGCACACTAACACCTAAATTTCAAACGCCACGGGTATAGCTTACGCCATCTTCCCTTTCGTAGTTAGGAACGTCAACGAACGCTACATTTTCAATCTTGAAACTGATATAAAAAAACAACTGAAGTCGCCAAATCATCAATGCCATCACCCAGGGCAAAACTGTATCTCAGTCGTCCAGCAACATCCCAACGGCGAGTAATATGCCATTCATTTATAATATCCAGAGCCAGTGCCGTGGAGGTATTGTTTCTATCGCCAAATGTTTGCTCTAAAAATCCACTACTGTCGACCGTATGGCGCAATGTCATTTTCTCTTGAGCAAACTGTAAACCGCCTCCGACCCACATGCTAGATTTATCTGATACATAAAATTGTCGGTGCGCCAGAGCCCGAACACCAAAACGTTGAACTTCTTGCCCTATTTTCGTCTCCGTTGCCTTATGGGTGCTCGCGTCAACAAAGACTTCTCCCCAATATCGATATTTCCCCCTTAACCGGTCGCTATACACAAGCTGAAACAATTGTGCTGAAGTCTCTTTTTCGACAAGCCCTTGAGGATCATTAACATTCATAATAGCAACCCCCATTCCGTAGCCAATACGAGCTGTATTTTCCGATACCCCAAGAGCCGCAGCCCCTGCTGATGTCACAAAAATAAAAAAAACAAAAATAGTGATCGTTAAACTCAAAAATTTCATAATATTTCTTCCTTGCTCTCAACCTGTACTGACCAGGGCGCATGCTCAATTAAGCGAGCCACTACATATTTCTGCAATAAACTTTTCATAGCTTTTTGGACAGATACCATAACATGGCTCAAGAACAAGCGTATCTCGACCTCGTAATTATTTATTGACCTTTCCTAAGCAATAACCATTCCTTTTGCCCTAACCACACGACACTTATGTATCAACACAACACTTTTCCGGACACCCGATTACAAAATTTTTAGCATCTTTTCGTAATCTACAGGCGACCGATATTTCCTTTTTCTCCTGCTGATAATTCGCATTGGCGATGTCCCGGCAGCTCAGGGCGCCGCCGATGCCAGCGAGGACGATGCCGCCGTTTTCGAATGTGTCCATAGCGGTTTTCATCAAAGTCTTCTGTTATTTCTTTTATAGCGCTCCTGGTAAAGTGTTGAGTTATTGTCAAATCTGGTGTTTCAGAAAGAAAAATCAAGCGGCGATCTCATCGATATTTGTTACCTCAATTCCATCACTAAATTTCAC
>JAADHS010000134.1 GCA_013151745.1 Gammaproteobacteria bacterium | reverse complement strand
CGACCTTGTCAGCGATCAAAGGTTTTATGGCCAAACGCAGCGCCTCAAGTTGAATAGGTTTACCGTTAAGTGTAAGCTCGCCGGATGCATTGAGGGCGACCGTAATGGGCGTTATTTCAGTGACGGCAGCACTGCTGGATTCGGGTAATTCTAACTCGATGGCTTCGGGGACTAAAAAGGTGCTGGTCAACATAAAAAAGACCAGCAGCAAAAAAACAATATCGATCAGGGGTGCGATATCGAGGTGAGAATGGATGCGTGCACGACCCTCAAATTCCATGGGTTTCATCCTCAATTTTGTCATCGTCACGGGTTGAGATATGGGTCGGTGTTTTGCCAAAATGACGTAATACGCGAATACTGACATCTTTCATAGAAGCCCGTACACGGTCAACTTCTCCTTCCAGATAATAAAAAGCGGCCATGGCAGGAATGGCGACCGTTAAGCCAAAAGCGGTGGTGAGCAAGGCTTCCCAAATACCGCCTGAAAGAATAGAAGGATCGACACGGCTACCGGCCGCCTCAAGACTCATGAAGGCGGCGATCATTCCGGTTACGGTGCCCAGCAAGCCCAGCAGGGGGCTCAAATGGGCGATAGATGAAAGTCCTCGTAGCCAGGATTCAAGATTACGGATGTGCGCGGAACCGACACGGCTGACCTCGGCCTCCACGTCTTTGGCAGACAGAGTTGGGTCCGCACCACAACGTATGGCACACGCCATAACTTGGGCGACAGGGCTGCGTTGTTGTTGTAATGCCGTCAACGCCTGGTTGTGATTGTTTTCTCGCAGTGCAGCTAGTGTCGGTTCGACAAAGCTCAATCGACGTAAACCGCTGCGGAAAAACTGAAACAGTTTAAGTAAAATGATGGTAACAGCCAGAACAGACATGGCCAGCAACACGAGCATCACGGGTCCGCCCTGCTGGAATAAGTCGACTATATTCATATCATTCAAATCACTATGTTTAAAAAGTTAATGGGCGATTTCCCACCAAGCCTGCTACCCAAAATCATACCATCCCTGGCGTAAAAAATTAGATATCCATTTCAATTCCGCCGTATAAAAACTGAGGCAAACCTCCGCGTGCGCCATCAGGCTGCCGTGAAACAATATACTCTTCATCGAACAAATTTTGCACTCCACCGAAGAGTTTCACCGTATTGTTGATGCGATAAAAGGCAGAAATATCGGCGGTAAAATAGCGGTCTGTTTTACCATATCGGGCATCGGGGTCCCCGGCACCATTGATTTGAGCATCAACATTATTGGCGCTGGTATAAGTCTCGCTCACATAGTTACCCGAGATGAACGCGCCCCATTTTTTGGTCTCCACACCCGTGCCTAAACTCAGTGTTAGTTCCGGAATATAAGGTATAGCATTGCCTGCTTTACCGTAGCTGAAAATCGACTCGGCATCCGTAGACGTTGAGTCATTTTTTTGTTCTGCATTAGTGTAGGTTGCACTCAGGTAAGACGGATTGCTGATGCCCCAATTGTTAGCGAGTCCGGCATCGTATTGAAGCGCCAGCTCTATACCCAGGGTATCTACCTCACCAAAATTTTCATCATTACCGGTGCCGGTACCGCCCACATTGTCGGTCACGATCAAGTCTTTAAAAGCTGTGTAGAAAAAAGTGGTTTCAGCCGCGAATGCTTGCCGGGTGTTGGTATAACGTGTGCCGAGCTCAAAAGCGAGACTGGTTTCTGGGTCAAGACCACCGCGAGTACCGCGTGGACTGGGCGGGGAATAACCCGTGTGTAGGCTACTAAAACCTGTCCATTGTTCGCTGAATTGGTAGGCTATACCCACACCATAGGCGCTGACGTTAAAGCTGTTTTTACCGTCCCGATTTTTTGTTCCACCCGCACCTTGCAGTGTGCCTTTGGGGTCTTCGGAAGTTTGATCCAGAGTCTCGTAACGAACACCCGGTGTGATTGTCACGGCTCCGATTTCAATAGTATCCTGAACAAACAAAGCTAAGGCCTCCGTTTTCTGAAAACGATCACCTGCATCACCGGGTACGCCTGGAGTCATTCCCGTGATGGTGCCATTGGTAGCCTGGGTATAGGTATCTTCCCACTGGAAACGTGTGATTTCATCTTGATGCAGACGAAGGCCTGCCATTATTTCATGTTGCACATTATCGCTGCCAAAACGAAAATAGCCGACGGTCTCAATACCTTGAGTATTGTATTTACGATTGTTGGCTTTGACTTTCAGGTCACAAGCCGCCGCGCCTTTCATACATTCTTGTGACAGTCCCGGGGTTTCCATCACCTGGGAAAGCTTGTCATCATTGATCTTGCTGAGTTTGTACCAGTTACGTTTGAAATCGGTTTGGTAAAGCGTGGTGATTACATCGATATTATCCGTGGGGCTGAGACTCCAGCGTAAGGTGGCTTGTTCTTGTTCACTCTTTATATTATCGAAACGCGATGCGGCATAACGACGGGTTGGGTTGGCATTAAAGTCAGCCTGGGTTAAACCCAGGTAGGTTTCATTGGCATCCAGATCACTGGTACCGTACTTGAACTCAAACCGTTGATACATTTCACTATTGGGTTCCCATGATAGCTTCACCATAGCATCTGTTTTGTCGAAGCCGGTGTCATTGCCGTTGCGAAAATCAGCGGTCTCATCAATCGTTTTGAAGCCGTCACTCTGACGACGGTATCCCTCTACCAAAACACCAAATTGCCCGGCCGCACCCGCATCAAAAGTATTGCCTGCATAGGCATGGGTACGTTGCTCATTAAAGCTGCCGAGGGTTGATTTCAGATACGCTTTTTCTTTGGTTGGGACAGGTGTTGAAAGATAGTTGATTACACCACCCGTGGTGTGCGGGCCGTATTTAATCTGACTGGACCCTTTCAATACTTCCAGCCCGCTCATACGGCCTGCGGTGGGTGAGTAATAAGCCGCAGGTGCAGTATAAGGCGCGGGGGACATCATTACCCCATCTTCCATGACGGTTATTTTAGAATTACGAGTGGTATCAACACCGCGTAAACTGATGCTGGGAAAAAGACCAAAACCGTCTTCCTCTCGCACGTAGACCCCAGGTACCTTGCGCAGCACGCGGTTCACGTCGTCATAATTTTGCTGGCGAATATCTTCTTTTGTGACCACCTGGGCAGAGCCGGGTATTTTTTCGATATTCGCTGGATTGCCAATCACCATGATTTTATCCAGCACGTTCGCTTTTATCTTCGCTTCATCGGAATCTTGATCTGCTGCGCCAGCGGGTAGCGCCAGACCCAGTGCGGCAATTGCGATGGCGTCGCGTAATAAACGATGTTGTTTTTTCACTGTTTCACACCCTCAATATTGTAGTTTTTCAATGATGCCGCCTTAGTCGTGGCGCTTGATGATGAGCGCTGGAACAGGGGCTCATAACGGGCTGGCTACTGATTGACCCAAACTGGGTTGATTGGCTGGCTGAGTAGAATTATGAATGGATTAGTGATAAATGTAAATAGCAATTATTCGCATTTACATTTAGAAGAGCACGTTTTTAGAAAATAAAGGGGTTGATCGATAATCGAACCAGAGGGTAGCCGAAGGCCGGTGTCCTGTTCTTTGTTTTGCGGCAAAAAAGAGTGATATTTTGTTTATAATGCAAATCAGCACTTGCAAATGCAAATAATTCTCATTATCATTTGTAAAATAAAGTGAGACCCAGCGCAGTTTTGCCCTTACCAGGGCATTACTCAGCCAGGTGGATGTCGTTATTTGAAATCATAAGGAGAACTGTTGATGACATATATGATCAATGCCCGGCTGGAGCGAGGCACCCCTTCGTTAACACTGATTGATGCCAGGACAGGCGAAGAACGCCTTCATTGGTGCGGTGAAGGTGGCTGGAAGAGTTTGTTTAAACGATTAGTGCTGATTTCTTGTGCTGATCAGCTCAGTTTGATCCAGCGCGTAAAATCACCTGTTTTTGGTGACGAATGCATCGAATGCAGTACTTGCATGAATCAAAATACATCAACAGCGATGCAAACACATATTCTGTCTACAGAAACAAAAAACATTGTCTCGTTAATATCAAAGTTACAGAGATGAAAAGTGCGGATAAACCAGAAGCTTTTCCCCTACAGGCTGCGGGAGCATCGCAATCGGGTGATGCCTCCGCTATGCGACGGATAACCAGTGATGAATTATTCGCAGGGCGAAAAGAGCTTGCGATTAAACACAATGGCGAAGAGTAGCGTTTACGGATCACCAGTAAAGGAAAGTTGATTCTTACAAAATAGAGGTATGATGCGTACAGTTGAATCGGTTTCGATTTACATCTGACACAGGGGGTTGTCGGACATTACTATAAAAATGTCTGCTCGTCTGTGTTAGGGATTAAAGGTGGCCTGCAGCAGGCCACCTTTATTCCTCTTCTTTCCAGTTTATTTAAGGTATCATAAACTGAGCTCCGCCTATTATCGTACCTAGAACTCCGTCAACATTGTTACCCAGATGCGGTGCACCAAACCTTGGGACTTCAGGTGTCAGTAATTGTCGAGCAAGACGGCGTTTGTCACTCATATCAGCCATACCATGATCGATCATCAATATGGTCATTTGAGAATCTTGGCTTGGTTTAAAGTCTCGCATAACCCCTTTAAAGTGGGCATGACCATTTTCCGGTGCAACGAATGAATCCATTCGCCCAAACACAGCAATTGGGTTTTCACCTGCCGTCTCAGGGCCACCACAAGGACGTTTAGTTCCATCTTCATTAACGCAGCCAGATGTGTCATCAAAGTATGCCCACCAGACTGTATACGCATTGCCGGGAATCAGATCCATGACACTGGCTCGCCCAAATAAACCTCGAGATGTTTCACAAAGTAATGCAACACCTGTAGCATCTGTGCGCTCCGCATTCAGGTTGAAGTCTTCCATTTGACAGCTGACCTTTCCGGAAGCTTGAGCTACAGACAAAAACAAACTAAATTGCATCATTATAAAAATAAAAACTAAACCTATTTTTTTCTTTCCTTTTTTCATTTTATTGTCTCCATAACGTAAGTGGATCAGTTGATATGAAATATTCACTCCTTACAACCAATTAAAGGGTAATGAGCGAACCTGACAAAGAAACTAAATACTCCTTACATTCTCCTGACAGATGAAAGTTATTTATATTTTTGTTAATATTCAAAAGCTTAATATTATTCTTGCGCAAATCATTTTGATTTGGCGCAAATAATAACCAAGCATTTCACTCAAAATATTTTTTGTTTTCTTAATATTAACCAAAACTTATTAATATCAAAGGAAGTTGTTGTTAAAGCCCCGATTCCTTTTCTGGATTTAGACGTTTGTGAATAACTTCAAAAGTTTGCTTTCTGGTGACTCAATCACCAATTAGCCAGCGATGAGAATTCTCTAAAAAGTCTCCGGAATGGGTTGACCAGTACAAGCACCTCTGGAGCAAAGTGTTTAGTGTAGAAAATGTAGTCATAATGTGTTAGGATTCGCGCCTTCTTGGCCGTTATAGCTGGGTTCCAGCCTTTTAAATTTAGGGTGTTGCGTTTTCGCAAAGCTTAATCAGAGTTAAGCTCAAGCCTGCTCTAAATCAAGAATATTCGCTTTCTTTCTTAATCCCCTTATAAGCTGCTAGAGGTTCCCATGTTTCAATTTACGCCGAATCCCCATGCCAATGTCAGAGCCGATGTCCTATCTGGGTTGACGGTTGCTTTGGCACTGGTACCTGAGGCGATTGCATTTGCTTTTGTCGCGGGCGTTGAACCCCTGGTTGGGCTTTATGCGGCGTTTATGGTGGGTCTCATCACGGCCTGTATTGGCGGTCGGCCGGGGATGATCTCAGGAGCAACCGGTGCACTGGCTGTGGTTATGGTTGCTTTGGTCGCTCAGCATGGCGTGGAGTATTTATTTGCTACGGTTGTGTTAATGGGGGTAATTCAAATTCTTGCCGGGGTGTTTCATTTGGGTAAGTTTATCCGTATGGTGCCTTACCCCGTTATGCTGGGTTTTGTTAATGGTTTGGCCATTGTGATTTTTCTGGCGCAACTTTCACATTTTAAAATGCCTGGAGCAGAAGAGGGGAGTTGGCAGTGGATGAGTGGTTCCACGTTATGGATTTTACTTGCTCTCGTGTCTATTACTATGGCGATTATTCATTTTCTTCCTCGATTTACAAAAGCGATCCCGTCCTCTTTAGTTGCTATTGTTTGCGTTACTTTAGCCGTCATATTATTGGGGCTCGATGTACGTACGGTTGGCGATTTGGCCTCTATTTCTGGAGGGTTGCCTGATTTTCACATCCCGCTTGTTCCCTTAACCCTTGAGACATTATGGATCATCTTGCCTTATTCTATTATATTGGCGGCAATTGGTTTAATTGAGTCACTATTGACCATGACCTTGATTGATGAATTGACTGAAACAAGAGGTCGTGGGAACAAAGAATGTATAGGTCAAGGAACGGCGAATGTTGCAACTGGATTTTTTGGTGGCATGGGGGGCTGTGCCATGATTGGCCAAAGTATGATTAATATAAACTCTGGAGGTCGTGGTCGTTTATCCGGGATTTCGGCAGCGCTGTTTTTACTAGCATTTATTTTGTTTGCTTCTTCTCTCATTGAACTGATTCCGCTTGCGGCATTAATCGGTGTGATGTTTATTGTTGTGATCAGTACTTTTGAATGGTCTAGTTTTCGTATTTTAGGTAAAATTCCAAGGGCGGATGCCTTTGTTATTTTTTTGGTTTCTGCTGTTACTGTCGCGACAGATCTCGCTGTCGCTGTGGTAATCGGGGTTATTTTTTCAGCGCTGGTATTCGCGTGGGATGTAGCGAAACGTATGGCAAGTGAAACTCATGTGGATGAAAAAGGCGCCAAAATTTATATACTCAGTGGCCCGCTTTTTTTTGGTTCTATTCAAAGCTTTAAAGATCTTTTTGATGTCAATAACGACCCAAATGATGTCATCATCGACTTTGTTAATACCCGTGTTTATGATCACTCAAGTCTAGAGGCCATTGATGCTATCGCCGAACGCTATGTTAATGCCGGAAAAATACTGCACCTCCGACATCTGAGTCCCGAGTGTCGAGCGCTTTTAAAACAAGCAGGCGACCTGGTTGAAGCCAATGTTATTGAAGACCCCAAGTATAAAGTTGCAGATGATCGCTTAGGATAAGGTCTAGCATAGTGTGTTAATGCGTTGACAGTGGCGATTAAAATTTAGGCATGATTGCACGTCTTCTTCATTCTCTGGCTACTTTCCCATGAATTGATAATACAATTTCAACCGGCTCAACCCTAATGAGTCACATTCTTCGTATGCTCAATACTCTCATACGCGCCATCTTATATACCCGTGATGATTGAAATTTAGGTGGTGTTGCATGTCCTCTTTATTCTTTAGCTATGAATTGAACGCACACAACATCTAAATGTATAACGCTATGAGTATATACTTAGGTAGCGACACTATCATACGAAGAGCCATTACATACCCGTAGCGTTTGAGATTTAGGTGTGATTGCACGTCCTCTTTATTCCCTGGCTACGTTGAAACTCCTCGCAATAGCCCACTATTACTCGTTATTTCGCCTTGCCAGAAAATGAATAGGACGCACACTCAACACCTAAATTTCAAACGCTACGGGTATATGATATACAATGTTTTGTTTTGAGGTTCTCAATTTTACAATAAGCTGATTTTTTCGGAACAAGTGTATTATGGTGATAGAACTTAAGACTCAAGATAAAGAACGAACTCCGCTTTCGGATCTGGCTGTGCAGTTCAGTGCTTTTATGCTTAGGTTAAATACAGAAAATGGTTGTTCTGCTGAACTTGAACTGGCTGCATGGCTGGTTAGTCAGCGCCTTGAGCAAGGGCATGTTTGTCTTGATCTTCGTGTTGCCTCCGGATGTTATTTCTATTTTCCAGGGCAGGCACAGCCGGTGAAGGCACCAGGCTATGCTCATTGGCTGAAAGCCTTGCATACCAGTTCGGTGGTGGGTCAGCCGAGTGAATTTTGTCCATTAATATTGGATCAAAAAGGGCGTTTATATTTGCAACGCTATTGGCGATATGAGCTCAGTTTGGCACAGGCCATTGCAGCTAAAATTAGGCCAGATAAACTGGGCTTGAAAGTGAATGTAGAGAAGTTGAAACAAGGTGTACAGCAACTTTTTCCAGCCACAGTGAGCAATGAACCAGATTGGCAACGTGTAGCAGCAATTAATGCCGTATTAAGGCGGTTTTGTGTTATTTCTGGTGGCCCTGGTACAGGAAAAACAACAACGGTAATTAAATTATTAGTTCTGATGGTTCAGCAGGCACTCAGTCCGCTACGTATTGTTTTAGGGGCACCTACAGGCAAAGCTGCTGCTCGCTTGCAGGACTCGATACGGCATGCTAAAAAAAGTCTGGCAGTCGATCAAGAAATTTTAAATAAAATACCAGACAATGCGGAGACCTTGCACCGCTTGCTTGGCATTACTCCAGGGTTAATGCCA
Organism: Gammaproteobacteria bacterium; assembly: GCA_013151745.1. Taxonomy (GTDB): domain Bacteria; phylum Pseudomonadota; class Gammaproteobacteria; order JAADHS01; family JAADHS01; genus JAADHS01. Next base: position 4,339 of record JAADHS010000134.1, on the reverse strand, counting down.
CAACGCAGAAAAAAAAATCTGGTAGCCGATGTTTTTATTGTTGATGAAGCATCTATGATAGATTTGTCTATGATGGTTAAGCTTATCGAAATTTTACCTGCTGATTGTCGTTTAATATTGCTCGGTGATAAAAATCAGCTTAATTCTATCAGCGCAGGCTCGGTATTAAGTGACCTATGTCAGGAAACTGGGTCGTACTCTGCAACACTGGCGCAGCAAATAAAACAGATTAGTGGCGATTTAATTCCGGTTGACAATAGCTTTGGTTCTGCAATTCAAGACAGTGTTATGGTGTTGAAAAAAAGCTATCGTTTTAAAAAAGACAGTGGTATTGAAAAACTTGCACGATACACTTTGTTGAGTGACGCGTCGTCTTTTTGTCGTGAGCTGAAAAAATCGTCGTCAATCGATATTTGTTGGTTAGGTGAAAAAAGGGGGGGGGGCGAGCTCAATGATCGGACTCGTCTGGCTGTCGAACTTGCCGCAGGTTATCAGTTTTATTTTCAAAGCGTGAAAAATAACGCGATACCCCGAAAATTATTTTTTGCCTTTAATCGCTTTCGTATTCTTGCGGCGCATCGACATGGGTTAACGGGTGTTGAAGGCTTGAATGGTTTGACTGAACAAGCCTTTAAAAAACAATGTTCGGCAAGTACTAATGATGAATGGTATGTGGGCAGGCCGGTTATGATATTGGAAAATAATGAATTTGTAGGTCTGGCCAATGGAGATGTCGGATTGGTCTTGCGTAGTGTTGAGCATAATAATGAATTGCGTGTTTTTTTTGAAAATAGCCGGGGAGGGATGACAGTATTGCATCCTCAGAGATTACCACGACATGAAACCGCTTTTGCGATTACTGTGCACAAGAGTCAGGGTTCCGAGTTTGAAGAACTGATGTTTGTGTTGCCGGAGGAGGATATGCCAATTCTTAATCGTGAATTAGTTTATACTGCCATTACACGTGCCCAGAAAAAAATTATTCTCTCTGGAAGTGAGCACTTGTTTATACAAATACTAAAACGGAGGGGAGTGCGCAGTAGTGGCTTGGTCGACCAAATAAAACATAATGAATGCGCCGAATAGTTACGATGGATTCTTGATTTTTTTCGTCATTTTTGTGGTCACTATCTGGATTCAAGGCATGCGGGCAAAAGAAAATGCGCGTGCAGCGGGGGAAAAAGCTTGCAAAGAAGGTGAAGTTCAATTTCTGGATGATACCGTACAAAAACAAAAAACCTGGTTAGGGCGAACGCCACAAGGTTGGCTACAAATACGTAGACTTTATTTATTTGAATTTGCCAGCGATGGCGCAAAGCGTTATCAAGGTCAAGTGATCTTGCACGGGAACCGGGTAATCAGCGTTGAACTTGAGCCTTATCGTATTTGATTGTCTTGCTATACCCATGACGTTATGAATTTAGACGTAATGGTATGCCCTCTTTATTCTATGGCGGGATAAACTCTTTGCCATCGCTGGTATTTCGACTTATTCACCTGACTATGAAACAAGCCGAACGTACAATATTTACATCTGACTCTCAAATGCGACAGATTATGACTGAATGAAACCTAAAATACTTTTTATTATATCAATATACATATTATTAACATGGCAAGGGTTGTCCATAGTATATGGAGAGGACTTGCTGCTTGATGAGTCTCACTTTGATAGTAATATTCCTGTGGTTATTTCAGCGACTAAATTGGAGCAGTCTCTTGCGGAGACTCCGGCAGCGGTGACTGTAATTGATCGTGCGATGATCACGGCATCCGGTGCGCTTGAAATTGCAGATTTATTACGCTTGGTGCCTGGTTTTCAAGTTGCCAAGAGTACCCTGGATCATGCTCCCGCAGTAACCTATCACGGACAATCAGATGGTTTTCCTCGGCGTATGCAAGTTTTGATTGACGGGCGTTCTGCTGTGGGTGCTGTATTTTCGAATATCGATTGGGATGGATTGGGTGTTCATATTGACGATATAGAGAGAATCGAAGTGGTACGAGGACCTAACTCCCCAGTATATGGAGCCAATGCCTTTGTTGCTGTTATTAATATTATAACTAAGCAAACCTTCCAGGATCGCGGGATATTTGTTCAAGGAGTTGTGGGTTCTCAAAATACAAAAAATGCGATGCTGCGCTTTGCAGACAATGTGGGCTCTCTAGAATTTCGTACAACATTACGTTATGAAGAGACGAATGGATTCGATAACCGAAACGATGAAAAACGGGTACGTGCCGTTGATTTTCGTGGCACTCAATCTTTAACTGCCGTTGATTTAATTGATGTGCAATTGGGGTACTCCGAAGGTCCGCTGGGTCGAGGTGGGGATTATTTAGTACTTCGTGGTGTTGCTGAAAAAGAGGTTTATCGAAACTATCAGGGGTTTCGCTGGGATCATACTTTTTCCAATTCGGCAGAGTCTTCGTTACTCATTTCTCACGATTATCGAAAAGAAAATGATACCGCGTCTATTGGTTTACTTTCTGACCTTATTAATGTGCCAGTTGAAGCGGTTGCAACGTTATTTCCTGGTAATGAACGCGAAGTGATTTATTGGGGCGCGTATACGTACACCGCAGAAAGGTACGATTTACAGTGGCGCTATACATCAGCAAGAGGCTCGAAATTACGTTATGTTTGGGGCGCGGACTGGCGTTTAGACAGATTTAAAAGCCCGTTACTCATTAACCGGGAGCGCTACGTTGATAATAATAGTGTAAGAACATCTTTGAATTTGGAATATAGCCTCGCTGAAAAATGGTTGCTTAATGGGGGCGTATTAATTGAATATAGCGATTTGTACTCTACCGATGTTGCTCCGCGGTTGGCTGTTAATTATCATATCAATTCGCATCATACAGTACGAATGAGTGTGACACGGGCGCATCGAACCCCTTCTTTGCTTGAAGAGTTTTTTAATTACGCTCTTCGTTTTGATGATGGTACATTGATCGATCAAAATCATTTGTCACAAGGAGGGTTGGACTCAGAAAAGATGACAGCTTATGAGATAGGTTATTATGGCGATTGGTTTTCTTCCCGATTAACAATGGAAATTAGATTGTTTCGTGAAGAAATACGCAAAGAAATTGAAGAAGTGAAAAATAATGATTTTCCAGAGCCTGTGTCTATTGCTTGGCCTGGAAGCTTTGAGCGAGAAAATACCGGGGAGACGGATATCAATGGTATTGAAACGCAAATTCAATTTCGTCCTGAAAAGCAAACTCTGGTGAGCATACAATATTCTTATGCAGAGGCTCAAGTCAGATCAAGTATAAATTCTACTCGTCTGCAAAATAAATTTAGCGCCACCCCACGACATACAATTAGTGCTTTAGCAAGCTATCAATTTAATAGTGGTATTGAGTTGAGTGCAACGTATTATTCGGTTTCAGATATGGCCTGGTATGGCGATGGTGGTAATATTGATACTTATAACCGACTGGATACGCGAATAGCTTACAATTTTGGATCCTCCAAATTAGATTATAGGTTCGAATTTATTGCACAAAATATCGGAAAGGATTATCGTGAATTTAGAGATGATAACGTATTTGAATCGCGTTATTTTGCTCGTGTTAGTGTTCAGCATAACTGAGCACAATCGTTTTTATGCTTTCAAAAGTGTGTAGCATAGCCTTGTAATTATCGGTTTTTTTCTGTGTAAGAAGTACTTCGTAATGTCTTTTAACGGTATCGAGGTTGAAAGTATCAATCAGTCCTTTCAGTTTGTGCATTTCTGTATGGAACAGTGTCTCGTTGTGAAGAGCGGATTTTGTTACTTCAACTTGTTTCAGTAAAGCTTCAATAAGTCGGAAATGCAGCTGGGATGGAATATGGGCTAAAGCCTTTTTATTTGGGGGTGAATCCTTTTTAAATTTTTCGGTGGTACTCAGTTTTATATTGAGGTGAGTCATACAGGTCTGGCGTAGTTTTTTCTCAGAAATGGGTTTATATAAACAAGCATCAAAACCCATTTCTTTCAGTACAGCCTGATCTGCAAAAAATACATCGGCAGTGAGTGCTACAATAACGGTTGTTTTATGGTTACTCAGTTCTCGAATTTTTTCGGTACATTCAATACCATCCATTTTTGGCATATGTATGTCCATGAAAATATAGTCGTAGTCCAAAGTTCTTGCGGATTGAAGGGCAGATAGGCCATCTTTGGCAATATCAACTTTACCTCCTAGCGTTTTTAGCAAAGTATGTAGCAACGTCTGATTGAATTGTTGATCTTCGGCGACCAGTATTTTTTTATTACGAAGAGGGTAATCAGGTTTTTTTATTAATTCAGGAGGGCAATCCAGGTCAATACGATCTTGCCTGTGC
>JAADHS010000145.1 GCA_013151745.1 Gammaproteobacteria bacterium | reverse complement strand
GTCAACACACCTAAGCGTACCAAATCAGATAAAGAATCAACTTGCATTTTTTCCATGACTCGACCACGATGGATTTCAACCGTACGACTACTGATCCCCAGCTCTGTTGCCATTGTTTTATTTGAATGCCCGGCACAGATCAGCCCGAGCACTTCGCGCTCCCTCGGCGTCAAAAGTAGTAACCGCTGCGCCGTATCCTGATAGACAATCTGGTTTTGTCGTGTTTCCTTATTGTGCTGTAAAGCCTTCTGCACTAAAGAAAGCAAAATTTGGTCATCAAAAGGCTTTTCCAAAAAATCAAAAACACCTGATTTTAACGCCCTAACGGCCATCGCCACATCAGCATGCCCCGTCAACATGATAATAGGCACACAAGTCTCTTTTGCTGCTAACTGTTGCTGCAATTCCAAACCACTTAGCCCGGGCATACGCACATCTAAAATCAGACAACCACACCATGCCATTTCAGAGGAAGCCAGATACTGCTCCGCAGAAGCATATAAATTCACCTGCCAGCCAGCCGACATCAGCAACCAGGCCAAAGAATCTCTTACCGCAGCATCATCATCGATGACTGCGACCACTTCTACGTCACTCATCGCCACTTTTTCACAATCGCTTCTCCTGCCGCTTTGCGCGCTCCCAAAGCCGCTGCAAACTATCCAAATCCTGATCCTTCACACGCTTGCCTTGCTGGCTCAACTGCAACTCAATATAACGAAAACGAGTTTCAAACCTTTGATTTGCCTTGCGTAGAGCAGTTTCAGAATTGACCCCTAGGCGTCTCGCTAAATTCGTACAAACCAGCAACACATCGCCCATTTCCGCTTCAATTCGCTGTTTATTGCTCTCGCTTTCCCCATTTGGCGACCCCAACTCAGCTTGTAACTCTTTTATTTCTTCATCCAGCTTGGAAAAAACGGCCTCCAGATTTTCCCAATCAAAACCCAGTGATGCCGCTCGTCGTTGTAATTTTGGTGCTCTGACCAAGGCGGGTAAAGCGATAGAAATGCCATCAAGAATACTTTGACTGGCTCCTCCATCAAGACATTTTTTCGCACGTTCTTTACGCTTGATTTGCTCCCAGGATGTCTGCTGCTCTGCTATAGAAAAAAATTTTTCCCTGGCAAAAATATGAGGGTGCCGCCGGACTAGTTTTTCACTCAGATTTTCTATTACATCAGCGAATGCAAACTGCTCTTCATCTTCAGCGATTTTTGATAAAATCAAAACTTGAAACAGCACATCGCCCAATTCATCTTTTACCGCATCATAATCTTCATTTTCAATCGCTTCGGCAAGTTCATAAATTTCTTCTAAAGTATGAGGTACAATGCTCGACAGTGTTTGCTGTAAATCCCAGGAACAACCGTGGTCTGGATCTCGTAAGCAGGCGACGATATCCAATAGCTTAAGTAAAACCTTTTCCAACTTAATCTAACAGCCTCTTGGTCTTTAGAGATTTTAACGCCATGCCGATACTAGGAACTAGAGCCTTCATTAGCCCTATAGCTGCATAAATTATGATTTCGAACCGTTTCACTGCTTAAGATACGACTCTAAAAGCCCATGCATCTAATTTTTTATGCAACGATAGGGTAAACTCTAACTTTCACTACGGATTTCCAGCCGCCATTGTAGCACCAAAAGAAGCACGAGGCGCGAGTAAACAAACAGTCAAAATATGTAATAATGTTAACCATGAACACATCAAAATGACAACCGCTTTCCACAAAGGTGTATTTATTTTAAAGTCTACCCTGATTTTTGCTTTTTTATTCGGTTTTTCGACTATGACGCAAGCGAGCTCTTTGGAGCAGCAACGTGCTTTTTATCTCTCTGCTGAAAAAACAATAAAAAAAGGACACATTACAAAGTACAAAAAAAGTCGAGCTGAAATTGAAAACTACATCTTGTTTCCTTACCTAGAATATCAGTCTTTGGCTTACCGCATCCATCTCACTAAAGCATCGGATATACAAAATTTTGTTACTCAACATCAGGATTCACCATTAGCAAAAAAACTACAATATAAATGGCTTAAATCACTGGCTCAGCACCAACACTGGGACAAACTCATTCAATACTACCCCGGCTCCAGAAACATCAAATTAGATTGCCAATATCGCTCGGCATTGTTACGCCAGGGACAAAGACAAAAAGCCCTGAAAAATATTGCATCTATCTGGCTGGTTGGCCACTCTCAACCGGATGCGTGCACGCCTCTTTTTGAAGCGGGAAAAAAAGAGGACATCATCACTCAAGATCTAATCTTACAACGCGCCAGCCTCGCAATGAAACAGGGACAGCTCCGCCTTGCCCGATATTTAGCTCGTGATCTTGACAAAGCGCAACGCAACACCATTGAACTCTGGATTAACACCTATAGAAAACCACAGACCGCCATTCAAAAAAAATATTTTACTGACAACAACCCACTTCACCACGATATCCTGATACAAGGTATACGGCGATTCGCATTTCGTGATCTGGAAAAAGTCACGAATATTTGGCCTAGCCTGGATGATCATTTTAGCTTCTCACCCACACAATCCGCATACATTAATAACACACTGGGTATTTTGCTAGCTCAACGCAAAGAACCCAAAGCACTAAATTGGCTCATTGCCATCCCCCCCGAGCAGGAAACAGTACGCAGCAAAACATGGCGCATCAGAAGCGCGATTCAAAACAACAACTGGCCCTTAACACTCACTACAATCGGCTGGCTAACCGCAGAACAACAACAAGAGCACCGTTGGCGCTATTGGCGAGCACGCGCATTAGAAGAACTGGGCGCAGGGACTGAAGCCACACCCATTTACGCGGATCTTGCCAAAACTCGCAACTACCATGGTTTTCTCGCAGCAGACCGCCTGGGTTTACCCTATTCATGGCAGAATGCACCGCTCCCCTTTAGCCGCGAAGACATCATGGAAATTGAACGCATTCCGGCCATCGCCCGAGCTAAAGAGCTATTGGCATTAAATCGCACTATTGCTGCACGCAGTGAGTGGGAGTTCGCAAGAAAATCTATGGATAGACAACAAGCGACACGAGCTGCTGAACTCGCTCAACAATGGGACTGGAACTCTCAAGCCATATTCACTGCCGCTCAAGCCAAATACTGGAATAACGTCCCTTTACGGTTCCCTTTGGGTTACCGAAAAACGGTTGAACACCAAGCAAATTACAATAATATTGAACCCGCATGGGTCTATAGTATATTACGACAAGAAAGCGCCTTTCTCTCGGATGCACGCTCTCATAAAGGCGCTCTGGGACTCATGCAATTGATGCCCTCAACAGGAAAATATATTGCCAAGCGTGTCAAAACAAAATTCAACAACAAATACGATTTACTGAGTGCTGAAAAAAATATAGCCTTAGGCAGTGCTTATCTTCGTTACGTAAAAAACCGCCTCTATAACAACCCAGTTTTAGCCACCGCGGCTTACAATGCGGGCATAACAAGAGTGCATCGATGGCTTCCAGAGGGTCAAGTCATGAAAACCGACGCGTGGATAGAAACCATACCTTACGATGAAACTCGCCACTATCTGGAAAGCGTCATGGCCTTCACTGCCATCTATAACTGGCGACTTAATAACAATTCAGATCTGAAATTACAGGACTTCATGCCCGCCATTATTTCCAAAGAAACGCAAACTAAAGCGGACACCTCCCCTATCAATCCAGGATGATTCAAGTACGATACTCTGCATTAATTCGGACATAATCGTACGAAAAATCGCACGTCCAAACGCGTTCAAAGCTGTTTCCCCGGGCTAAATCTATGGCGATGACTATATCCTGTTTATTCATTTCTTGTTGACCGAGCTCTTCTTGATAGTCCGGCGCTCGTCCACCGTCTCTGACGATGCAAATATCGCCAAGCTTGATTTGTATCGCTTGCATATCGATATTTTCAACTCCGGCATAACCGATAGCGGCAAGAATTCGTCCCCAGTTTGCATCAGAGGCAAACAGGGCGGTTTTGACCAAAGGTGAATTGGCAACGGACTTGGCCACACGCAGACTTTCGTCCGGAGTTCGCCCGCCACTCACTTCAATGGTGACAAATTTAGTTGCACCTTCACCATCTCGCACCAGCGCTTGAGCCAATGTTTCGGCAACGTCTGTCAACGCCGATTGAAATTGCTCAACTTCTGAAACATTGCTTGCCGCCAAGATCACACCGCTTTTCCCGGTAGCCGAGAGCGTACAGGCGTCATTGGTGGACATATCGCCATCAACAGAAATACGATTAAATGATGTTTCTACCGCTTGCTGCAAACAGCGATGTAATAGCGCTTGATCAACTGCAAGATCCGTTGTGATGAACGCCAGCAAAGTTGCCATATTGGGGTGAATCATGCCCGAACCCTTCGCTATGCCCGTAATAGTCACCTGCTGGCCTTGAAGCCGCAGCGTTCGAGAACAGCCTTTAGGCACGGTATCTGTGGTCAAAATACCGGTTGCGGCCGATTCCCAGGCTTGGGCTGCACGGCCAGCAACAGCAGTATCCAATGCCGATATAATTTTAGCCGTGGGCAGCGGCTCGCCAATCACACCGGTGGAAAAGGGCAAGACTTCTGCTTTAGATACACCGACACGTTCAGCCAAAGCGGCACAACAGGCCAAGGCATCGTCAACTCCTTGAGCGCCGGTTCCTGCATTTGCATTTCCGGTATTGATAATGAAGTATTTTGGTGCAGCGGCTTGCAAGTGTTGCCGTGCGACGGTAACAGGCGCCGCACAAAAAGCATTTTTGGTGAAGACCGCCGCTGTCACCGTATTGTCACTCAGTTCAAAAACAACCAGATCTAAACGGCCAGGTGTTTTAATCCCAGCTGAGGCCACGCCCAAACGTATACCATCGACAGCTAGCCACTCAGATTGCATCACCTTCCTCTCACCTTGTTGCCAGAGTCAGGTCTAAACCACCTTACCATGACATTGTTTATATTTTTTACCTGAACCACAAGGGCAAGGCTCATTACGCCCCACTTTACGTCCTTGCCGCACATAAGGTTCGGCTTTTTCCGCACTAGGTTTTGTCTCGGTCTCTCCCGGTGCTTCTGCGACATCATCCTCCAAGGCCGTTGAGCTGGTCGCATGCTCAAATTGCATCGGCACCGTCGTTCGTCGCTGCTCCTCTACGGCCTGAACATCTTCTTCTGCCTTAACAACGACTTTAGATAAAACTCCAATAACATCACGCTTGATATTTTCAAGTAGCTCGGTGAACATTTCGAAAGATTCACGTTTATATTCCTGCTTCGGATTTTTTTGGGCATAACCCCGTAAATGTATGCCTTGACGCAAATGATCCATAGCTGCTAAATGCTCTTTCCATTGGCTGTCCAACACCTGCAACATCACCGCCTTTTCAAAGTGTCTGATAACTTCAGTACCTGCAAAATTTTCTTTTTCTTGATACGCAGCCACGATCTCATCAAGAATTCTCTGGCGCAGCGGTTCTTCGTGCAAAGTATCATCGGCATCTAACCACCCTGAGATATCCATTTTAATCTCAAACTGGGTTTCCAGAGCTTTTTCCAGACCAGGGATATCCCATTGTTCATCCAGACTTTGCGGGGCAATATACTCATCAATTAATGAAGCCACAACATCTTCTCGCATCACGTTGATAGAGTCAGAAATATCATCTCCTGCCATTAACTCATTACGCTGTTCATAAATTACATTTCTTTGGTCATTGGCCACATCATCGTATTCCAATAATTGTTTACGAATATCGAAGTTGTGCCCCTCTACTTTTCGTTGCGCATTTTCTATTGCTTTAGTCACCCAGGGATGTTCTATGGCTTCACCTTCTTCCATGCCCAGTTTTTGCATTAATTTAGAAACTTTTTCAGAGGCGAAAATACGCATCAGGCTATCTTCTAAAGAGAGGTAAAAACGAGAAGAACCCACGTCACCTTGTCGACCCGAACGCCCTCTTAATTGATTATCGATACGGCGAGATTCATGTCGTTCAGTACCTACAATATGTAGCCCTCCACTTTCCAATACTTGCTGATGCCGTTCTTTCCAGGCCACTCGCATCAAATCTAAAGCGTCCTCTTTTTTACCTGCAGCTTGTGCCGCAACAAGCTCAGTTTCCAGATTACCACCAAGTACAATATCCGTTCCTCGACCCGCCATATTGGTTGCGATGGTCACCGCACCGGGGCTCCCTGCCATGGCAACAATGTCAGCTTCCCTTTCGTGCTGTTTGGCATTCAACACTTCATGTTTGATTTTTTCTTTTTTCAATAACGCTGACAAAAGTTCTGAGGTTTCAATCGTCGCGGTACCAACCAGAACAGGCTGCCCCCGAGATTGGCAATCTCTAATGTCCTCGGCAATGGCTTTGAACTTGTCATCCGTATTCATATAAACAAGATCAGTGCGATCATCGCGAGCCATGGCCTTATTGGTTGGAATCACAACCACTTCCAAGTCATAAATTGAATTAAACTCGAAAGCTTCTGTATCCGCGGTCCCCGTCATGCCGGAAAGCTTGTCGTATAAGCGAAAATAGTTTTGAAAAGTGATTGCCGCCAACGTTTGATTTTCTTGTTGGATCGTCACACCTTCTTTAGCTTCTACCGCTTGATGCAGGCCGTCTGACCAGCGTCGACCTGGCATCGTGCGCCCCGTAAATTCATCAACGATAACAATTTCATCATCTTTAACAATATAGTGATCATCAATTTTGAATAAGGCATTCGCACGCAAGGCGTTATCCAGCAAATGCATCAATGTAATATGCGCGAAATCATAAAGACTTTCACCTTCTCCTATGAGCCCAGCCTCTTCAAACAAAGCTTCGACATGCTCGTGCCCCGCTTCGGTTAAATGAGCCTGCCGTGACTTTTCGTCTAATGTATAGTCACCCGGCCCCTCTTCCTCTTCTTGTAAAACGAGCTGAGGAATGAGTTCATTTATTTGCGCATAGAGATTAGAACTGGTATCTGTCGGACCTGAAATAATAAGAGGCGTTCTGGCCTCATCAATAAGAATGGAATCCACTTCATCAATAACAGCAAAAGCAAGCTCTCGCTGTACCTTGTCTTCGGTACTAAAAGCCATATTATCGCGTAGATAATCAAAGCCAAACTCATTATTGGTACCATAAGTAATGTCTGCAGCATAGGCCGCTCGTTTCTCTTCCGTAGACTGTCCATTAACAACCACGCTGGTTGTCATACCTAAAAAACCGTACAGCTTGCCCATCCATTCCGCATCACGACGTGCCAAATAATCATTAACAGTCACAACATGCACCCCTCGACTGGGCAATGCATTCAGGTATACGGGTAATGTCGCCACCAGGGTTTTACCTTCCCCCGTACGCATTTCAGCAATTTTTCCATCATTTAACACCATGCCACCGATGAGCTGCACATCAAAATGCCGCATCCCCATTACCCGTTTACCCGCCTCTCTTACTGTGGCAAAGGCCTCTGGCAATAGCGCCTCCAGGGACTCCCCCGAGGTAAGGCGCTGACGAAATTCCGCTGTTTTAGCCTGTAACGCCGCGTCATCCAGCGCTGCCATTTTTTCTTCCAATGCGGAAATGCTATCAACGATGCCACCCAACTTTTTAACAAGCCGATCATTTCGACTGCCAAATATACGATTTAGAAAATTAGCCATAAATTTTGTAGAATTCTTCCTTAAATTGTTACTCAGGAGTAAATCAGACCTGTTAAAGCCACCAAACGATGAGAGAGACGCACGAACAAACGATAAACTAACGTTTGACCCATACATATTTTTCAGGATTAACTGGCCGTCCCTGGTGCAGCACTTCGAAATGCACATGCGGCCCCGTTGAGCGTCCACTGCTTCCCATCAAGGCGATCACTTGTCCTTTTTTCACGGTGGCTCCTACGCCCACCAAATTTTCCTTATTATGCCCATAACGAGTAACGTAACCGTTTCCGTGATCGACTTCAACCATTTTCCCGTATCCATAACGATCTCCGGACCAGGTTACAATACCACCGGCCACAACCAAAACATCCGACCCCATCTTACCGGCAAAGTCTACGCCGTCATGACTCGCTTTTTTGCCCGTAAAAGGGTCGGTTCGTTTGCCAAAAGGGGAAGACAACCAGCCCGAACGGACGGGGCGACCTGCGGGCATGGCCTCATCCTTCAGTGTTTTATTCAGAAGCAACGTCTCCAGTACCCACAACTGCTCTTCCCTGTCTTTCAACTGCCTGGAAAGTCGCGTCAAACTTTTTATAAAATCAACAACTTCAACCTCTTCCGCAAGTAGAGCTCCTGAAGGCCCACCCTGAGCGGGTACGCTATCAAAATCAAATTCTCCTTTCTCCAGGCGAGCCAAATCAACCAAACGCTTACCCAGTGCATCCACGCGAATGGCTTTAGCCTGTATTTCTGCCACCTTCGAATTCAATGCATTGACCGCATCACGTGATTCACGCACCGCTTTGTCTACTATTGCTTGCTGCTCAATGACAAGACTATACTCAACCTCTCCATCTGATGCCGTCGCCACTTGCGTTTGGTATCCCGCAATAGAATACCCGGCCAAACCACATGTCAGCGCCACCACCAAACTCACAAGAAACAACGCCACACCACTATGTAAATTAATTGTACGTATCTGTCGATTAGACTTTGAAAGTAAAATAATATTCATATATAGTCTCTAACTGCCCACAAAACCATAACTGGCTAAAAAATATGCCTCGTTCAAAACCAAAGCACATTAGTTTTTTACTAAAAAAGAAGAGTTTTGCTACTCGCGAGCTAGTCCAACACTCTGTAAAACTCTTGCAACTAGAACAGCTTGTTCATGACAGCCTGCCAAATAATTTAGCTCAGCACTGCAGAATGGCTAATTATAGAGAAAACAACTTGATTTTACACGTTGATTCTGCTCTTTGGTCAAGTAAATTACGCTTCCATATACCGGCAATGAAGTATGACTTAAAAGTACATCCGGAATTCGTTCAATTAAAAAATATCACTATAAAAACCAAGCCAAATTACAACAGACATGAAACATTAACTCGACAAAAAGCAAGCATGACTAGGAGTACGGCAGACTCGCTAAATAATTTAGCGGATTATGTCACAAGTGAGAGCCTGGCTACGGCATTACGCAAGCTTTCCAGGCACGGGGGAAAAGAAACCAAATAAATTTGTAAGGTGTAACGGCTCAGCTTATTCTTGATCCCCCATCATTCTTGCATTAAAAAAGGATCATTTATGCAGAATAAACAGAATGCTTAAATGCCGTACAGCGCATAGATGAGCGTAAGCGACCACTCATGTAAACTCACCGCAATGCGCATTTTAACAATCAAGCCGCAGGTAAAGGCTGCACAAAGGAAATGGGAACAGCGGCTTGCTCTTCTTCAAAGGTGACTAACTCCCAGGCACTTTTATCCGCGATCAAGTCATGCAATAAACGATTATTCAACGCATGACCCGACTTATGCCCACTAAACGCGCCAATCAAGCTACGCCCCAGCAAATATAAATCCCCTATTGCATCCAGAACTTTATGTTTTACAAACTCATCATGGTAACGTAAACCATCTTCATTGAGGACACGGAAGTCATCCACAACTACGGCGTTATCCAAACTCCCCCCAAGAGCCAGCCTGCGATCCCTAAGCCATTCTAAATCCTTAAGAAAACCAAATGTTCGTGCACGGCTCACCTCTTTAACAAAAGAAGTGGTTGAAAAATCAACACTCGCCCGCTTACTTTTATTTTGAAATGCCGGATGGTCGAAATCAATTTCAAAGGTCACTTTAAAACCTTCAAACGGATCAAACCTGGCCCACTTGTCACCATCCTGAACAACAACTGATTTTTTTATACGAATGAATCGTTTAGGTGCATTTTGTTCGATAATACCCGCCGATTCCACAAGAAATACAAACGGGCCAGCGCTACCGTCCATGATAGGGACTTCTTCCGCACTCAAATCGACATACGCATTGTCAATGCCCAAACCTGCAAGTGCGGAGAGTAAATGCTCTACGGTAGAAATACGCACCCCATCTTTTATGAGTGTAGTAGAGAGCTGTGTATCGCCTACATTTTCGGCTCGAGCCGGAATATCGACCGTCGGAGCTAAATCAACCCGACGGAAAACAATACCCGAATCAGGGGCAGCAGGGCGCAGCGTCAAATAAACCTTATCTCCAGTATGGAGACCGACGCCGGTTGCCCTGATAACATTTTTTAATGTTCGTTGTCTGATCATCGCATTATTGCCTATATGACGGAGTAATCCGCTTTAGAATAGCGGCTGCATATTATCACAGCTAACGAGCAGTGCCTAGCAAATTACCTACAATTACTCCTTAATTTATCATGGCCAACTACTACATTACAGCCTCCGTTTGTTGCTCCGCTACTCTGCTTAGTCCGCTTGTCTTCGTAAAAAAGCGGGGATATCCAGATAGTCCATACTGGGGGTCTCTGCCGCGTTATTGTAACGCCCTCCTCCAGCCCCTGCTGCACGCTTACGCATCACCGTTGGGCGCTCAAGATTGTTGTAATCGACATCTGCTGCCACCGCATCAGATGATTGATTATGAACCAAGGTTATCGGCGCTTCTTCATACTCTGCCTCCACACCGATTCCTGTTGCCACAACCGTGACTCGCAGCTCATCGGTCATTTCAGGGTCAATAACGGTGCCCACAACTACCGTTGCATTCTCAGAAGCAAACTCTTTAACCGTATGACCGACCTCATCAAACTCTCCGATCGCTAAATCCAGACCCGCAGTCACATTCACTAATATACCTCTGGCTCCAGAAATATTAATGTCCTCTAACAACGGGCTTGCGATGGCCATTTCTGCAGCTCGACGCGCACGATCTTCGCCTGTCGCCATACCCGAACCCATCATCGCCATACCCATTTCTGACATTACTGTTCTGACATCTGCAAAATCGACATTAATCAAGCCTGGACGTGTTATTAATTCAGCAATACCCTGCACGGCTCCGAGTAAAACATTATTTGCCGAAGAAAAAGCATCCAGCAAAGTCACTTCTTTACCCAATACTGAAAGCAACTTATCATTAGGAATGGTAATCAAAGAATCAACATATTGAGCCAGTTCCTCTATTCCTGCTTCGGCAATCTGCATTCTTTTTTTGCCCTCAAACGGAAAGGGCTTCGTCACGACGGCCACGGTTAAAATACCCATTTCCTTAGCCGCTTTAGCAATGACGGGCGCACCACCTGTTCCGGTTCCTCCCCCCATGCCGGCAGTGATAAAAACCATATCCGCCCCTTCCAATACTTCAACAATTCGCTCCCTGTCTTCCAGAGCCGCTTGTTTACCAATGTCAGGATTGGCACCTGCACCCAAGCATTTGGTAATATTAGAACCTAATTGCAAAATCGTCCGTGCACTTGAATTTTTTAATGCTTGCGCATCCGTATTTGCTGTAATAAATTCAACACCTTCAATATCTGCTGCCAGCATATGCTCAACAGCATTTCCACCTCCTCCGCCAATACCCACTACTTTAATTAACGCGTGCTGCGAATAAGAATCCATCAACTCAAACATAATACACCTCCAGATTAGCTACTTTATATTTACTTCTATTATCTAAATCTAACAACGTAGTTACAAACTTATTGACCCTGTTAATGATCACCCTGAAACCAATTTTTCATCCGTCCTAAAGCACCTTGAAAACTCGCCCCCATAAACGATTCAACATCACCATGCTTTCCTTTATGTTGACAACCAAAATACAGCAATCCCACTCCAGTCGCGTATACCGGATTACTCACAACTTCGGCTAGTCCCGTTACACCCTGCGGGACACCCAATCTGACCGGCATATGAAATACTTCTTCTGCCAACTCGATTACACCTTCCATCTTCGAACTCCCACCTGTCATCACAACACCCGCAGCCAATAATTCTTCATAGCCACTACGTTGCAACTCTGCATGCACCAACGCCAATAATTCTTCATATCTAGGCTCAACGACTTCAGCCAGGGTTTGACGAGCTAACCGTCGTACCGGCCGATCCCCCACACTCGGGACTTCGATACTTTCATCCACGCCAGCAAACTGGGTCAATGCGCAAGCATATTTAATCTTGATTTCATCCGCCTTTTTTGTTGGTGTTCGCAAAGCGACCGCAATATCATTGGTGACTTGATCACCAGCAATGGGAATCACCGCAGTATGACGAATGGCTCCCTCTTTAAATATGGCAATATCCGTCGTCCCCCCGCCAATATCAACAACGCAGACACCTAAATCTTTTTCATCTTCTGTCAACACGGCATACCCTGAAGCCAGTTGTTCGAGAATAATATCGGCAACGTCCAGACCACAGCGGCGAACACATTTAATAATATTTTGTGCTGCACTGACAGCGCCCGTCACTAAATGTACTTTTGCATCCAGACGCACTCCAGACATACCTATTGGCTCTTTTATGCCTTCTTGTCCATCAATGATAAATTCTTGAGGTAGTACATGCAGTATTTTTTGGTCCGCAGATATCGCAACCGCACTAGCCGCATCGATCACCCTGTCGACATCACCTTGAGTCACTTCTTGATCATGTATAGCCACATTACCATGTGAATTAATGCCTCTAATGTGGCTACCTGCTATACCTGCATAAACCGATCCTATTTTGCAATCTGCCATGAGTTCCGCTTCTTCTATTGCTCTCTGAATAGACTGCACGGTCGACTCGATATTAACAACAACCCCTTTTTTTAAACCTGAGGACGGGTGAGACCCAATGCCGATAATATGGATGTTATTTAACTCATCCACCTCAGCGACAATGGCAACTACCTTCGAGGTTCCTATATCAAGAGCAACAATCAGGTTACTGTCCGGGTTTTTAGACACCATCACCAGCCCCTTCATTTTTTACCGCCGTCCATTGAACTGCAAAGCCATTGGAATAACGTAAATCGACCCTATCCATCCCCCTGCTTTTTTCCTTAAAAGATTTTTTATAAACATCGACAAAACGCTTTAACCTGAGCATTTCATTTTTGCGACCCAGCAATAGTGAAGTTCCACGATTCAAACCCAGTTTTATTGCATGCCGCTCATCTTGTTCCAGCCAGGCAATACGTAAACTCAACG
>JAADHS010000042.1 GCA_013151745.1 Gammaproteobacteria bacterium | reverse complement strand
CGCTCAAATAGATGGGAACAGTTTTGGGAAAAACTCAATCAATATGGGGTGAGCTTGGCGTAATAATAAACATCAAAATATAGCTACACCCGCTCACAGTCGATCAATTTAGGTGTAGGAAATAAAAATACAAATAACTCAAATTGCAGGAATCCAAAGAATTATGTCCATTTTCATGAACTACGACGGCATCAAAGGCGAATCATCGGATCAAGGTCATAAAGACTGGATCGATATTGACAGTTGGGAATGGGGTGTAGAACGTAAAATCACGTCAGCAACCTCGACAAAAGGGGATCGTGAGTCCACTAATGCGGTCATTACTGATTTAATAGTGACCAAAAAAATGGACAGTGCCTCTAATGGACTGTTTCTTGAGTCTTGCTGTGGTGGTGGAAAAACTGTAAAACTGCATTTAACTAAAACGGGTTCGGGTTCTGGCTCTGATGTGTTTATGGAATATACGTTAACAAACGCTGTTATCAGTGATTACAGTGTTGGCGGTAATTCTGCTGATATGAATAGACCTACTGAAAGCATCACCATTAGCTTTGTAGAGATGGAAGCACGATATACGACTTATGATCAAGATGGAAATTCAACGTCTCCTGATGCGGTCGGTTTTGATACTTCGACGAATACTAAAAAATAACGGGGCATTTAGTTTTTAGTCACAAAACAGCCATCAACTATTTTTGATGGCTGTTTTGTGACGCGGGTCAGCCGCGTGCGCGTGAATTCGATGTTATGACCGATCATTTTTTTTGAAATCCCTGTTGTATTTTATCGGAGGCGTTGCGTACCGTTTGTTCTGCCGTTCTACGCGCCGAGACGCTTCGCTGGATTTTCTTCGTGGAGTGGTGATACGCAACAACACATCCTGATACTCTTTCACGGTGGTACTGTTGCTCCATGCGCACCGATCCCCGCGACGACTCGTCGCATCCCCGTCAAAGGTGTGAGCCAGTTCAAACAGATTTCGTGGGTTTTGGGGAAATTGAGCGTATCGAGAATATTTGTGTCGATCGATGACGGAGGTGCAACTAATCAGATAGGGATGACGTCCCCCTGACAAATGCACTTGACCTAAGAAGAGCCGTTAAAATAGAGATATTTTATTATCCCGCTTCGTAGGTCAACGGGTGCTGCTGAGGTTAATCTACAGTTATTTTATTATCAGTTTGAAGCGTTCTTTCAGTCGGTGGTTTATTTTTATCTTTTTTCCAGGTCATGACGCGAGTGGTATCAAAGAGTATAGGAAACCAAGCGACTTCTTTGTCTTCTGACAGCGCACCATCTAATAAATAGGTATGACCAGGTAAGGCTGTAAAAACAAAAGTTTTTTCTGAGTCTGTGGGAATTTCACTGTGATCATAACCTAGTTTGAGTGTGTAGGTGCCCGGTAAAACATGAAGTTCAAATTGACCTGGGTTGAGATCGTTTGCGTTCGGGCTGGAAAATGAATGTTCATCAATGTTTAACAATTGGATGACACCTTCTACGTCATTACCTAGTGTGTTACTGCTTTTAAGTATGGCAACCTCAGACATTTGAACGTCATCAGCCTCATTTTGGTAATGGTGGATCACTGTCACTTGTGATGTTGGCAGGGCTTTGGACGTAGACTTAGGTTGGGTGGAACATCCCACTATACCGACCAGCAAAAATAGAAAAAGGAGTGTTAAGCTTTTGCGAGTGCTATTTAGAAAACGAGTCATGATAGAATATCACTATAATTTTAATATGTGTGGAATAACAAGAAATTTCAAGAAGTGTCTCATAATTGAATCACTATAGTCAATGAATAGGGTGCAGTTATTACTGTTCTGACATATTGATATATTTTGAATAATGGATAAAAAATACAATGAATAAAAAAGAAAAAGCAATATCAAATTTTACACTGGCTTATTATTCCAGTGATCGTAAAACCGGATCTTTGCATATAGTCAGTTGCAAACAAGGCGAGACAAAAATAGCTGAGTTTGAACGTTTACCAAAAACTGAGCTGGAAAAAGCATTTAAACCTATCCTGGTGGGGGTGACGGAGAACCATCAAGTTATTACGCTCGACCCTGTAACTAAAAAAATCAGTTTGAGCAATCAATTTCCTTGTGATTCATTTGCGGCTCACAATTACCCTGATCCGACCTCGCAGCGGGATTGGCTGATGAATGATGGTGATAAAGAGACAGGTAACGATACCTTGAATTGTGCTCAAGGCGGATCTTCTGTGACGGTGATTGAAGGGCGGGATTCTAGTCATGTAAAGTATTTGGGGACAGTTTGTGTTGGCAGAGGGCATCATCAGGCCAGTTTTTCATACCCTTCGGATGAGGCTCCCCATATTCCTAAGCAGGCTTATATCAGTAATTTGAAAGAGGGCACCGTTTCAGTGATAGGCAATGATCCAGACAAGAAAAATAGCTTTCTTCAAGTGATTGCCACTATTGATCTTTGTGAGCCAGAGAAAGAAGAAGCTTTAAAGCCGACGATTCCTAATAACGCTTTTCCGCATGGCCTAGTTTATTCCAAAATTTCTGGAAAAATATATAATCTCAATAATGGCTATGGCACCATCGCGGTTATTGATCCTGTAACGAACGAAATTGAGGCGCGTATTCCTTTCAAGGGACATAGTAATTTATTTGTCACACCCGATGAGCGTTATATTATTGGTCGAGGGGCTGATCGTAAAAGCGACGCTCAGCATGTCGTGGCTAAACTGACAGTGTTTGATGTAAAAACACATACGGTGCTGGATTCACAAAATTTAAAAGATGTTTACATTAGCAAATATTTTTTTAACCCGGAAGGTACTCGGTTATTTTTGACAACATCCAGTTCGGGTAGCGATGAGCAAAAAGCGAATTTAAAAACAGATGCCTTACTAGTCTTTGATCTTGGCAAACTACCGAGCTTAACGCTGCTTGGTGAGCTGCGCCTAGGCTCCTCTGCAGGGTCTTTAACGTTTGTAAAAAATGCACAAGGTGCAAGTACGGTATTTTCTTCTAATTCATCTAAAGGTCAATTGATTATTATCGATGCTGATAAGGTAGAAATACAAGAAATAATTGATGTTTGCCAGCCTGTGTCCCATTCACGTACCTGGGCGATAAGTTGAATGAAATGGGAATGTGATCATCACATCACATTCCCAAATTTTTTTTACAGCCCCTCTATTGTATTCATCTTCTATATTCAACCCGATCCCGATCCGTCGAAATAACAAAGTAGTGGTTTGTACGTATGAAATGTCGCATTTTATGGACATCTATATTCTAAAACAATGTTTATTGCTGGTGTCTTATATTATTGATTAATATATTGTTATAGGCATTTAGTTATACCTGGAACACTCTTTGCTTTGCAATGGTAAAAAAGGAGTTATTATGTACCCATTGCGAAAGACCTTACCACTTGTTTTTGTTTTAACGACCCTTATTTTCGGGATAAGCCAACTTCATGCCGCGACAATGGCAATGAACAATCACAGCACCTTGACATCTTCTGAAGGCATTAATGCTTACCGTTCTCAATCGCTTTCTTATACCTTTAGTATTATGGAGCCTGGTTGGTATGATATTTATGCTCTATGGGATGAGTCTGCGATTCAGCAGGAGGAGATGTCTGTTGTTATTGCCCACGCTACTGGTAAAGATGTATTTAACGTCCAGCCGTCTGTTAACGAAGGCTTGTGGAATCACATCGGTCATTGGTATTTTGAGACTCGGGCTGAGGTGAAAATCAAATTACCTTCCCAGAATGAAAGTTTTGATACAAATACAATTATAAAACTGACTTCTACCACGACGACTGTTCCTGCACGGAGTATTCGAGGCGCAAAACTGAATAGAAAAAAATACAATAAACAATCCGGTTCTGTTTACATTAATAACAAGCAAAGTGGTCAACGAAAAAATACAAAATCAACGACAATATATTCAACTGCAATAAAAAAAAGTACGGGTGGTATGGCTAATGCAAAAATGGGAGTCAAGCCTAATAATCAAGCTATCTTGAGTTGGACAGGGCCTACAACAAACTCAGATGGCTCATTTATAACCGATTTAGCCGGTTATAAAATCTATATGTCTACAGACCCGAAGAGTTTTTCTGATAATAATTTATTAATTGATGTTCCGACATTGGACACATTAGGGGGAATGCAAGAAGAATTCATTGCCGACAATCTCAAAAATGGTACGTACTACTTTACGATTACGGCTTATAATTCATCCGGTATGGAAAGTCCCCCGTCACAAGAAGTGAGCAAAACAATAAATTGATGAAATTCATCATACCCGGGGCGTTTGAGCTTCCGTGTTAATTGCTTTTTCATCCCCACCGTCGTGTTCAACGCCTCTGACTTTTAATTCATGCAGGTCAGGGGCTTATGTTCTAGTTTTTTTCAAGCCAAATTTCCTCCCGTTCAGTTTTCTGGCCAGCATTCGCAACCTTTTTCATACAGGTCATCACGTCTTAAACCGACTGTCAACGGTTCCCGGTCATGCCCGGCCAGTGCTTGAAAAACATTGATGCTACCTTCATCAAAATAGTATGCAGAGCCTTCCATGTAAAGTCTCCAAACCCGGTAAGTCGCCTCGCCCACAAGTTCAACAGCTTGTTTTTTATGAGCTTCCAGTGCTTTGACCCAGCAACGCAGAGTCATGGCATAATGTCTACGTAAACCTTCAAGGTCAATTATTTCAAAACCGGCATTTTCCATTGCGATAATAACGTCACCGATTCGTGTTAATTCACCATCGGGAAAGACATAACTATTGATAAAGTGTGTAATAGGGGTATCCTGCCAGCCAGTGTCATTAGTAATACCGTGGTTAAGAAACAAGCCTCCTGGTGTTAATATTCGTTTGATGGTTTTAAAATAAAGCGGGAAATTGGTAACACCAATATGCTCAAACATACCGACACTTACCACCCTGTCATAACGAGCGTCATCAGGCAAATTACGATAATCGCGTAACTCCACAGTAACCTGGTCTTCCAGTCCTTCTTTTTTTATTCTCGTATTCGCATAAACGGCTTGCTGTTCGCTCAGTGTTATTCCATGAGATTTTACGCCATATTCACGTGCTGCCCAACAAACCAAAGCACCCCAACCACAACCAATATCCAGCAAAGTCTCGCCTGGTGTTAGGCGTAGTTTACGGCAAATATAATCCAGTTTATCTTGCTGTGCCTTATCCAATGACTGTTCTTCACCGGAAAAATAAGCGCAGGAATAAACCATTTCCCGGTCTAGCCACAATTGATAAAAGTTATTACCTACATCGTAATGATGTGCAATACTTTGTTTTGTGTTTTTACGTTCAGCATGTCCTGCACGTATCACTTGGGTGCTATTATCGTGACTGTGAAAGGGCAGGCGCAATGAGTGGCGCATTAAGCGAAATTTAATTGACCACGGCAAATTTAAATTTCCCATGTAAGAGACGAGATCAAATAAACATTCAACATCACCTTCAATATCCGCTTTTTCCGAAAGATAGTCTTCCGCCATATGCATTACATTTCTATGTAAAATTAATTGACGTAGTACCGAAGGCTGATTGAAAACAATCGTACAAGGCGCATCGTCTTGACCAATAGATAACTCGCCATTCCATAATCGAATAGCAACCGGTCCGTGATAATCAGCTAAAATTTGTTTTAGAATTAAGTGTCCCGCTGCGGCTACAGCGTCTTGAGTCTTTGTCTCATTATTCATGGCAAGTTTCTCACTCTATCAATTTCCCATTTTGGGAATATATCTATACAGAACGATTTAAGCCAAAAGTTGAAAAATCAGATTTAAACTATGGCTATTTTTTTCATTTGAAGAAAAAATAATTTATATTATTGTTTTTATACTCGCTCCAGGGTTTTTCGATGATCACCGTTAGCAATAATGATGAATCATCGACGCCTCTTCAAGATTGCTGCACTGCTACACTATAAAGTATAGTAAAAAATAAGGATAACAGGGATAAATAAAATTGTTTATTACTTCTTTTTATTAATCTAGCAGGAACCTCGAATGCAACAAGGAATTGAGCAGTTAATCGACGCCTTTAAAAAACCTGAGATTTACCCACACCCTGTGACTGAAGTAACGTTAATTGAAACGCATATTTCTTGGGTATTTTTGACCGGAAAGTTTGTTTATAAAATAAAAAAGTCTGTGAATTTAGGGTTTCTGGATTTTTCAACATTAGAAAAACGCCATAAATATTGTAATTTAGAATTGGCTTTAAACAAACGACTCGCGCCAGACTATTACTTGGACGTGGTCTCCATTACCGGGGGTTATTCAAAACCGGAAATAAATGGCAAAGGAGATCCCATTGAATACGCAGTTAAAATGCGCCAGTTTCACCAACAAGCACAACTTGACCGGGTTCTTGCCGAAAATAAACTGAGTTTTCAGCATATGGATTTACTGGCAAAAAAAATATCAGAATTTCATCAAAACATTCAGGTTGCGAATGAACATCAACCTTTCGGAGAGTTAATTCATATTCATTCGCCAGTTTTGAATTGTTTTTCTGATATTCTTACCCGCCTTCATAATGAAACCGATATCAAACGCATTAACAAGATTAAAAGCTGGAGCGAAAAAGAATTTCAGCGCCTAAAAGATCATTTCACCTTGCGAAAAAAAGAAGGGTTTATTCGTGAATGTCATGGTGATCTACACCTGCGAAATATTGCCATTACAAACGAAGAAGTGATTGCCTTTGATGGTATTGAATTCAGTGAAAACTTGCGCTGGAATGATGTCATGAGCGAAATTGCATTTTTAATTATGGACTTGCAAGATCATGAAAAAACGGCACTCGCGAGTCGTTTTCTTAATCGATACCTGGAAATTACGGGAGATTATTCCGGGTTGCGAGTTTTACAATATTATTTATTATACCGTGCCATAGTCAGAGCTATGGTCAGTTGCATACGCTTAGAACAAAAGGATTTATCTGAAGATGATGTGAAAATTGAAACAAACAGTTTTAATAAATACTTAAATCTTGCAGAAAATTATATAAAACAAGCAACGCCAAGACTCTTTATTACACATGGATTATCAGGTTCAGGAAAAAGCACTGTAAGTCAGATATTAATGCAAAATTTTCCTGCTATTCGTATTCGCTCGGATGTTGAACGTAAACGGCTTTGTGGTATCTCTGAAACAACGCGAAATACAAAAGGTGTTCAACAGGGAATTTATAATAAATCGACCAGCGAGCAAACGTATGAACATTTAATGACATTATCAGAAATGATACTCGCAGCGGGTTTTTCGGTGATAGTAGATGCCGCATTTTTACACAGAAAACAACGAAAAATATTTTTTGATCTTGCCAAAAAATATAAAATTAAATTAACGATTTTATCGTGTGATCTTGACCTGAAAACCATCAAGCAACGGATTATAAAGCGCAATACAGAAAACAGGGGTGTGTCCGATGCTGGATTGGAAGTTCTGGAATACCAATTAAATAATTCAGATTCTTTGACAAAGCAAGAATTAAATTCAACGATTAACGTCTACCTGTCAGGAATTGAAAAAACAATCAACTCAATTTAACTATACCCGTAGCGTTTGAGATTTAGGTTCTGAGTGTGTGACCTATTCATTTCCTGACAAGGCGAAATGACGAGGTGTAGTGGGCTATTGCGAGGAATTTCAACGTAGCCAGGGAATGAAGAGGGCGTGCAATCACACCTAAATTTTAATCGCTACGGGTATAATAGTGTCCGCTCGAAAACCAACTAACTTTATGATTTAAAAAATTATTCCAATTTTTATTCGAAGAAAGTCTATCGTAGTTGGTATGCTAAAAAGCAATCTCTATTGATGTGATCATCCGGTCACTGTTTTTGAATTGACCAAACAGTCCAGCCTGGTCGCCATAAAAGATATCTGCGCCGACACTGGCTGTGGTTTCATCACTGATTTGATAAGTGACTTTGGGGCGGGCCACGCCATCATCGAGATCGGTGTTGTGTATCCACAGTAGTTCAGTGGAGAGTGTCTCGTTCATGAAATCATGTCTGATCAGGGATGTTATCGTGGTCTCTCGGTCATTGCGGATCATGCCTGGTACATCGTCGTCCAGACGGGATTGAAATATCTGGATACTTAGTAGGGTGTCACTAAAACCAAACCAGTCCAGGCCAATGACGTAAGAAAGCTCATTAGTTTTGACCACGCCATCTTTATCTGAAATTAAATTAGTATTGATATAACGATCTAAGACGTAACCCATTTCACCTCTTAGGGTGAAATCTCCAAAGGCGTTACTGAAAGTAGCGCCGATCAGATGGCTGCGTTCATAGCGCGGCGTGATGGTGGCGACGAGTCCATTCTTCGTCATGTTTAGTTGGCGATAGCGTACGGGCCGATCATCGTAGTGATAGAGGTAGTTAAACGTTAAGTCCCAGCCATTCCAGAAGGTCGATAACCGCGCCCCCCAGTCAGCATCCTGCAAGGTGTCGTTGGGTCGCTCTTCTGCTGCGAATATAACGTCCACACCCGTAGGAATCTGTGGCACTAACTGCGGCGAGGTAAACTGATATTGATCCCCCTGTTGTGCAAACTTATGATAGGTTTGATCGGGAATCCACAACAGTTGCAGCGTGACATCATTGATCGGGATTTCCGCATTGACTGTCCACAATGGAATGCGTGACTCATCAAAGTCATCGAGGATAAACTCACGCCACTCTTGTGGATTGACCACATCGAGTACTTTCAGGCCGTCGGCCTTTCCCCAGACAATTTGCTGCTTGCCCAGTGTCAAAAAGCTACGGCCAATAGTGGTTTCGACATAGAACTCGCGTAGTTCAATATCCGTATCGTTGTCAGTATCGATATGATCTTCAGCATCACTGCGAACGCGACCGATGGCGGTGAGTCGCGCATTAGGCCCAAGATCAATTTCAATCTCAGGTTTAATTGTGGTTTCAAATTTTTGTGTCTGTTTCGCTTCCGTACCGTAGGCCCATTCGTTGTCGATGGTGATGTCGACGGTTGCAGCTACTGTCGTGCTAACGAGCAACATAGACGAAGTCAATAATATGGCAGATGATCTGTAGCTATAATTTTTTCCGTTATTTCGGTTGAGGTCGAAATTCAGAGGTGTTCCAGTTGGACTAAATTTCGACCTCCACCGAAATGACGGGCTAAGTAATTTTTCAGAGTCCACGACGCAATGCTCGTTCGGTGAACAGGTCATCATTGATCTCTTTTTGATAATCGATGTCACTGAATATAAATTTTGTGGCGTGACCTGTTTTTTGGTTTTCTACTTCTAGCCGATGTGCCGTCCAGATCCCCTGCACCTGTTTTATTTCTTTGGTGTAGATGGTCTTAAGTGGCTTGTTTCTTAGGCTGGTAAACTCGGCTTTGCGTGCCATCCATATTTCCGCATCTACCCACTGTTTAACTTTGCTATGGCCCAGCTCCTTTGCTGTAATTTTATCAACAGGGATTGATTCAACGATGAAGGTACGATGGCCGTCGATGACCTCTTCGCCCATCGTCTTGCGGGTATAGTCTTCGATGCTGACCTTGGTTTCATTTTTTATATCCTCATAAGTGAAGTCGGTGCCAAGGAAATAGTCACCACGATCCGATGCAGAGATGCGTCGCACCTTACGCATCGCCGGTAGATAGAGCCACTGGTCATCATCAATCGACGCATCTGCATAGTCATACGTCATGAATGCGGTGTCTTTGACATTTTTTGGCGTCAGGTAATAGATAACCGTGCGTTTTTCATCACCAAAGTATTTACGAAAGCCGCGTGTTTTGCGAATGCGCTGCTTGCCTCGTTTGTCTGTCATTTCCATGACGACCATGCGTGATACCGACAGCCCCTCATCGCGTGCATTGATGTTGTGGGCGATTTCATCACCGCTTGGCAGTGCAGCGGCGAATGTCATAGGCGTGATCAATGTCAGGATCAACGCCGCTATTATGTTGATTTTTTTCATGATGATTTATTCCTTTTCTTTGCTAGGCGTGAAGTTTAACTGCGGCTTTGTTGATGCCGTTTTTTCAAGGCCGATGAATCTCGGTTTTAGCACCTTGATCAGCGCTGGAAGGATCGTCATGCTGGCAATAAAGCTACTGCTCACTGCGACCGCAATCAGTGCGCCGAAGCGCGTCAGTGGCACTACTTCGCTGGTGGTTAACACACTAAATCCCAGTGTCAGTGCGGCGAAGTTGAATAGCAATGCGCGCCCGGTAGAGGGATAGAGCGCGGTGATCGCTTCATCGATAGTGCGACCTTCTTTTTTGATCAGTACCTGTAGTCTCTCTATGGTATGTACGGAAAAATCCACACCGAGGCCGATGGCAATAGCGGCAAACATCGACGTGCCGATGGCGAGCCAGATGTTGCTAAAACCCATCACCGCATAGATCAGCAGTACCGAGACGGCGACGGGTACGACGGTGATGAACCCGGCGATGGCCGAGCGCATGCTGAGGGCGGCCATCGTCATGACCAGTAGCAGTGAGATGGCAACGCTATAAAAATGACTGTCTCCGAGGCTCTTGATCCAGTGGTAGTCGATGTTGACACGACCACTCAAGTTGGCCTTGATATCGCTGTCGTTAAAGTTTGTATCAAGATAATGCTCAACAGCTTCGACCACTGCTTTTCCTGCGCTGTATAAACCGGTATCAAGTCGCACCCTCACGTTGGCTAGGCGGTAGTCATAATCGACTTCTTTTTCAAAATCACTCGGGTCACCACTGGCGGAATAGAGCAAAAATTGCTGCGCTACTATTTCCGCATTGTCTGATAGCTGGTAAGCCGCCTTGTCATCGTTATTCAATGCGCGGTTCATCTGCTTGAGGTAATCGACAATCGATGTCGAACCGTTGACGTGTGGCAGTGTTGTTACATAATTTTGCAGAGATTCGATTCGTTGCAGGTGTTCTGGCTTGAAGAGATCTTCCACATTCGGTGTTTCAATCACGATGTCGAGATAGTGCGCGCCATCAAGATGGCTATTAATGGCGTGATCAGCTTTGACAATCGCCTCATCTTTTTGAAAGATAGTGATGCGTGCTTCATTGAGTTCAAGTTTTGTCGCACCAACGATGCCGCCGATGATGACCACAGCCCCGATAGTCAACACCGCGCCGGGGCGTTTGATCACAAAACGGCCGAGGAATGACATCACTTGGCCAAATTTATCGATGCCTTTGTGATTGTTTGAAGTCGTCGTTGCTTGAAACGCCTTGCTCTGTTTGGGTTTGAGCAACGTCAGAAAGGCGGGTACGACGGTCATTGAGTAGAGCCAGGCGACGGCAACGCCGATCATCGCAAAGATACCGAAATATTCCATCGGCGGCATGATGGAGGCGATGCTCAGACCGAGGAAACCGGCCATCGTCGTCAGCGTTGTCAATGTGATCGGACGCCACATTTTTACCATTGACTGCACCGCAAGCTGTTGGCTGCTCGCTTTGGGGTGCTGTGCCACTTCCTCGTAATACTGGCTCATGATGTGGATGGAATCCGCCACTGCGATGCCGATCAATACCACCGGTAGCGCATTGGTAATCACAAAGAAAGGCACACCAAAAGCAGCCATCAAACCAAGAGCGCTGGCGACGGTACCGAGCACGACTAAGTTGGGCAGTAAGGTGCCGCGCAGGGTGCGAAAAGCGATGAAGAGTACAAAGGTGATGATCAGTGCGGCGATGGGGTTGAGGCGCTTGGCATCGGCATCGATATAAGCGCCCATGTATCCGCTCACCGCGCCTTCGCCCGCGACGTGAATACTATCGCCTTCACCTTTGGGGGCGCGCTCCACCAGTTCGAGTAGTGTCTGATAGGTGGCTTGTGCCGCGGCCTGGTTTTCGAGTTCGGCGACGATCAATGTCGCACTGCCATCACGAGCGGCGATGCTGCCAACAAAGAGCGGGAAGTCCATCACGGCGGTGCGGATGGCATCAGCCTCTTGTTGGGTGGTGGGCGTCTCTTCAAAAAACGGCTCGACTAGCATGCCGTCTTCGGTGCCGATCACATCATTCTCGGTCGCGAGACTGGTGATGCGGTCGGGATCGATGTTAGCGATCTCTTCAAGTTCAAAACTTAACCACTCCACCAGTGCAAGTGACTGTGGATTGAAGATGCCGTGTTCACCATCGTTCACCACAGCAATCACCATCGGGTCTTTTAGGCCAAAGATCTCTTGCACCTTATCGCGGTAAATCAACGCTGGGTGATCGGGCGGCATAAAGGCATCCGAGCGAGTATCCTTCTGTAATGTTGGGATGAATGAACCTGTTGCGATAATCAGCAACAGGCCAATCAGGATGATGGTTTTTGGCCATTGCGTAAGACGTTCAAAAAAAATTTCAGCAGTTGTGTTTGTTTTCATAAATCGCCCTCATAATAAGTGCATATGCACGTAATTTAACTAAAAAAATAGAGCTAATAACTGGATGCTATTTTTTCAAGCGTGCGAAGCTCTTCGATTAAATGGTTTAAACGTTTTTTACCCATCTGTTTTGTTATCTTCTGCTGCGCTTTCCGCCACAATGGCAAGGCACTTGCCAAAGTTTGGTGTCCGCTGGCTGAAAGCTGAACCGAACGGGTACGGCGGTCCTCTCCGGGGGTGATTACAATCAACCCCTGTTTTTCTAACGGTTTTAAGTTCCGCGTCAGCGTTGTTCTATCCATCACCAATTTTTCTGCTAACACGGAAATAGTGATCAATTGATAACCCGCAATGTTGGCCAAAATGGTGAATTGCGTACCGCGCAATCCGGTTTCTTGCATCATTTCGTCATAAATTTGAGTTACCACACGTGATGCTTTACGGATGTTGAAACAAACACACTCTGCACAGGGGGCGATCTCTTTTGGCGTTACTTTTTTGCTCATAGAGTGTATATACACTAAAAAGATGCAATTCGTCAAGCCGTTTGGCTTATCGGTACAGTTATCGTATAGGTAAATTCGCTGGCGTATACTTGTGTGCTGCGAACTTATTCGAATCGAACGCATTGAGGGAGTATCAATGATAAGGAAAATGCTCAAGTGGTTAGTTGATATCCCTAATGATAGAAAGGCAATGGAGCAAAATTTAGTCTTGTTTGATATAAAGCGCCCGCTTGACCTGCAGAGTTAGACAGTCATATTTATCTCACCACGGGTGCGATCATTGAGTTTGTATTCGATCATTTTAATGTAAGTTTCTCGATAAGTGGTATGAGAGACTTGTTACATCGAGAAGGTTACGCCTACAAAAAACCAAAGTTAGTGCCCGGCAACCCGGATCGAGAAACACAAGAAGATTTTGTTCAGTATTTTGAAAAATACATGGAAACTAAAGAGAGTCACGTTGAAGTTATTTTTCTTGA
>JAADHS010000066.1 GCA_013151745.1 Gammaproteobacteria bacterium | reverse complement strand
CCGGTCAGGCGAACATGGTAGTGGCCGTCGTGATAGGTGGTTATGGCGCGCGCGAAATGGCGACGACCCGGTCGGTTGGTGATGTTTTGCTGCACAATCGCATCAACTTGGGGTAGGGTGAGGTTCTGTGTTAAGCCTCTCATTTTGCGAATGGCGGGTAACGTAAATTGATAAAAAGCCACCATGCAGGAAACGGGGTTGCCGGGTAAGGCAAAAAGTAAAGTTTGATGTGTACCATTAGATAGAACACCAAACGCCAGGGGATGGCCGGGGCGCATGTTGACCCGCCAGAATTTTATTTTGCAACCCAGATCCTGTAACACCTCTTTAACTAAATCATAGTGTCCTATGGATATACCCCCTATAATAAGGGCAATGTCAGCCTGTAGTGCTTCTTTTATTTTCGCCTCGAGATCCACTTTATTGTCTTTGGCGGTTTTTAAAACTTGGGCTTGTCCCCCTGCTTCTGTGGTTTGTGCCGCAATAGAAAAAGTGTTGCTGTTGATGATCTTTTCAGGACTGAGGTGATCACCCGGTTCGGCTAATTCATCCCCTGTGGCGAGGATAGTGATGAACGGTTTTTTATAGACGGTCGCCCAAACATATCCAGCTGTCGCTAATAGACCTATTTCTGCGGGACGAATGAGTGTGTGAGCAGAGATAACCGGGCTGCCGAGTTGAATATCTTCACCTTTTAAACGAATATTGTCACCTGACTTTCCGGGGCTGAAAATATGAACAAAATCGCCAGTCTGTTTGCTGTGCTCTACTCTGACAACGGTGTCTGCATTTTTCGGCACGGGTGCGCCAGTCATGATTTGCATGGCTTCACCGGCATTGACGGGCAGGGTGGCTATGGCTCCCGCCTGAACTTCACCGATGATTTTCAGCTTGACGGGATGCTCTTGGCTGGTATTTTTTATATCATTCCATTGCACAGCATAACCATCCATAGCGGAATTATTCCACGGTGGATGTATGCGTTGAGACAGGATATCTTCAGCCAACACCTGCCCCAGTGTTTCCGTAATAGCGACGCGGTGGCTTCCCCGAGGGTGGGTTTGTTCAAGCACAATGGCGAGTGCTTCGTCGACTGAGATGAGCGTTTTATCGATCATTGGCAGGCCGCTTTGTTGAGTATTATAGTCACCTGCTGCATCAATACCATGCCTTCTTTTTTTAATCACCATACGTGTTCAACTGTTTTCTTCTATCTTTAATGTAGGATATCAAAATGGATAATCATAACATTTTTATGATTATCCTAGCATCCACAGTTGACCGCTCGCATTGGAAGGTAGCTCTTATACGGGCTGAATTGCACAACTGTTATGCAATGAAGTACGGCTGTTTTCAATTATATGGTGAAAAATTCGGGCTAGCGAACACTGTGGAAATAATAAACTAGCGAGGTCGTGTGGGTTCTGTGAGAAATGTGGGTTAAGTCGAGCTCTTGCTGGGATAAAGCTCAGTGATCTTAACAAAATCAGCGGTATTATCCAGAAATATTTGCACTAAATTGGGGTCGAGGTGCTTTCCGCTTTGATTTTTAATATGCTCAATAACTTTGCTGAGTGGCCAGGACTCTTTGTAGATGCGACTGGAGAATAAGGCGTCAAAAACATCAGCCAGAGCAACGATGCGACCATAAATATGGATTTGTTCGCCTTGTAAGCCTTGAGGGTAGCCACTGCCGTCCCACTTTTCGTGATGTTGTAAGGCGGTGATTGCAGCAGCTTGTAAAATATCCCGCTTGGAGTGGCTTAGCATGGTGTACCCCATGCGCGCATGACTTTTCATGATCTCGTGTTCTGCGTTTGAGAGGCGACCTGGTTTTAGTAAGATATCATCAGTGATACCGATTTTGCCTATGTCATGTAGCGGTGATGCGGCCGTAATTAATTCGACCTCTCTATCACTGAGTCCAGATCTTTTGGCCATGAGTTGACTATATAGTGCAACACGCTTTGTGTGATTGCTTGTTTCTTGAGAGCGTTTTTCTTCGATCACCCCCATCGTGTATACCGTTTCACGTAGCGTGTTTTCTATTTCATTGTTTAATGCAACGAGTTGCTCGTTTTTGCCTTGTAAAATATCCTGGTGTGCTATAATTTCATTATTAAATAAGTTGATTTCGTCGGCAACGCTGGTGAATTCAGAGGTTGTAAATTGATCGGTGCTAATAGGTTGGTTTTTTTTATAGGCCAGTTTGGCGTGCTGGATCAATTTATTTAGAGGCTCCTGTATATTGTGCTGAATGATCTGTGATGTGTTGACGATGATGAGCAGCAAAAAACTCAATGAAATAAATAGAATGCTTGCAAGTACTAATAAAGATTGATTGCGATATGTGGTTACATCCAAAGTGATATCGATTGCGCCAAGAACTGTGCCCTCGGGTACTTCATGGCAGGAGAGGCAATTGAGTGCGCCCTCTGGCTTGGCTATGTAAGGGATAATGGCTCGAATAGTAGGTGTAAGATTGAACTCATCCATAGTGAAGACAGGCGTTTTTGTTACAAAAGCTTGCTGAATAGCCTGGTCTCGAAAAAGCCCTTCTGGGTTTGCGGTGCCAAATTGTGTATTAATGGCCTCCCCGCGGATAATAGCGACTTTATTTATTTTTTTGAGTTCTCTGATTTCTTCTAGATAAAAGCCTTGGTTTGCCATAACGCCCGATTTCATTTGTGCAGTTAAACCGGCTTTGACCAGTTCGGCATGAGCCAGTGCTTGATTTTCTATCGCTGTTTTTGAGAGCGCCCGAAAATTAAAACCGGTGATCAATAACAATATCGTAACCATAATGAAAATAAAATTTGTAATGTTTTTTACCGTTATGGTTTTTATGCTGGGTTTTTTCATGTTCGTTAAACGGGTTGCTCATGTGTCTGACAATGGCTACAGTTGTAACATGTTGTCGTGAAATTTCAATGTGCTAATGATTTTAAAAAACTGAGTTTGACGCGAATGTAGAGTGCAAAATATTGATTTAGGTGACGTAGCGAAAAAAATTGTCATAACCTTAATAGTGAGCTCCAGTTTTTTTGCATAGTGAGATGAATCAAGAGCTTGTGCTATGTGCCATGGATCAACTGATTTTTCGATAAAAAAAGAATGTTATGTCTAATCAAAATAACACCAAACAACTCAATTTTATAGCAATTATTACGCCAGGAGTATTGCTGGCGGCAACGGGAGTAGGAGCCGGTGATTTAGCGACAGCGAGTTTCGCAGGCAGTCATTTGGGCGTTGCGGTGTTATGGGCTGTCATCCTCGGCGGGGTTTTAAAATACGTAGTGACCGAGGGGTTGGTGCGGTGGCAGCTGGTCACGGGGCTGACGTTTCTCGAAGGCGTTGCGCTGAAATTAGGTCGAGTCGTTGGCTGGTGTTTTCTTCCCTATCTTTTGTTGTGGACCTTTTTTGTTGGCACGGCATTAATGAGTGCCTGTGGTGTGGCTCTGCATGCCTTAATTCCTATTTTTGATGATGCACAAATTGCTAAAGTTGTTTTTGGCAGTGGAGCCAGCTTGTTGGGTTTATTTTTGGTGAAACGAGGAGGGTTCCGGCTTTTTGAAAAAATAATGGGGGTGTGCATTGCTACCATGTTCCTGGTTGTTATTGTCACTGCTGTATTGGTGTGGCCGGGGACAGCCGTCGTATTGAAGGGCATGTTTATTCCGAGTATTCCTGATAGTCAGGGCGATGGAATTATTTGGACTCTGGCGTTGATAGGCGGGGTAGGGGGGACTTTAACCATATTGTGTTATGGCTATTGGATTAGAGAAAAGCATCGCAACGACGTTTCTGCACTGCGCATTTGTCGTATCGACTTAGGTGTTGGTTATTTTATGACAGTATTATTTGGTCTGGCAATGGTGATCATTGGTAGCACGATTGAAATAGAAGGCAAGGGCGCTGATTTATTGGTTACGCTGGCCAATCAACTTCATACGGAGCTGGGTTCCGTGGGTAGCGGGCTGTTTTTGTTGGGTGCTTTTGGTGCGGTGTTCAGTAGTTTGTTGGGGGTATGGCAGGCGGTACCGTATTTATTTGCAGATTTTTGGCGGATATTTTTTAAAGCCTCTCAACGGGTAAACGATGATTCAAATAAAGACTTATGCCAAAGTCAGCCCTATAAAATCTATATGTGGGGCATTGCGATTATTCCAATGTTGGGTTTGATGATGAGCTTTAAAGAGGTGCAAAAGCTCTACGCGGTCATCGGCGTGGCCTTTATTCCCTTAGTTGCGTTGGCATTGCTCCTCATGAATAGTCAACGAGCAGGGTTAGGGCAGTATGCTAATAGTTGGATCACGAGGATAGCATTGCTTACCGTTGTCGTTTTTTTTGGTGCTTTGGCGGGTATGAAATGGGTGAGATAGAGGCATATACTCAAAGCGCTTAAGATTTAGGTTTAATCCCGGAGAGCCTTGAAAGGCTTCGCAATAGTCGATGAGAACGCGTCATTTCCCTTTCCAAAAACAACGCATACTTAAAACCCAAACGTCAAACGTCAAACGCCCCCGATATATTAAGTATTTCTGGGGATTGCCGATAGATTAGTTTGTAATGCCCTATTAGGACAGGGATGTCTAGCCTATTTTTATGCTTTGCAATATGAGTGGTGTCTAGAACAATGTGCAGACTGAATTTAAAACATAAAACTCCCTGTTTCGTTTGGATTGTCGGTTTGCTGTTCTTTCCTTTAGCCAGTTCTTCTCAGGATGTCACTTTCGACTTTAATAAAAAAATAGTTGGCACGGATGGTGTGTCATTTGCCTCTTATACTATGGATTGTAATGCCGGTAGTGGGGTAGGTTGTGCTTCTCGGACAGGGATGGGCGGTGGGACTAACATAGACGGAACACGCTTTATCAGTGGTCAAGTGATGATCAATGGTGTGTTTTATATTCACCAGATTGTTGGTGATCCAGCGACCGGTTTTGCTCAGGAGGTGTTTTATGCGGCCAATTTGTCCTGCACCTGGATTTCTTGTTTTAATTGGAACCCTCTGGGTTCAGCTGTCAATGGTAAAGAAAACCCGACACGCTCTGCTATCAAGCAGGTGCTAAGTTCATCAGACAGCAACGGTAGCATGTCATCAGAATTTTTAAAAGATAGGTTGGCGAATAAGGCTAAAATTTCCCAAAGTTTGACATCGGAAAATTTAACTGCATTTTTTGAAATTGACGGTAGAAATGAATCGATTACTGCTATGCCCGGTAGTGAACTTCCGATTATTAATACGCTTGTCCTTAATGACCCGGGTATTCCAACGTCTTCATTTGGCCCAAACGCAGTTTTTGATATCAATGTAGATAAAGACAGCAGTCAAGTAACGGCGGGCTTTTATCGTTATGATACGGCGACAGGAACATATTTTTATGATGATCCTGCGGAAGCGTATGATCTTGATAAAGACTGGTCGAAATTTTTTAACGCGGATCAAAATCCGGATTGTAATACAGCCAGGCCAGAATGTACCTAAGGAATGAAATACAATAACTTATACATTTAGCATTACAAATTCGGCTCTTCTTTGAACGTTTTTCAATCAAAAAATACTCACTTTAGCCCACTAAAGCTGCGTCTTTTCTCAAAACTTCCGCGTCCTGCTCACGCATCTTACCTACATCCCTGTAGGCAATCAGAACGTTCAAATAGAAACCCAATTTGTGCACCACTTGCATAAGTTATTGTGTTTCATTCCTAACAGAATTACAATTATATTTTTAGTTTAAGTCTGTTCAGTTTCCAGTAATCCCAATACGCCTTCCAGTCCGGTATGGTTGAGTGCCGTTAATGCTTGTTGTTGTACTGTTGGCTTGGCATGATAGGCAATGCTGAGCCCGGCTTCTTTCATCATAGCGAGGTCATTGGCGCCATCGCCCAGCGCAATGGTTTGTGATGGCTTGATATTGAGATCTTTTGTCAGTTTGATTAACAAATCGGCTTTTGTTTGTGCTCCCACGATCGTTCCCGCTATTTTACCTGTCAGTTTTTCATCATTTTTTTCAAGCGTGTTTGCCAAGCTATAGTCTAGTTTCAGGCGGGTCTTCAATCGATCGGTAAAGTAGGTAAACCCCCCTGAGACTAGGGCAACTTTAATGTTACGTTGCTTTAATATTTGGATCAGCAGCTCTGCGCCTGGGTTGAGGTTGAGTCGTTCGTTATAGACACGTTCTAGCACGGTGGTCTCCAGGCCGGCTAAGAGAGCAACCCGTTTGCTTAACGAGGTTTCGAAATCAATATCACCTTGCATTGCCGCTTCGGTGATTCTAGATATTTTTTTTTTGATTCCTAAAAAATCACCAATTTCATCTACACATTCGATGTTGATTAACGTTGAGTCCATATCCGTCACCAATAATTTTGCCTGGGCGCCCGAGAAAGAGTCAGGAATTTGATTAATATCAAAGGCGTAGTTTTGACGTAATTGATTGAGTTGATCCTGATTGACTGACCGCGTGAGTTCAATTTGTGAATAGGTTTCGAAATGCTTCGATTTACCTTTTACTTCGGCATTGATTTCTTGTACCGTTTGCTGAGTCAAGTTAGAACCTTGAAGAATGAGTTTTGCCATATTTACAGCGTTATCCTGATTTTAATAATTTTTTTAACTTCCAGATTACCATTTCATTAGCACAGCGATCCATTAATGAGGGTTTACAGCCGTCGCTAGCTAGGCTTCATTGAGTCTGGGCAGGAGCTTAATGAAATTACAGGGGTGGGTTCGACTATCTAATTGTGCTTGTAATATATGTTCCCATGCCAGTTTGCAGGCGCTGGTTGATCCCGGCATACAAAAAATAAATGTATTGTTTGCTTGCCCTGCAAATGCACGTGATTGAATGGTCGAGGCTTTAATTTCCAGATAGGATAGTTGGCGAAACAGTTCGCCAAACCCGTCTATTTTCTTATCAAACAAGGGCGTCAATGCTTCTGGTGTCACATCTCGTCCAGTGATTCCTGTGCCGCCAGTGACCAGGATGGTGTGAATTTCAGAATCTGCGATCCAGTTCGACACGGTAGCTCGTAGCTGGTAAATATTATCATGCTGAATCGTATATTTTGCTAACTTATGGCCGGTAGAGGTCACTTGTTCTGCCAGATACTTTCCAGACGTATCTGTTTCTTTGCTCCGTGTATCGGAAACAGTGAGCACAGCAATGTTAATGCTTTCAAAGACAGCATTGGCAGAGAAATGTGACATTATCGTCTCCACGTAAACTTAGGGACTGTAAATAAATAACTTAACATTCTATTAGTCTATCATTCCGTCGCTGGTGTTGCTCAAAGGATTACATATAACGAGTATGTGCACCTTTGAACGCCTTGACTATATGAAAATAGGTAAGGGGCGTGAGCCATGGATGCAGGGCAAGATGGCGACCAGAATCAGGCCGATAATCAGCCCCGGATTGATTGCGCCACCGCCATTTTTTTCATTTTCGGCTTCATTGTCACGATCTGCGGGCAAAGACTCTAAACCTGCTGTGCTGGTGATGGGGCTACGATTGTTGTCATACAGGGTTCGGATACCATTAATGTCATCTGGTGTTAATGTTCTAGCCGCTCGGTTGAGCGTATTCCCACTGTTCATGACCGCCTTTCTATTTTGCCCTGCTTCATCCGGATGATTTAAACCTATGGCGTGACCCAGCTCATGTAATGCAACGCGAGAAAAGTCACAGGTCGTACCGCCTTGAGTATTGGTGTAACAGCTGAAATCTTCTGGCATAAGCGGGTCGTTGTCCGCTGCCCATTTGCTGGCAGGGTCGTTGTCGAATGAACGCAATAAAATATCGGCTTCTACTAAAGAACTTATTCCTCCTCGGGTTTCAGCTTGCAGGGTCGTGATACCCAGT
This sequence comes from Gammaproteobacteria bacterium, assembly GCA_013151745.1. Taxonomy (GTDB): domain Bacteria; phylum Pseudomonadota; class Gammaproteobacteria; order JAADHS01; family JAADHS01; genus JAADHS01. The sequence goes on along the minus strand of JAADHS010000066.1, from coordinate 5,652 downwards.
GCATCTCCCCAGTCCAGGCCGCAGATATTTTGTGATAACGCTATATTATTTAAGCCATCATTATTCATACAAGCGTTTCCTAAGCTTATTCCTTCTAGCAGAGTGAGGTTTGCTCCGGTATTATTCCATTCAGACAGGCCATCAAGAATCAGTTGCTTAAAGGGTTGGCGATTAATATTGATGCCGATGGCGATATTTTGTTCTTCCCATATGACCGGAGTACCGACCCCACTGATTTCCAAAGTACTGCCGTTAGATACAAAAAAGGCAAAGCCCCAGGTTGGTTTTGTTATCATAACGCTCATCAGGATGAAACAAGAAAAAATCCATTTATTCCTCATATATTTCTCCAGAAGCATTCAGTCGTAGCATTATTTCTTGCCTAAATGCATTTAGGCTGATGCTGTGGGCGTTGGCAAGACTTTTGTTTGTCGCTGTTTGGGTGAGCACTTTATTTTGATTAATAGCTGTGACTAAAGCACCCTCTATATTTTTGATGTTGGTCTCTCCATTCGTTGCTGTTTCAATAACAAAAATCCCATCGTGAACGCCGACCAATGGAAAGAGGGATTTATGGTTATTTTTAATAAATAAAATATAGCGTTTGTTGATCGAAAATGAAGGCGCGCCAGGGATCTTGAGCGTAAAGGGCGGGATGGTACCGCCGGCGATGATTAATTCATAAGTTTCGGAATCTATTTCACCTTTTAACGTTTCAATATTTTCGAGCGTGATGGCGGTATGAATAAAATTTTGTGCAACAGGGTCAGTCCAGTTGCTTTGCTGCTTCGATACGGTGCCAATGATGATGGTGTCAGCTAAAGAGACAAGCTCGTTAAAATCACGTGATATGCTTGAAAAAGACCAGGCAAAATTGGGCAACAGGATCAATATCAAGGTGACTTTTAAAAAAAAATAAAAACGGTGTGGTTTTTGGGGGGGCATAATGATCTACCTTTCAGGCTTTTTCACATTATAGATTCATATGTCCGCTGCTGTAAATTCAGTTTATCCTTTTTCTCTTCATTTCTCGTGTAAAATGTGGTCTTTCACCTATCCCTGTGGCGCGTGAAATGTAGGTGTGATGATGAAATTGATTGAAGGTATAAAAGCATATGTTAAATGAGGACTTAATAAAAATTATAGAAGCGCGTCATCATGACCCGTTTAGTGTACTGGGTCGGCATCAGGAAAAAGGTGAAACCGTGGTTAGGACGTTCAAACCTCACGCTCAAACTGTGTCAATAGCTGAAGGTGAGCTTGCCATGGAGCGCATTGCAGGAACCGATCTGTTTGAATGGCGAGGCGAGGCGAATGTGCTGCCCCAGCACTATCGTTTTATTTGGAGGGATAAAGAATATCATGAGCATATTGCACATGATGCCTATACTTATTTACCACAGCTTAGTGACTTTGATTTGCACCTGTTTTCTGAAGGAAAACACTGGCATGCCTATCGTCTATTAGGCGCGCGTATTCATGAAGTTGATGGCGTTGGCGGTGTATTATTTGCCGTTTGGGCGCCTAATGCAGAACGAGTGAGTGTGGTCGGTGATTTCAATTTTTGGGATGGTCGCTGTCATCCTATGCGTGTGCATCCCGGTTACGGTGTCTGGGAATTATTTATTCCAGGTCTTACTCCGGGGCAGCTTTATAAATTCGAAATACGTAGTCGTGATCATGGCCGTATCCAAACGAAAACTGACCCTTATGGTCAGCAGTTTGAGCTACGCCCACAAACTGCGTCTATTGTCACGGCACCTTCTTCATTTCAGTGGCAGGATCAAAGCTGGATGGATCATCGAGCTCAGTTTGACTGGCAACAACAACCCATGTCTATTTATGAAGTTCATCTGAGTTCATGGCAGCGGGGTGTTGAAGGTGAGTTTTTAAATTATCGGGAATTAGCCCTGCGTTTGGTGAATTATGTAAAAAAAATGGGCTTCAGTTTTGTTGAATTGCTACCCATTACTGAACACCCTTATGACTTGTCCTGGGGGTATCAAGTGACCGGTTATTATGCGCCAACCAGTCGCTTCGGTACACCCGATGATTTTCGTTATTTTATTAACCTACTTCATGAGCAGGGCATCGGCGTGATTTTGGACTGGGTGCCGGCGCATTTTCCAAAAGATGCACATGGTTTGGCTCGTTTTGATGGCACTCCCCTGTATGAGCATGGTGATCCGCGTAAAGGAGAGCATCTCGACTGGTCAACTTATATTTTTAATTATGACCGTAATGAAGTGAAGAACTTTTTATTATCCAGTGCATTGTATTGGCTAGAAGAGTTTCACATCGATGGTTTACGCGTTGACGCGGTTGCCTCTATGCTTTATTTAGATTACTCCCGTACAGAATGGGTGCCGAATGAATTTGGGGGTCGTGAAAACCTGGAAGCTGTGGCTTTTTTAAAACAGTTGAATACCGTCACGCATAGCCAATGTCCCGGTGCCTTGATTTATGCGGAAGAATCCACTTCCTGGCCACAGGTGACTCAACCTGTTGATGTGGGTGGCTTGGGTTTTGATCTGAAATGGAACATGGGCTGGATGAATGATACCTTGTCGTATATAGAAAAAGAACCGGTGCACCGTAAGCATCATCACGATATGTTGACGTTTAGTATGCTCTATGCGTTTACGGAAAACTTTATGCTGCCGTTTTCACATGACGAGGTGGTACATGGCAAAGGATCCATGCTGACCAAAATGCCGGGTGACGAGTGGCAACGTTTTGCCAACTTGAGGTTGTTGTATATCTATATGTTTACCCATCCAGGTAAGAAATTATTATTTATGGGGACTGAGTTTGGCCAGGGTACGGAATGGGATAGTGCAGGGATCCTGGATTGGCATGTACTGGAATATGATTTTCATAAGGGCGTTCAAAATTTAGTCAAGGACTTAAATCATCTGTATCACAATATTCCGGTGCTCTATCGTCACGATTTTGACTGGCAGGGTTTTGAATGGGTGGATTGTGGTGATGGTGAACGTTCTATTTTAAGCTATATGCGTAAGGCCGGGGATGAATACTTGTTAGTGGTTCTTAACTTAACGCCAGTACCACGCGAAGACTATATGATGGGTGTGCCCGAAGCAGGAACCTATACGGAATTATTTAACTCCGATTTAACATGTTATGCAGGTAGTAATCTGACGAACAGCGGAGTTGAATTGAACACTGAAGAAAGAGAGTGCAATGGTCGCCCTTATTCTATTATGTTTAAGTTGCCACCCCTAGCTGGAGTGATACTTAAAAAAAGTAACTACTCGGCTGATTTCTGAGTAGTTACGATAGAGATAAAGCCTAATATTATTTGATTTCAGACAACAGTTCTGGATTGACGACCAATTTTCTTACGCCGTGAAATTGGTCTTCGTCGAACACATTACTTTCGCATCATTTGCTTAAGCTGTTAATGTCGATTTTGGAGCATTGTAGGCGAACATTCCAGGTGACCTGCAATATTGAACAATTTTCATTTCTCTACGATCAGGTGCGAGTGTAAATACACGCTTATTTTCGCCGTGTAAATGATCGATGTCCCGTGGCGTTTGTGGCCCAGCGCTGACGCAATTATTGACGTACCAGATTAGGTGAACATTAAGTTATTTAAAAACCAGCGGGTGCTATTATGAGCGGCGGATTTGGAATTAATTACACCTGAATCTCAATCGTTACGGGTATACAATGGATATTACGAAAATTTAGAAAGGTAACGATCCAGTTTTTTCAAAACTTTGGCGACTATGTCGATGATCTGGTATTGTTATTAAGCGGTGAATTTTAAGGTCATAACTAGACCTAAGTTCATAATGGTATGGGTAATTATAAATATAAATATGGGCAAAAACGCTCTTTAAGGCTGATGACAAGTTAAATGCTTCCCGGTAAAGCCGAGGGTTACCTTGCTTAGTTTTAAAATTTAGAATAATTGCAAATCAAATAGAAGGAGTTATATTAGTGAAAAATGTACATTCTAGATTTTCCGATAAATTAGTTGATTTAAGTGCTTTAAAATCAGAAAATAAGAGTTTTGATTACGCTTGTGTCTCTGTCTCTCGAGAAGAGGGAGAGTCTTTGTCGTCTTTAATCGCAGAAAAAGCTTACCGGGAAACGATAGAAATAGGTTGTGCGTTTCGTCGCTTTATATTTGTGATGCCCTGGCAAAGTTTGATAACGTTTCCCATACCATAATCGACCCCTATCAAATGAGTAACTGGAAGGGCATAGGAGTAGAAAACCTCAAGAGAAGAGGAGTCGATTTTTTTGAGTTGATCGAAGAGCCTTCCGAATTAGCTTTGCCACGTTTACTGGAAAGTGAAAAAAAGTATGATTTAGCTTTCATTGATGGTTGGCACACTTTCGATCATAGTTTGGTTGATTTTTTTTACTTAAATCGGCTTATCAAACCTGGTGGAGTCATTGTGTTTGATGACGCTAACTGGCCCTCAGTTAATAAGCTTGTGAATTATGTTTTAAATTACCCCTGTTATAAGTTAATTAGTCCAAGTTCTGTGCCTAAAGCGAAAGGTGCTTTATATCAAGATGGATTTTTAGGCAGAGTTGTTAAAAGCATTGGTCATTGTAGTACTCTATTTCCTCCGCGGGTGAGAAACCGGGTTTTTCCAAAATTTATCACGCAGAAAAATGCTAAGGTGGAAACTCAGCGATGGGTGGTAGTAGAGAAGCAATTTGACGATTCTCGTAGCTTTGATTGGTATATGCCTTTTTAGAGGACTTCGGAATAATGAATTCCTCCCTGTAACCCAATACGGTTACTGATTACAGTTGGTCAAATCTCTGAAAATTCTGACCATTTCATTTAAGCAGTGAAATATAGATCTATTGCGTCCGAAAAAGATTCTATGTTACGATTACTTTCCCACTTTTCAAGTGTGGTTATCTGAGTAAATTACTAGGTTTTACCCTGTAATTATTTTTCTGAAATACTGTAGTTGGAGGTAATTCCTATGTCCAAGCAAAGAGGTGCGGCAACGGATGACACATTTTCTGTCATTGCAATAACTGTAATTCTAGCCATTTTAACATTCGTGGGAATGAGCTTTTAAAGCTTTAATATGTACGACGCCCTGGCCTATAGCACTCGCTGCATTTGAAGTTTAGGCTGGGGTATACACTTTAGGTGACTTCCGAAAAAATATTCCGGATTACTATGGACTTTTGTTCATAGCCCATCATCATGTTAACGGGCAAACGTCTTTATCAGCATAAATTAACTCAAGGCGCTCTGGAGAAGCCTAACCTACTCCTCAGAAAGTGTACTGGTCAAGTTTTTTTGGAAAGAAGACAGACCTCTAACAGCATGCGTTTGTCCTGTTCGTCAATTATAACCCCTCTATAATTATTTGGAAGTTTGCGCTAGGCTAAAAAAAATACGTCCTTCCTGCCAAGTTCGCACCTGTACATTGTTCACTGCGTAGTACTGGCCATCCAGCAAAGCTAACTTGTGGTTAAGCCGCGTCTGATAAAGTGTCAATTCATCGCCATGACGAGTAATGAGTTTGATTTGCGCGGCAATATGTCCCTGAATAGTAAGCGCCAAACTAACCACGTAGTTGCTTTTTAAGTAGCTACTGTTTTTTAAATTTCGCAGCCTTATCTTTCACATTCCACGGCAACAGT
>JAADHS010000123.1 GCA_013151745.1 Gammaproteobacteria bacterium | reverse complement strand
ATTATACAAGGCAATGGTTCCAACCATTGCAATACGGTATCCGTCAGAGCGTAAATACATGCAAGTGCCGTCTAAACCAATACACACGCTAGAATATTGTGACTTGCCGATGAGAATTCAAAAGAAGGCGGCAATACAGACCAATCAATTGTCAAATCCTTACAAGTTGGCGTTGTCACAGTAGAGCGAGTCCGGCAGCGTTTTGTTGAACAAGGGTTAGAATTTGCGTTAAATCGCCAAATCCAAAAAAATAGAAAAGCCAAAAAACTGGATGGCAAAGCAGAAGCTTTTTTAGTGGCTACCGCTTGCTCTGAGGCACCCGGAGGGCGAAAATCCTGGACATTGAAATTACTCGTTGATCGATTGGTGGAGTGCGAAATCGTTGAGTCCATTAGTGCAGAGACGGTTAGAAAGGCGCTAAAAAAACGAACTTAAACCTTGGTTGAAGGACTGCTGGTGTATTCCGCCGAAGAAAAATGCGGACTTTGTTTGTGCGATGGAAGATGTATTGGATGTGTATCAACGTTCTTTTGGGAATGACGAAGTTTTGGTTTGCATGGATGAAACGAGTAAACAGCATATTAAAGAAACTCGAGTACCGGTACCCGTACAGCCCGGAGAAGTCGCAAAATATGATTTTGAGTATGAGCGTTCAGGTGTCAGCAATATTTTTATGATGTCTGCACCACTGGAAGGATGGCGGCATGTCAAAATCACCGATCGGCATACGAAAATTGATTGGGCGATGTTAATCAGAGAGCTCGTTGATGAGCATTACGCGGATAAACGAATTGTGTGCTTGTTATGGATAACTTAAACACGCATAAACTCTCTTTACTTTATACTGCGTTTGAGCCAAAAGAAGCGCACCGAATCGCAGAGCGATTGGAAATACATTACACGCCTAAACATGGTAGCTGGCTAAATATGGCGGAAATAGAGATTGGGGTGATGACAAGGCACTGATCGTCGAATACCAAACCAAGAAACATTGAGAAGTGAAATTAATTTGTGGCAAAAACAGCGAAACAAAGAAAAAGTTCAGGTGAATTGGCGATTTACCACCGATAATGCACGGATAAAGTTGAAGTCACTTTACCCATCAATATAAAGTTGACGGTGCACTAGCTCATACGAAAAGTAAGCTGAGTAGTTACGAATATTGATTCATTTGATGGTGTCACAGTAACCTCATATTTATTAGATAATAGCCTCTACAAAGAGAAGGCGAGGTTACATTTTAGAATGGATCGGGGGCGAGTGTTTTTCTCCGCCGTAGCGGCTTCGTCCAACAATGATTTCGATAAAAAATAATAAGCTGCTTGCATATTGTAAAGCGAATAGCTTTATTTTTAGTACATTGATTTTTAGTTCTCTTTTTTTAAACCTATGTCATGCCACAGCCTATGCCATACCGTCTTTAAAAGAGACATCCTAGATCGCAATAACCCATGAAAACACAAGGATTAAAGATATATCCCTCAATCGTTTGCGGACTATCTTCGGATTAAAAACAAAATATTGGAATGATCAAACGCCCATTATTGTCTATATCACAGATCCATTGAAACAAGAATACCGAATTTTTAGCAAACAAGTTCTGGGTATGTTTTCACATCAACTACAGCACGCTTGGGATAGACTGATTTATTCGGGTCGAGCGCTACCACCAACTACCGTGCCTTCGTTCAAGGAAATGATTGAAGCGGTGTCAACAACCCCCGGCGCAATAGCTTACATACCAAAAAATAAACTCAATGCCTCGATTCACCAATTAGAAATAAAAGGTGTGAACACTTTAATAAGAGAAAGTAACAATTAACCAGATTCCGCAGTTGACCGTCCCCATTGAGGCGTAATCAACTGTTATGTAAGCCGTAACAGTGGGTTCGTTATTTCACCGACCGAGTGAGTCCCGCTACGAGCTAAATTGCCCCTTTGTGGCGGCACATCTCTGCGTTGTAACGCCTCCTGCACCACCTAAACGCACACTTTAGCTCGCCCAACTGCGGATTCTAAGATTAAACGTAACTACTCAGCGAGCAGCCCAAAGTTAGCAGTAACTGCTCAGATTGCTCCTGAAACCCGCCATTTCAAGGCAAAAAATGTGAGTTTACAAGTGTAAAGGATTATTTTTTCTAGGTGCCCCCCCTTGAGGGTAAACACTGAAATGGCAGGTTTCGGGGATGGGGTGAGCTGAGTAGTTACTTTTTTTCTTTAATTAGGTTGTTATGGCAAGCAAATATCCGTGTCGTTTGAGATGCCATTGCTTAGCCCTCTTTAATTCCTACATGAGATAGAGTGATGGAATAAAGGAGAGGGCGAGATAGAATTCATTGCTCAGCTTTTGATACAAAATGTACAAGATTAATATATGTCAATTGTTAGAATGAAACTCGAATTTGAATATTCATGCAAACGCAGTTATACTAGCTCGTTTTCCTATTTAAGATTTCAGGGGTTTTTGCGATGAAAGCCGATATACACCCAAATTATAATGAAATTGCTGTGGCCTGTAGCTGCGGTAATACATTTAAAACCCGATCTACCGCTGGCCGTGATTTGCAACTTGATGTTTGTTCGCAATGCCATCCGTTTTATACCGGTAAGCAAAAAATGCTGGATACCGCTGGACGGGTTGATAAGTTCCGTCAAAAGTATGGTATCAAATAACATTAGACATTTGGGCAGTACGACATTGAATTTGGAAGGCGTCTTTTACAGACGCCTTTTTTTTGCCTGTAAATTATTACTCTTCACGCTCCTTCCTTTATCGTCTGCTTTCAGCGTGGAGTTGGGTTGTAGCGCCTCTAAAATTAATGAATGGTCAAAAATATCCTATGTTTATGATGGCGATACTGTTAAGTTGCATGATGGGCGGGTCGTCAGATTAATTGGTATTGACGCGCCAGAGCGGGCAAAACGCGGCCAGATTGCAGAACCGTTTTCAAGACAGGCTACGACAAGGTTGCGTGCATTGCTCACGAAAAATAACAACATTGCATTGCAATATGAAACAGAACGTTTCGATAAATATGGACGAACATTAGCACATCTATACTTACCGGACGGGCGTAATGTTGAAGAGCAGCTACTCAGAGCAGGATTGGCAACGACACTTGTTTTTCCACCCAACGTGGACAAGATAGAATGTTTGATGAATGCTGAAAATAGAGCCCGTAATTTACAAAAAGGCATATGGAGCCTGAAAGAAAATCAACTGAAATATGTTGGCAACCTCAAACGCGATGCTATGGGTTTTACTCGTTTATATGGTCAAATTTTACAAATTAAATGTTTTAAGTCCGGGGCTCTTCTATCAATGGACGGCCCTTTACAATTGTATATCTCTAAAGCTCATATGAAGTATTTTGATCAGAGCTTATTACATGCATTTGTAGGCAGTAAAGTTGAGGTTCAAGGGCAAGTTTATCGGTATAATAAACAACTGCAAATTAGAATTACCCATCCGCTTATAATAAAACGGATGTAACTACTCAGATTGCCCCTGAAATCTGCCAGTTCAAGGCAAAAAATGTGAGTTTACAAGGGCAAATGATTATTTTTTTAGGTACCCTTTGAGGATCAACGCTGAAATGGCAGATTTCAAGGGTGAGTTGAATGGTTACAAACGGATTTTATAAATATGGATAGCTGATGGAAAACGATTTAGCTAAGGATACTTTGGCATATCATGCCCGCCCCCCCGCCGGTAAAATAGGGGTAGTAATGACTAAATCCTGCGAAACACAGAGGGATTTATCGCTGGCTTATACTCCAGGTGTTGCCGAACCGGTGCGCAAAATTGCCAAAGATCCTGAAGCGGCATACCAATATACGGCCAAAGGAAACCTGGTCGCTGTTATTACGGATGGTAGCGCTGTTTTGGGCTTGGGAAATGTGGGTGCGTTAGCCAGTAAGCCCGTGATGGAAGGCAAGAGTGTATTGTTTAAGAAATTTGCTGATATTGATGTCTTTGATATTGAAGTAGATGCCAAATCTGCAGATGATTTTATTAATACTGTGGTTGCCATCTCCCCTACTTTTGGCGGGATTAACTTAGAAGATATTGCCGCACCACATTGTTTTTATATTGAAAAAGCACTAAAAGCACGTTTGAATATCCCTGTGTTTCATGACGACCAGCACGGCACGGCAATTATCGTTGCAGCGGGTTTACTCAGCGCGTTAAAAATTCAGAAAAAATCGATAGAAGATGCGACAATCGTTGTCATTGGTGCGGGCGCTGCAGGCATTGCTTCTCTTAATTTGCTGAAAGCGATAGGGATGCCAGCAAAGCACATTACCTTGGTAGATCGTCAAGGTGTCATTCACACCGGGCGCAAAAATCTAAATGAGTTTAAACAAAAATTTGCCAAGGATACAGAATGTCGTACTTTAGCTGACGCGCTGCTTGGCACTGACATTTTGTTAGGGGTGTCTGGCCCGAACCTGGTTTCAGCAGATATGGTGGCCAGTATGGCTGATCGCCCGGTCGTTTTTGCTTTATCTAACCCGGATCCAGAAATTTCACCTGCCGTTGCCAAAGCCGTGCGCGATGACTTGATTATAGCGACGGGTCGCAGTGATTATCCCAATCAGGTTAATAATGTTCTTGGGTTTCCATTTATTTTTCGAGGTGCTCTGGATGTAAGGGCGACGACAGTTAATCAACAAATGGCGATAGCGGCGGTTCATGCTTTATGTCGGCTTGCTGAAGAGCCCATACCACAAGAAGTATTAGCCGTATACGGATTATCGGAGTTACAATTCGGTTCGGAGTATATTATTCCTAAACCGATTGATGCCCGGTTACGAAAACGGGTGTCAGCAGCCGTAGCCAAAGCGGCGATTGAATCTGGTGTAGCACAACGAGATTATCCATATGAATTCTGATCAAAAACTGTAAAAAATGTAACTACTCAGCGACTAGTTAAGGTTAACAGTAACTGCTCAGATTGCCCCTTAAATCTGTCAGATCAAGGCAGAAAATGTGAGTTTACAAGTGTAAATGATCATTTTTTCTAGGTGCCCCTTGAGGGTAAACGCTAAAATGGCGGATTTAAGGGGCGAGATGAGTGGTTACAAAAAAATCACCTAAACTTAAGCACACAAGGAACGTTGATGAAAAAAGATACGGTTACGTTTACCGATAACACGACCGGTAAAAGCATAGAGTTGCCCGTGATGCGTGGGACAGTCGGCCCACCAGTGATTGATATCAGCAAATTTTATAAAGAAACGGGGTATTTCACATTCGACCCCGGTTTTATGTCAACGGCGAGCTGCCGTAGCAAAATCACCTACATTGATGGTGATGCTGGTATTTTACGTTATAGAGGATATCCTATTGAGCAACTCGCTGCAAAAAGCTCATTTATCGAAGTCGCCTATCTTATGTTATATGGTGATTTACCTTGTGCCTCAGAATTAGAACGATTTACGGCGTTAATCCGCCGTCACACCATGATCAATGAAAGCTTAAAAAGCTTTTATCAGGGTTTTTATCACGATGCCCATCCTATGGCCGTTATGGTCGGAGTATTTGGTTCACTCTCTGCTTTTTATCATGACTCTCTGGATATTAATAACCCGGAACATAGAGAGCTGGCGGCTTTGCGCATGATTGCGAAAATGCCAACCATTGCGGCGGCAAGCTATAAGCATTCAACTGGAGAGCCTTTTATCTATCCAAAAAATAAACTGGGGTATTGTGGCAATCTGCTGCACATGATGTTTTCTGTCCCCAGCGAGGACTATCAAATCGATCCTATTGCCGAGCGCGCATTAGATTTAATTTTTATACTGCATGCAGATCATGAACAAAATGCCAGCACTTCAACGGTTCGTTTGGCTGGAAGTTCTTCGGCTAACCCTTTCGCCTGTGTTTCATCAGGCATTACCGCGTTATGGGGGCCAGCTCATGGCGGTGCGAATGAAGCGGTTCTTAATATGCTGGATGAAATTGGCGATGCCAGTCAGATAGAAAAATATATAGCCAAAGCCAAAGATAAATCAGACCCCTTCAGGCTGATGGGTTTTGGCCATAGAATCTATAAAGAATATGACCCGCGAGCAACCATCATTCGTCAAATGTGTCATGAAGTACTGACTAAATTAGGAAAAGAAGATGACCCTTTATTTGAATTAGCACAGAAGCTGGAAGAAGTTGCACTAACCGACGATTATTTCAAAGAGCGTAGCCTATATCCTAACGTTGACTTTTATTCTGGTATTATTTACCGAGTTCTTGGCATACCCGCAAATATGTTCACTGTGATGTTTGCCGTTGCGCGAACCGTGGGCTGGGTGGCGCAGTGGATGGAAATGATCTCAGATCCAGATCAACGCATATCACGTCCACGTCAATTATACGAAGGCACAAGTTTACGCGATTATGTCTCTATAGAAAGACGCGCTGGCTGCGACCTTGGCGAAAAGTGAAATTACTTATTTAACTAACCCCTGGAATTCGCCATCTCAGTTCGTAGCGGGGCTCACCCAATTAGGCGAGTTGCCCTTCAATGCGAGTGGTCAACTGCGGAATTTAGGTTCATCACCGTTACTCGCTGAAAGTGACAGAACTTTTATATTTTGATGCCGATATAGCTTTAGTTAGAGTGAAAAGGCAAAAAAACGACTCACAAGCAGATAATCCCTTCTTGAATTTATGTCTCATATTTGAGACAATAATGGAAATTATAAAAAATCTGCGGATAAATCTAAATTACACAATTAAATCATAGTGATGGCGTTTGACGTATAGAAACTGAAATTATTTTTCTGACGATGACGCAAACACTCCCATTATGTAAGCAAGAAAGTGAAAGTAAGGTATGGCGAGAGAAAATTCATTGATGGGTTTATGGTCTTCATCCAGTTCCCTCGTAAAAAAAATGTTGTCGTTGTGGCTGCTCACTATTTTAGTGCTCCTTCTTGTCGCATGTGGTGGTGGCGGCAACGGTGATACGAACTTAGTTGAGGAACCAAAAGCCTCAACTGTCGTGCCTGGCGCAAGCGTGACGTTAAGCGGCAAAGCAACTTATACATCCTATTCAGTCAAGCCCGAAATTGGGCTTGACTATAGTATACCGACTGAATTGCCGATACGTGGTGCGGTGGTGGAATTACAGTCGACTGATGGCCTTGTTTTAAGTCAAACCAATACCTCCAACGAGGGTGTGTATCAATTCCAGGTCGCACCTGAAAGTGATGTCGTCATTGTCGTTAAAGCGGCGCTAGGGACACCACAAAACCCTGATACTAAAGTGGTTGATAACACACAACAACAGGCACTATACACTTTGTTTATGCCGGTTCGTGTCCGTACGGCCGATCTTCAACAAGACTTTAATGCAGATTCAGGCTGGGACGGGCAGCAGTATTCAAGCGTTCGCGCTGCGGCACCTTTTGCCATTCTTGATACGCTATATGAATCCCAAAAACTGGTGCGCTCGGCAGATAGCAATGTACTTTTTCCCACTTTGCTGGTGAATTGGAGCGAACGCAATATCCCTTTCTTTGGTCGCGTAGACAAAGGGGAAATAGGAACTTCTTACTACAGATCTGATCGCCAAATTTATATTCTCGGTGCTGCTGGAGTCGATACCGATGAGTATGATTCACATGTCATTGCTCATGAGTGGGCTCATTATTTTGAACATGTATTTAGTCGTTCTGACACCCTGGGCGGTCAACATGGATTGGATGACATTCTGGATCCAACAGTCGCATTTTCTGAAGGTTTGGGGAATGCTTTTTCTGCTATGGTGCTCAATGATCCTCTTTATCTTGATTCTAATGGTGATCAGCAAAAGATGATTGCGATTAGTATTGACGTGGACTCTAATTCGAGACCGGATTCTGCTCGTGTCGCTTCGGGTATCCCTATGGACGGTTTTTATTCCGAAGCCTCCATTCACGAACTCTTGTATGATTTGTATGACCGATCAACCGATGAAAACCTACAATTAGGATTTACGCCAATTTATCATGCTTTAGTTGGCAAACACAAAAACTCATTAGCCTTTACTTCTATTTTTAGTTTTCTTGATGCTTTGCTTACGCTCAATAATATTGATGAATCCGATGTACGCCAATTGGCGTTGAGCGAAAACATTCACGATGGTGATCAATATGAAGCCTACACACAACGAATATATACCGTATTGTCAAGTGATGGTACTCGTGTAGAGCAGGATGTCGATGGAGATGAATTGCAGACTTGGGAGATCTACGGTCGAATAGGAGGTAAAGCCAATAATAAATTATATAACCGCCTGTTTTTTAAATATAGTGCGTCCTCAAAGGGATGCTACACTATCAAAATTATGCCAAAGTCAGGTGATGTTTTTCTCTATGTGCCAACGCAAGAGAATCTCATTGATCGCTCAGGATTAAGCGGAAATGAGTTCTATCGCATTAACCTTGATGCAGAACAATCCGGTAGTCTTGCTGTGGGCAGTAAGTATGCGGGTACAACGTTCACCGCTCAAATGTCACTAACACCTGGAGAGTGTGATGAATAAAAACAATCCGACAATTACTTTAAGTGCCATACTGATGAGTATTGTACTGTGTTTGTTTACATCGCTAGTCTATGCAAAAAAATCTTCAGTGCCGTTACAGCTAGACTATATTATAGAATTAACAGAGAACAATGTGACCACAACTCTGCTGGAAGTCACGGCTCTAACCTCATTACAACAAGTCAAAATAACGGTAGCACCTTATAAAAATATAGAATTATTGTCTGTAGAAAAAGAAGCTACTTTTAATGAAGTTGTAAAGGGTCAGGTCCTGCGCTTTAAGATACAAACGCGGAGAAACAATAATGCTGATGTTGCTTATCTTTCCGTAGGTTTACATGCTTTCAGAGAAAATGATAGTGCGCGTCACAGCATGCTCAGCATTCGCTATGGCGAAATACAACAAGTTGAGACTGTATATAAAAGTGTGGCTGCGCCACCAGGAAGTGGCCCTATGCAAGAGCGAACGATCAAGATGCCGGCATCTTTGCGCTAAGCCTAAAAAATTCAGTTGGATGCCGAAGGCTAGAGATAAAAATTACGACAGACCCGTGAGCATACAAGAAAATGTAAGATGGAACCACAATACACCTGAAAATACGCAATTCAAAGATGTTTATTACGCAACAACAGATGGATTGGCAGAAACAAAAAACGTATTTATTCTAGGGAACCAGCTACCTCAGCGTTGCTTGGATCAACAACATTTTGTTATCGCTGAAACTGGATTTGGCACCGGTCTGAACTTCGTGGCGACGATAGCTCTATGGCTTAAAACGGCACCACAACATGCGCAACTTGACTATATTTCTGTAGAAAAATACCCGCTATCTAAACGCAGCATTAAAAAAGCCTTAAGCCAATGGCCCGAGCTTGATATTTATACTCGTGCTTTGTTGCAAGTCTATCCCGTCAACATTCCCGGCTTTCATCGTTCTAAATTGGTCAAAAATCGAATATCACTAACTTTGATGATCGGTGATGCAACAGAGATGTATCGTCAGCTTTCCACTGAAGTAGATGCCTGGTATCTGGATGGTTTCACACCCAGTCGGAACCCTGAAATGTGGAGCGCAGAATTATGCAAGGAAATAGCCAGATTAAGCCATCCCGGCACGAGCTTTAGCACCTATACAGCAGCAGGGCAGGTTCGGCGAAACTTGCAACAGGTCGGTTTCACTGTAAAAAAAGTCACGGGACACGAAAAACGAGAGCGACTGTGTGGTCACTTTAATCAAGCAAGCAGCGTAATATCGTCCGCACCTTGGTTTCATCCGCCCAAAATATCTGTTCCTGATCGAAAAAAAGCCATCATTATTGGTGGAGGAATAGCTGGAGTCAGTATGGCTCATACCCTGAGCCAGTCAGGATGGCAAACAACACTTCTTGAGCAAGAAGATCATATTGCCGCGCAAGCTTCAGGAAATAAAGCGGGTATCGTCATGCCGAAACTCACTCTGAATATGGATGATTACGCTCAATTTCATCTCAGCGCATTTCTTTATACTCTAAAATGGCTGCAAGGTATTCAGGCTCGCCAACCTTCCCTGGAGTGGCACCCTGACGGAATTTTAGAACTTGTTGGGCACCAACGTGGCACACAACTGGCCAAACTCAACTTAAATAAACAAGTGGTGCAATATCTTACAACAAAATCCGCGTCTCGACTCGCAGGTATACCGCTGGAAAAAGAGGCGCTCTACTATCCACAAGCGGGCTGGTTAGCGCCAGCTCAACTATGTAAGACCCTATTGGAAGACTGTCCCACAATCCATGTTGCTTATAATCACACCGTTTCAAACCTACAGCAGCAAGCCGATAATACGTGGCAAGTGACCACTCAAAAGCAAAGCTATAAGGCTGAAGTCGTCGTTATTTGTAACGGGCCTGCTGCCAATCAATTTCAGCAAACGCAACACCTTTCTATCACACCTTCGCGCGGACAAATTAGTTACCTGCGGCAATCTGCTCACGCCCCAACATTACTTAAATCGATCTGCTATGGGGGTTATGTTATTCCTTTAACAGAAAATGAACTGGTCTGTGGTGCAAGCTACGCCCCTGGTGACAAAGTCGTCACACTCAGGCAGGCAGACCATGATGACAATACAAGAGCACTGCAACAGTATTTACCCGGGCTGATTTCAGATCAACAGCCGGTACAAAATGGACGAGTCGCTATTAGAGCAACCACTCCGGATCGACTTCCCATTGTAGGTCCCGTTGCCAATGAGACCTTTTATCAATTCGCTTATCAAGATCTCAAACTTGGCAAAAAACCCAGCGCATACCCATTAGCGCAATATCATCCCGGACTCTATATCGCCTCTGGCCTGGGTTCGCGTGGTTTAACGACGGCAGCCATTATAGCTGAACTTATAGCTAACCTTGTTAATAACACCCCGCTTGCACTTAGTAGCAGACTTTACCATGCGGTTCATCCCGCAAGATTTTTGATCCGAGCGCTTCGCAAGCAATAATCGCCAACCACGATAATTCAAGAACTTGTACTCTGAATCTTGGATCAACTGAGTTTTTATTGAGGAAAATTGAAAACGAGATACAGATGTGTGCGAAAATACCTGAATCTCAAACGCCATGGGTATATCATACTGTTTTCCATTGTAATGTTATTTTGCCAAGCTATAATTATGAACGATGAATAACGCCCTGACTGTTCAAAGCACACGCATAAGCCTGTTTAATTTAGATATAGTACCCCGCTATTATGCCCACTGAAACCGCGCCAAAGCAGCCTTATGGTATGGTGAGTTGGTTCTATTTTTTGTTAACGACACTCACTAGCCTTGGTTTTTTATGTACACAATGGGTTGTCAACGCAGTACGCAATAAAACGCTGCTGACCGAAAGCTTAGACGCCCTCTTTTCCCCCGGTGTGTATTGGAGCTTTGTAACTGCAAATATCGCCTTATTAGCCGCTTCCGGTGTTTTGTTAGGTCTGACTATTGCTGTCATTGTCGTGCGTGCATTGTTGCACTATAAATGTTGTAAAGGCTATTTTATAGTCTTGGGTATCCAGATCATACCTTGGGTTTATTTTGCGGTTTCTTGCACAAACTTATGAGTCCAAAAGAACGTTATAAGCGAGATTTAGAACTTCATGGCTATCAATGTGACCCAGAACAAATCAATGCGATAGATCATCTGCAAACGCTTTACCACCAGCTTAAACGACCACCAGCCCAAAAAAATAATTCATTTTTCTCTTTTTTTAACAAAACAATATCAGCAAACCCATCGATCCAAGGCATTTATTTGTGGGGCGGTGTCGGTTGCGGTAAAACGTATTTAATGGATAATTTTTTTGCTTCCTTGCCTTTTCCTGAAAAACAAAGGTGGCACTTTCAACGTTTTATGCAAGAGGTACATCATCGCCTGAAATACTTTTCGAAAAACGCAAATCC
The DNA here is from genome assembly GCA_013151745.1 of Gammaproteobacteria bacterium. Classification (GTDB taxonomy): domain Bacteria; phylum Pseudomonadota; class Gammaproteobacteria; order JAADHS01; family JAADHS01; genus JAADHS01. The sequence goes on along the minus strand of JAADHS010000123.1, from coordinate 2,991 downwards.
ATTACGTTTGGTTGCACAACAACTGGCTCCGTCGATGCGTGTTCTATGCCTAGATGAATTTCAGGTCGATGATGTAGCCGATGCCATGCTGCTTGCTGGTTTGCTTGAGGCGTTAAAGCAACAAAATGTCACTTTGGTTTTCACCTCAAATATTCGCCCTGATGATTTATATAAAAATGGCTTGCAACGGCAGCGATTTTTACCTGCTATTGAGTTGATAAAAGAAAATACAACAGAAGTTCTGATCGGCAGTGACATCGACTACAGATTAAACGCCACGGTAGTGCCCTATCGATATTTTACACCTCTCAGCTCAAATTCTGAGCGCAACCTGATGCTACGTTTTATCACCGTATCCGGAAACAAACAACCTGTAGAAGCGCTTCTCAATATAAATAACCGTAATATAAATACTTTAGGGCAGAGTGATCATACTGTTTGGTTTCATTTTGACGCGATTTGTTGTACCCCTCGTGCTGCTGCAGATTATTTGGCAATAAGCGCAACCTTCAGCACGGTCATCGTCAGTAACATTCCTCAGATGGATAGCTCGGCAGACGATATTGCAAACCGCTTTATTCAGCTTATTGATGCGCTTTACGACAACCGGGTTTTACTTATTGCCAGTGGGCAACAAAAGCCAAGCGAACTTTATACTGGAAACCGTCTGGTATTTCCCTTCAAACGCACGAGCAGCCGGTTAGTTGAAATGTTCAGTCATCACTATTCAAAGGGATCTCTCTCATGATGTTTACCATTGTCAGTCTCGGTCCTCAAGAGGCCCTTGACGGTCAAAAAACCTGCGGGCGGCACACACCTAATAACCTTATTACTAATAGATGTTTATAGTAGTTTTGGTGCTTTGCTCTTTTACGCGTTAGAATAAACGACAACCAAATAAAGGGGGAGAAACTGAAATGAAAAATAATAATAACTCCAGATTCGCATATTTCAGCATTGCAATACTGCTCAGTGCTTGCGCTCTACCAAAGGAAAAACAGACACTTTTAACCCCGGCGATGAACAAGAATGCAGTACAAATAATAAATCAGGTGAAAACACAGCCTTCGATGATTTCAGGTGGCGGTATGGTTTATGATTTATTTGTTGGCGGTTACTTCAATGCACGGTATAATGACAAAACCAGCATGCTGACATTAACCGATTTAGAAAATACGAATTCATGCCAATACTCAGAAGAGGGCGTATTACAGATTAATGAGGGTACAATACCCGCCTACATTGATAGCTGTGACCAGTTATCAAGCAAAACCATGCAAACATTGACCCAACAAGAACCTTAGGCGACGGTTCAAGCAAGTCACATAGTCAATAAATACGGCAGTAGCGGGACGCTACTGTACAAGGACGACATGTAGGAACAAGGTGCCAAGGACGGCACACCAAGGATGGTTATCAGAATGCGCTAGCCATCTAGTATCCCGTTCTGGCTCGCTCTTCTAATCACAAAATTTCGAAAAACAAACGACTATTTCCTGAGTTTACCCCCGGGTTTTCAGTGAGCGATTCTAGGCCAATATTGTTTATAATCGAATTCAGGGCTGTGCTTAGGAACATGGCACTGTGCGCAAATCTTCTTTTTCGGCCAGTCAGAATGCCCCGTCTTAGCTTGCCCACCCGACTTAACATACATGAGCTTGCCCGACACCATGACAAGCTTCACACTGTACCTGTTTTAGATGAGCGGTCACGTCACTATCAATGAACCCTCCCTCTTTTGTAAAACCAACCGTGTGGCAACCAATACAACTGGGGTCAAAAGCCTTGTTAACGCGTGACAGCGAACCATACGCTTTGGCATGACGACTGCTACGCCATATTTTATATTCATCAATATGACATTTTTTACACGCATTAGCGCCGACATAAGCCGCTTCACCTGAGCGCCTTGCCTTGCGTAAGGCGACTGACTTTTGATAGGCTGCTTTGACTTCGGCATTATAAGCATCATACCAGGCCTGCATAGAAGCAGCATCTGGCACGGCCGGAGGCATAGGACGTATTTGATGCTTATAACTTACAATTCGGGCATTATTAATTGTCAAATTCACCTGACCTAAGCGCATCCCTCTCGACCCAGCCTGAAGAACCAAAGTTCCGTTCTCCATGAAAGGTTCGCCATATTCTTCATAAGCCGATTTTACCAACACAATATCCACATTATCCAATGGCAGCTTATTTTGTACTGCGGACCAAGGCATTGTCGTTGTAACAAACGTAATATAGCCCTTATTTTTAGCTTTTTGCAATCGTTCATCAAAAGCAACGGTGGATTGACTCAAAGACAATGCTTCCTGTAACGGAACCGCAGGGGGGATAGAGTCAACATTAAACCAAGAGAACACGGCTAATTTTTTTTCATTTCGCTCGAAAAGCTGCTCCTGAGCAAAATATCCCTGCTCACTATTACTTAGCACCCAAGGGAATTTTTTTACCTGCAGTGAAAAATCCAGCCCATAAGCCAGATCATTGAACTGTACTGCTACGGCATCATAATCTAAAAGCGCGAAGCCCTTTAATATGAATTGACTGATTAATTTGTCGTTCGCAGTATGACTGGCTAATAAACCACCACCTGAAACCAGAAAAAGATCTTGATGCTTTTTTCGCAAATCAGCAATAACACTGGCTCGCCTTTTTAAGCCGCCCTGGTTACCGAACTCGGAACACCCACAAGGCTCCAATTCTCCGTCCAGGTTACTGGAATATACTAAAACAAAGGGAGAAGTCGACTCCGCTGCGACCCACTCAACTGCCAATAATAATAGAAGTAAGACTCCAAATTGCATTCCATTCAGCATCTATTTCACGACCTCAATCATAACCACTCCGTTATTGTGTAATCCAGCCCGAACTATTATAGGACAACAAGGAAGCCGACACATTCCTTAATTTAAAGCTTAGCTAAACAATTTCACCAATAATCATCGCTTTACGGGATACCCCAGAAATAGTATAATTATTTTACAC
>JAADHS010000029.1:429-18714 GCA_013151745.1 Gammaproteobacteria bacterium | reverse complement strand
GGAGAACTTCGCCCCGGCTGAGCTGGCGTATTATACTCACCTTCATGCCCCTGTCAATACTTAAATTTTTACTACTTCGATCCATCTCCACAAACACTAAAACGACAAAAAATATATTAAATAAAATAACGGCTTAGCCTGGAATTTTCACACTTCTATTTGTCATGATATAATTTATTATACCCTAAAAACATCTTGGAATATTTAAAGTCAAAATAGCTAAGCCTATAGTTATCAATATCAAGGAAGATAACATTACGCTTTTGCAACCGAAGGCGAGATAGCAAACTAGGAAATTCTGCGTACCTTTAAAAAACGGGGAGACTACAAATAGTCATACTTCCGCCCTTAAATTCTTGCTGAGCAAAAGACATATGCCGTACTAATCTGAATAATCAGGAAACCCAGCAATGACAATAAAGACAAAAATAGAAAACGCCTTTAGAAGTTTTGGTTACTTTATATTCGATAATAAGTTCAAGGTGCTACTTGCTCTACTTTTAATCCTCGCGGGGTTTATATCTCAAATCCCTAAAATCACCGCAGACATGTCCAGCGAAGGCTCCTTACATGAAGATGACCCCATACTCCTTCAGTACAATCAATTCAGAGCGCAATTTGGCCAAGATGATGTGGTGTTACTCGCAATCGAAACACCTGATTTATTTACCGATAAAACACTACTGAAACTAAAAAACTTTCATAATGAATTAAAAGAAAACGTACCTTATCTCGATAAAATTGACAGCTTAATCAACGCCCGTGACACTCGAGGCGAAGAAGATAGCCTCATCGTTGAAGATTTATTTAAAAAATTACCTGAAAACAGCGAGGAAATGGCAGAAAGAAAATCGCTAGCTCTGGGTAGCAAGTTATTCAAAAATCTTTTTATTTCTGACGATGGAAAGTTTACTGTCATCTTAATCCGAACCAACGCGCACGCCGTCGAAAACACTGATGATGAAAATCTACTAGAAGGATTTGAAGAAGAAACCACAAAAAAAATGGACTCCCCTCAAGTTTTAACCGATACACAAAATTCAACAATGGTAAGCAAAATTCATGAAATTATAGCGAAATATAAAAGTGATGATTTCAAAATTTATGCCGCAGGCACCCCCGTTGTTGTAGATAGAATCAAACGTGCCATGCAACACGACATGCAAAAATTCACGAATCTTTCTATTCTTATCATCGCCATTGTTTTATTCATGTTATTCAGACGTATTTCCGGTGTCGTGATGCCCTTAATTGTTGTAGCGCTTACGGTTCTCTCCACTTTCGCAACAATGGCGGCCACAGGCGTTGCATTAAAACCCCCTACTCAAATATTGCCTTCGTTTCTCATGGCCGTTGGTGTTGCTGCATCCGTTCATATATTGACCATGTTTTTTCGATACTTCAATCAAAATGAAAACAAAAGAGAGGCCATTGCTCATGCATTAAGCCACTCCGGATTACCCATTGCCATGGCAAGCTTAACCACGGCAGCAGGCTTGCTTTCTTTCTCAACCTCTGAAGTGTCTCCTATCTCTGATTTGGGCGTTTTCGCCGCTACGGGTGTACTGTTATCACTGATATACACCCTGATATTACTTCCAACCATGATCGCGCTGCTGCCTTTGAAGCGAAAAACAGATAACAAGACATCGGCCAGAGCGAAAATAATGGACACCTTACTTTTAAAAATCGCCAAATTTTCCACCACCAATTATAAAGTTATTCTTGGCTCCTCGTTCCTCTTATTTTTGATTGCCGTAGGGGGTTTGACAAAATTGGCCTTTTATCACAACCCGCTTACTTGGATTCCCGAGGATTGGGATGCACGAATAGCCACTGAGCTTGTCGATGTAGAATTAAAAGGCTCAGGTTTTCTTGAAATTGTTATCGATACCGGTGAAGTTAATGGTCTTTATGATCCAAAAATAATGGCAACAATAGACAGTTTAGACACCAAGCTGAAAGCACTTTCAACAGAAGAAGTTTTTACTGGAAAAACAATTTCTGTCTTGGATATCATCAAGGAAAGCAACCGTGCACTAAATGAAAATAATGAATCCTTTTATCGAATACCAACCGATAGGGCTCTCATTGCTCAAGAACTATTATTATTTGAAAACTCAGGTTCAGATGATCTAGAGGATTTTGTCGATAGTCAGTTCAGCATGGCTCGCATTTCAGTAAAAACCCCCTGGACTAGCGCCGCAAGCACAGTTGAATTTATTGAATTAATCGAACAAGAAATAGAAAATACGCTCGACCCTTCACTTTCAACCTATGTTACCGGCATGGGTGCGCTTTTTGGTCGCACATTAGATGCCGCTATTGAGAGCAGTAAAGTCAGCTATCTACTCGCCGCAATCATTATCACTTTTATGATGATTGCATTACTGGGTAAAATTAAACTGGGCCTGATAAGTATGATTCCCAACCTGCTTCCTATCATTTTCGCAATGGGAATCATGGGCTATTTTGCTATGCCTTTAGATATGTTCACTATGCTGATCGGCTCGATAGCGATCGGCCTTGTTGTTGATGACACGATACATTTTATGCATAATTTTCAGAGATATCATGCACAAACAAATAGCGTAGAAGAAGCCGTAGAAAAAACCTTACTGAGCACCGGTCGAGCGCTTGTTGTGACAACCATTGTGCTCTCTCTCGGGTTCTTCATTTTCATGGCAGCCAGTATGAATAACGTATTTTATTTTGGCCTTATTACAGGATCAACCATTGTCTTTGCATTGCTGGCTGATTTGTTATTAGCACCTGCATTGATGAAAGTGCTTTATGAAAAAAAACAAACTTCTCACACTGCAACAGGAGCACAATAATGCGAGTACATCCACGATATCACTCAGCTTTTTTATTTGCATTGGCGCTTCTATGCTCTTCATTTTCAGCGCTGGCAGAGGACGACCCCACAGCAAAGCAAATCATGGAAAAGGTAGATGCACTTGATGACGGTGATAACCGAGTCTCTGATATGGAAATGATTCTCATTGACCGGCATGGGAATGAGCGTGTAAGAAAAATCCGCTCAATGAGAAAAGACAAAAATGAAGACACCCTAAGTATTATGTTTTTTCTCGAACCCGCTGATGTAGTGAATACCGGCTTTCTCGTTTATGATTACGATGACAGCGATAAAGATGATGATCAATGGCTTTATTTGCCGGCATTACGGAAATCTAAACGCATACCCAATAACAACAAAAGTGACAGCTTCATGGGTTCTGATTTTACTTATTCAGATATCACTTCACGCGATATAGAAGACTATAACTATCAATTAAAAAAAGAAATCCTCGTCGAAGGACATAAAACCTGGGTTATTGAATCTATACCAAAAAACAAAAAAATCATTGAAGAAACCGGATATACAAAGTCAATTGCATTTATTCGAAAAGATAACTATGTTGTCATTCGCGCGATCAGTTGGGTTAAAGAAGGAAAAAAACAAAAATATATGGCGGTAAACAAATTAGAAAAAATCGATGGTATATGGACGCCAACGGAAATACAAATGACAACCAAACGAGCGGGTGAAACCCAACACAAAACTATTCTTAAATTCCATAACGTTAAATATAATCAAAACTTAAATGAATCTATATTTAGCGTTCGGCGCTTAGCTAAGGGACTGTAAACCCCGCAGCTTTATAAATTGTGACTCAAAACCGTTTCACTGCGTTTATATACCCGTAGCGTTTGAGATTTAGGTTCTGAGTGTGTGACCTATTCATTTCCTGACAAGGCGAAATGACGAGTAATAACGGGCTATTGCGAGGAATTTTAACGCCGCCATGGAATGAAGAGGACATGCAATCACACCTAAATCTCAGATGCCACGATAGGGTAAAAAATGGTTATGCTGGGTAGTCCCCATTAAAAATAGTAACCAAATTCAACTTCAACAAAATCTTCGTTAGAATACGCATACATAAACTCTCCGGGGCTACTTTCAGTAAACAGATAGCCATTTATCGTCAGCTTAAAAGAATGACCAATACGCCGACTTGCTTCCAGACTAAGAATTACGCCTTCGCCGCCGTTATCGACTATAGCGCCAATTAGCGCCTCGGTACTTTGCTCATCATTCAATGCTAATCTGATACCTAACATGGTATCATTTTGAAAAGGTGTTGTTGCTCGCTTTCCACGTTCATCGTAAGAATATTCTGCGACAATCCCCACGTCAACACCCGAGCTGTCAATATCAAAAAAGGTATATTCAAACCCAGAAGTAGAGGCAAAATAGCGACTACCAGCTCCGTCACGATGAATCGCTTCAAGCTTCCAAAGCCAATTTTCAATGGTTGCCTGTACTTCTACACCTGTTTGATTAATGATGTCATACATAGGCATAAACTGATTTCCATATTTCTGAAACCGAGGTTCACGATTAGTCCCGTAAAAGTGACTCAGTGCAAAGTCCCAATTGCCTAAATAATGTGACCAACGCAGAGCGTAATCTATATTTTTTTCCTCTGCGTCGGATTCAAATTTTGCAGGATCATCGGTCACAGGTAGCGGAAAACGCAAACGAGCATTGTCATCTGGATATTTTCGTTCTCTAAAGCCCGTCAAAACAAATAGATCGAGTGTCCCCCAATTTTGAATAATAACCAGGTTCAACATGGGCTGCCCCAGCTTCGCTTCACCATCAAACGACTCTCTAAAGTCAGTTTGGTTAATGATATCCACCAGGTGTTGAGACTCGGTCACTCCCCAAAAGACTTTTCGTATTCCCGCTCTAAACTCCCATTCCCTTTCGCTATATGCCCAAGACAGTTCCCGAATATCTGCGGTATTTGAAACACGATCATTCGCTCGCACAAACAGCTCCAGGTCAAACAACTGTCGGTCATTATCCCAGGTTTTAGAATAGGCTGGCTGTAGAGCAAGTGATGAATAGACACGCTTTTGATTATCCAGCAACGCTTCATTTTTATAAACACTCACTCTGCTCGATATATTACCCGACCACTCGGCAATCAAAGTGGTCGGTAACAGAAAAAGAGCGCAGAGGGAAATCGATAACGTTTTTTGGCCTTTCATCACATTAATCTAACGCATCCTCTTCAAAGAGTTTTTATCAAAATCACGATCTGTATACCCATTTTTAAATTTATAATCCTTCCATGCTAGCGTAGTGCTTTTTCCAGTTTGATGATTGACCATTTCCAACCTTGAAGAGCGCCAGTATTTATCAAGATATTGGTTGTATTCATGATAAGTCAAGGTTTTTAACTTTGAGTTTTTTCGATCATAAAATACAACTTTCAATGGCTGATACATCGCTTTATCAATCCAGACAATCTGTTTGCTGTAACCCGATTTTCGATATTCAGGAAAGCGCTCAATCAAGAAGGCTTCTTGCCCATCAATCTCAGTATCTTTAATATATTTATAGCTGAATTTATCCACCTCCTGTGAGGAAATATCTTCATAGGCAAATTCACTTCCCATAAAGGGGCCCGATTTGTTTGAAGAAGAGATCCTCTTTACCCGTTTCAACGCCGGTAAAAATAGCCATTGATCATCTGGCTTCAATATATGGGTATAACTTAAAAAAGCTGTCCCTTTTATATCTGCCGGACTATCAAAAAGAATAATAGATTTATCGCCATCACCGGCAACTTCTAGCGTACGCACGCGATTTTTTCTGACTGACTCGTTACCACTTTTATTTCGCAACGTCATCACGATATTAGCCGTGAAGTCTTGCCAGCCAACATCTAGTTCATCAGCTTTTTTCGCAATTCCGTAACCACGTTCCGCGGGCGTTTGCGAATAAGCACTAAATGGAAGTAGGGTTAACAGCGCTAGTACGGGTACTATTTTTTTCATTCTGCTTGTCCTCAAATTTAATTAATATCGCCGGTAGTAGTAAAAAATCAGCAAACAATGCAAGCGCAATAACCAGTGCGGTTAACATGCCCATCGCAGAGTTTAATTCGAAAGCTGACATTGCTAACACTAAAAAACCGAGTATCAACACAATTGTCGTCGTTACTAACGCCCGACCGACCGTAGTAAAAGCGTATATCACTGCGTTGCGTGCGTCATATCCTTTTTCTCGTCGTGCTCTTTGATATTTACTTAGCAGATGAACCGTATCATCCACCACGATACCAAGCGTCATACTCATTACTATACTTAACGCCAGACCTACTTCCCCAACAAACAACCCCCACAATCCAAACCCCATTGCGGCAGGAACAAGATTGGGAACCATGCTTATAAACCCAATTTTAAAGGATTTAAGTGCAATCATTAACAGTATTGAAATCAGTATCAACGCAATTGTGGTTCCCTTTAACATACTTACAATATTGCGCTGTCCAATATGTGCAAACATTAATGACGGGCCGGAGGCATTCGCGCTCACTATATTTGACGTATTGTTGGCCAACCAAGTATTTGCGCGCGCTTCCAAAGCAATCATCTCTTTGCTTGATAACGTTTTTAGCGTTACCGTAAATTTTGTTGCTGACTTATCAATATTTATTTGATTATTTAAGTCTAGCCCATAAGGCAGAGACATTTCGTATAACAATAAATATTGAGCCGACAATTCTCGATTATCTGGAAGGATGTACCACTGTTCCTCATCACTATGCATATTTTTATTTAGGCGCTTCATGATGTCTGTAATGGTAGCAACATGCAATGTTTCTGGCTGCTGCTTATACCACTGGGTAAATGCTTCGACTTCCTTTAAGAAATCTGGATTACCAATTCCACCTTTTTCACCTGACTCTAGAGAATAAGAGATGAGATAAGTCCCTGCCAGATTATCAGTGATGTAGTCGGTGTCGGTGCGAAATTCAATACTCTCATCAAAGTAGTTCACAAAAATATCATTCAGCTCATTTTTAGGAATCAAGCTGACGGTGACAACCACCAGAGCCAGCATCCCCCAGAAAATATTTCGGTGGTTGTTTACAACAAACTTTCCAAACTTCTCCATCGAATCATTTTTATCTTCTGGAACCGCTTTGACTCGCATCGGTAAAATTGACATCAGTGCAGGTAGAAATGTAAGAGAAAGCACTAAAGAGACAAGAACACCCAGCGCAACAAATGTTCCTAGATGCTGAAAAGGGGGCACGTCGGAGAAATTCATGGTCAAGAAGCCGATGGCCGTGGTCACGCTTGCTAATGTCACCGGCTGAATATTAAGCCGTAGACTTTCCACAATGGCATTGCGCTTATTGCTTCCTCTTCTCATCTCCTGAATCATTGAAACCAGCACATGCACAGAGTTTGCAATCGCTATGGTCAAAATAATAATGGGTGCACTTGAAGACGGTGGAGAGATAGGATAACCAAGATAACCTCCTAAGCCCATTGCAGCGGCAATGCTAAGAGCAATCACCGCGAGCGTCGCAAATGTGCCTGTGAACCCTTTAATAAGCAGACCAAGGCTAACCAGCATGACTAAAAAGCTCAACGGTATTAACGATTGCATGTCATTCATAGACTCCTCAGAAAATGCATTGTTCATCATCAACATTCCCGTGAGGCGTATTTCAATATTTGGATATTCCGCTCTTATTTCATCTGCAATTTTTCTGGCAAAAGCAACGGCAGTAGGCGCCTCAGTCATCTCATTCAGGCCGGGCAATTGAATCGTGACATTAACCCCCGTCACACGAGAATCTGGCGAGACAACATTATTAACTAAAATAGGCTCTTTAAGCGCAACGTCTTTGATCTCTTCGAGTTTTTTTGCATCAAGCGCACGGCTATCAGATACCAGATTTTCAACCGTTAAATCATCCTCTTCTGACCAAGTGTGTTGAAAATTGGTGAGCGAGTCTACCCGAATTGAAAACGGTGTTTGCCAGGCTTTTTCAGTGAGTGATTCAACAGCCGACAACGTCTCCTGAGTAAAAACATCACCACTTTTTGGGGTTAATGCAAAAAGAATATTGTCACTTTTAGTGTACGTTTTTTCCAGCTCATCAAATGCCAGTAGCTGTGGGTTATCGTCACTAAAGAATACACGGTAGTCACCGGTAAATCGCAAGTGCTGCCCACCTGAGGCGGCGAGAAAAACCAGGACAAGACTCATCAACATAATAAGCCAGCGATACTTAAGTACCCACTGGCCAAATTGTGCTTCGAAATGCTTCATTATATATTCCCCTATCACTGCTAAATAATCACCAGTGAATATATTGTTCAATATTTACAGCGTAGAAAATAAAAAACCGAACCCTAACTTGTTCGGCTATTTTTTATCTTTTTCGCAGACCATTAACTAACAAATCAACAACATCGTTAGCCTTCACCTCGAACTCTTCTCTACTAAAAAAGCCATCAAACAAAGGAAAATCAAACAACACCAAAGAGGCGTGAACCGTACCCGCTGCCTTTATCACATCGTCAACGTCAAACTCTCCCGTTTCATTTCCGTAGGCCAAAATTTCTGCAATCGTCGCACATTGAGCACCCACCTTGTCTCGAACCAAGTTCTTATGTTCTTTTGATATATATTCAATTAATTCTTTGATTTTTGGTGTGTTTTCTAAGCTATCTAAATTGTTTCTGAGACTGCTAATAGCGAACATGCGTAGTCTTTCACTCGCTGACAGGTTAGGCTGTCTAACGGCTTTTCGAATATCATCAGACCGTTGCCCCATGCATCGCTCACAACATTCAACCGCAATATCTTGTTTATTTTGAAAGTATCGATATAAATTCGCCGCTGACATATTAACGTCTTTGGCAATTTCCGCCATGGTTGTTTTTCCATAGCCATAGACTTGAAAACGCTCTTCAGCGGCATCCAGTATTTTAATTTTTAGCTCATCTGCTTCATTGTTCAGGTTTATTACATTCATGGGGCAATTTAACCATTTGTAGAGTAAATATTCAAGAATATTTTCAGCATTCATCGATCACTCTATACATGTAAGATAAAAAAATATGAATATATATTACTTAAATCGTAACGAATGCTCGTCCGAAAGTTATCCAACCTCATGATTTAATATAAAAAAACCACTCCATTCCTGGCGAGAAGAAAGCTATAATGAAGTAGGCCTTCCACTGAAGGCCTGTTCTAGATTAATGCGGTTACATTGTGGTACGTGGATATAAAGACAGGAGTCATTACGACAGTGAATAAGGATCAACACGGCAATTTTGTAAATGGGTTTCGTGCCTCTTCGCCCTATATCCATGCTTTCCGCGGCCGGACATTTGTCATTTCCTTTGGTGGCGAAACCATCTGCGATGCTAATTTTGCCAATCTCATCCATGACATTGCTTTGTTGAATAGTCTTGGCATTCGTTTGGTTTTGGTGCATGGCGCACGCCCACAGATTGAAGAGCGGCTACAACAACGTGATATTAAAGCAATTTACCACGACAACATCCGAATAACGGATCATGCGGCTCTGACCTGTGTTAAAGACGCTGTCGGAACCGCTAGAGTAGACATTGAAGCCTTGTTATCTATGGGGCTGGCGAATTCGCCCATGGCCGGAGCACATATTCGGGTTGCGACTGGAAATTGGATCACCGCTCGTCCGGTAGGCGTACGCAATGGCATTGATTTTATGCATACGGGTGAGGTCAGAAAAATTGATCATCAGGCAATGCAAGAGCAATTGAGCAATAATGCCATCGTTCTGGTTTCACCTCTGGGCTACTCTCCTACAGGAGAAGTGTTCAATTTATCCGGTCAGAGTGTTGCTGCGAGCATCGCCAGCGATCTACGAGCGAGCAAGTTAATCTATCTGGCTGATTTCAAGGCGATCAAGGATAACAACCGAAAGGCCATTCGCCATATGCAACTGCATGAAGCACAAGAATTGCTGAACCGCAGAAAAAAAATGGATCATGAGCTGCAGAACACTTTAAATCTGGCTATCGAGGCCGGCAATCATCACGTTGATCGTATTCATTTGGTTAATCATCATATTAACGGTGCCTTATTGCTTGAGCTTTTCACTCGAGATGGCGTCGGCATCATGATCAATGCCGATATATATGAAGGCTTACGTACTGCAACCATCGACGATATTGGTGGGATATTAGAACTCATTACTCCGCTGGAAGAAAACGGCGCTTTGGTTCGCCGTTCTCGCGAACAATTGGAACTGCAAATCACTCACTTTATGGTCATTGAACGTGACGGCATGGTGATCGCGTGTGCTGCGCTTATCCCCTTTCAAAATGAAGCTGCGGGTGAACTGGCCTGTTTGGTCACCCACCCGGAGTACCAACAATACGGCCGAGCAAGCAGGCTTCTAGAACATATCGAAAAAAAGGCATTAAGTCTCGGTTTGAAGCAACTCTACGTTCTGACGACAAGAACGGCACACTGGTTCCGCGAACACGGTTTTAGCCTCAAAAAATCCAGAGATCTTCCAGTAAAACGCAGGGCTCTCTACAACTACAGAAGAAATTCAAAGGTTTTGCTTAAAAACCTGGTACACCGCCCAAGAATAGACTGACCTCGACGACTGCCCCCTGCTCTGCTTGTTTTTCATTATATTCCCGGTTTATTTTTTCGGGTCTTTTGAAAAATCCGCGAGTAAAATATTGAGTGTTTTTGTATGGTGAGCCTTAATCCTGAAAAACGCAATAGCACAAGCTCTTGATCCGCCTAACGATGCGGAGAAAAGTCTCATCACCAATCAGGTGACCACGATTTTCCCCGCTATGTTATTCGAATCAATATTTTGCATTCTACATTTTCGTCCAACTGCGTTTTCTAGGTTCAGAATATCCAGCGCTGATTTTTCGTTGATTCCAGGTTCATTTTTATTCCGGTTGCGCTCCAGAAACCACTTAGTGATAAAAATTACTCCGACAATAATCAAAACCCAGAACAGAATTGAAAAAAACCACATGCCATCCATCATCGAACCGTGTCCGTTGCTCATCATATCCATCATGGCGTTCACCTCGCTATGTCATCTCTTGCTCCTCCCTCAGTTGTTTATTGATGGTGCGCAATGCCCATCCTTTCCAGATGGCAAAAATGGCGGGGAACAAGATCAATACAGTGATCAGCGCCGAGGCAATACCACCCACCATTGGTGCGGCAATACGCTTCATTACATCCGCGCCGGTGCCGTCGCTCCAGAGGATGGGAATCAATCCCAGTAGCAGCGCCAATCCTGTCATGAGCATGGGGCGAATGCGTCGTCCTGCCCCTTCGGTGATCACCTCCAGCAGATCTTGCTGTGTCTGTAGGCGGCCATCGGCCTGACGCTGCCGGTAGACCATGCCGAGATACAACATCATCAACACCCCCATCGCGGTGTCTACTCCCGCCAGGGCGATCATGCCAACCCACACGGCAACACTGAGGTTGTAGTCAAGCCAGGCAAGCAGCCATACCGCGCCGATCAGTGAAAAAGGCACTGCCAGCAGGATGATGAGCGATTCCACCACCGACTTGCGGCTGATGAAAAGCATGAAAAAAATGATGAACAGCGTCAGCGGTACAACGATCATGAGTTTGGCCTTGGCGCGTTCAAAGTATTTGAACTGCCCTGCCCAATCGAGGCGGTAACCGGCTGGCACGTTGGCCTGTTCCGCTACCACCTGTTTGGCCGCCGCCACATAGTCGGCGATGCCAATCTTGTCGTTGACATCGACAAAGACATAACCCACCAACTGGCCATTTTCGTTACGCAGCATGGGTGGGCCGGTGCGAAAGTTCAGTTCAGCCAATTGCGCCAGTGGGATTTGCGCGCCGGTAGGTGTTGGCACCAAGACCCGTTTCAACGCTTGCGGATTATCACGAAAGTCGCGGGCATAACGCAGGTTGATGGCGTAGCGCTCTCGACCCTCCACCGTTTCAGAGACGGTCATACCACCCACCGCCGCCATGATCACCTCTTCTACATCAGCAATGGTCAGACCGTAACGGGCGATTTTTTTACGGTCGATATCGAAGTCGAGGAAATAGCCGCCACTGATGCGTTCGGCAAAGGCACTACGGGTATAGGGCGCGGTGCGCTCATCATCCTGTAATGCCTGTTCGATACGAATGCCAGTGGCTTCCACTATATCTAGGTCATCACCAAACACCTTAATGCCCAGCGTTGAACGAATGCCGGTGGCCAACATCTCGGTACGGGTCTGAATCGGCATCCACCAAACATTGGGCATACCGGGATAGCGTAGTTGCTCATCCATTTCGGCAAGTAGGCTTTCCCAAGTCACACCTTCACGCCATTGGTCTTTCGGTTTGAAGGTGACGACAATTTCGGCCATAGAGAGTGGTGCCGGATCAGTAGGGCTGGTGGAACGTCCCATCTTGCCAAACACCCGTTCGACTTCCGGGAAGGATTTCAACTCCTTGTCCATGGCATGCAACACCTTACCCGCCTCGGTAATGGACATACCCGGTACGGCGGTGGGCATGTAGAGAATGCTGCCCTCGTTCAACGGCGGCATGAACTCATTACCCAGTTCAAGAAACACCGGCACCGTGGCCACCAATGCGGCGATAGCACCACCGACCACCCACCAACGCAGTTTTACCGCCAGTCGAACAATGGGCGTGTACACCGCAATCAGGGCGCGATTGATCCAGCTTTTGTCACCACGAATTTTGCCGCGAATCAGCAGCACCGCCAGAGCAGGGGTGAAGGTGATCGCCAACAACGCAGCAAACCCCATCGAGTAGGTCTTGGTGTAAGCCAGTGGTTTAAACAACCGACCCTCCGTACCCTCTAGGGCGAACACTGGCAGGAAGGAGACGGTGATAATTAGCAGCGAGAAAAAGATGCTCGGCCCCACCTCCTGCATGGCGCGGATGATGACATCGGTACGACTACCCATTTGATTACGCTCTGCCCACTCCTCCAGTCGTTTATGAATATTTTCAATCATGACGATGGAGGCATCCACCATCGCGCCAATGGCCACTGCGATACCGCCTAAAGACATGATATTCGCCGTCAGGTTTTGCTCGGACATGGGGATGAACGACAACAGAATCGCCACCGGCAAGGTGAGGATAGCGATCAGTGCCGAACGGAAGTGCAACAGAAAGACCATGATGATGAGTGACACCACAATCATCTCTTCGGTGAGGGTCTGTTTCAGTGTGTCGATGGCCTGATTGATCAGCTCAGAACGGTCATAGACGGTGATGATTTCCACGCCTTCTGGCAATGCCGCCTGCGCTTCGGTCAGACGTTGTTTGACCCTTTCGATGACACCCAGCGCATCTTCGCCGTATCGCATCACCACCGTGCCGCCAACTACTTCACCTTCGCCGTCCAACTCGGCTACACCACGGCGCATGGCTGGCCCAAGGCTTATCACCGCCACATCTTTCAACAGGATGGGGATGCCATTTTTACCTAAGCTAATGGCGATCTGTTCTATATCGCTTTTGTTTTCTATATACCCCCGGCCACGTATGAACTGCTCATGGCCTGCGATTTCCAGCACTCGGCCACCAATATCGTTATTGGAACGACGCACCGCTTCGGCGATCTTTTTGATAGGGATGTTGTAGGCTGCCAGTTTGTTGGGGTCGAGCTGAATCTGGTACTCCTTGACGAAGCCACCCACCGAGGCCACTTCTGCCACGCCCTCCACCGACTCCAGCCAGTAGCGCAACTTGAAATCCTGAAAACTACGCAACTCGGCCAGGTTGTGATTGCCGGATTTGTCCACCAAGGCGTATTGGAACACCCAGCCCACGCCTGTGGCATCGGGGCCAGTTGGCCGCACAGCTTCTGGTAGCTTGCTTTGCGCCGAGTTAAGATATTCCAGTACCCGCGAACGCGCCCAGTAGATATCCGTACCTTCATCAAAAATAATATAAACAAAAGAGAGGCCCATGTAGCTCTGGCCACGCACAGACTGTACTTTTGGTGCGGCTAACAGCGTAGTGCTGAGCGGGTAGGTGATCTGATCTTCAACTAGATCAGGACTGCGCCCCGGCCACTCGGTATAGATAATCACCTGCACATCGGAAAGATCGGGGATGGCATCCAGCGGCGTATCAAGCAGGGATTTGTAACCCCAGAACGTCGCTGCTATTACAACCAGCAGTGTTAATAACTGGTTTCGTGCGCAGTAGTTGATGAGCCGCTCAATAGGGCCATGGCCGGAGGTGTTAGGTTCCTTTACCATGATTCAACCCCCGCCTTCAGTTTGCTCTCGGCGGCGATGAGGAAGTTTCCAGAGGTCACAACCGTGTCACCTACTTCCAAACCTTCCAGCACTTCGATCCATTTGCGGCTGCGTTGACCTGTCTTGATTTTGCGCGGTACTAAACGACCATCGCCCAAATCCAAGAACACTACACGGCTCTCTCCTGAGTAAAGTACGGCTGATTCCGACACCACCAAACGCTTGCCCAACCTTGCCTTGAGGTAGAGTTGGGCATACATATCTGGGCGCAGAAAGCCGTCGCTATTATCGAGTACCACACGCACACGAGCGGTGCGAGTATCGCCTTCCATAAAAGGGTAGATGAAATCGACCTTGGCCAGGTATTCACGATCCTGCAACTCAGGCAAAACAACTTTGGTTTTCATTCCAACTTTGATGAGAGGCAGTTCGTAATCATAGACTTGCGCCTCGACCCACACACGAGACAAATCAGCAATACGTAACAATTGTTGGCCAGCCTGGAAGGCCGAACCGGCTACAATTTGTTTTTCGACAATCACGCCACTGGCAGAGGCCAAAATGGGTATGTACTCCTGTGCCTTGCCACGTTTTTCCAGAACATTAATCTGTGCTTCACTGATATTCCATAAATGGAGTCGGCGACGCGCCGCCTCACGCATACGCCCACCCACATCCTGTTTTAATGTCTCCAGGTATTCTTCCTGTGCGGTCAGCAGTTCAGGGCTGTAGACGGTGAACAAAGGTTCACCTTTTTTCACTAGCTTACCGATGGCATTGGCGTAAAGCTCACCTATCCAGCCATTAAACTTCAGCGCCACATCGCTCAAACGGGTTTGGTCATAAGCAACACTACCGGCAGCGCGAACAGTGATACGCAGTTTTTTCTGTTTGACCCGACCAGTGGTGATGCCGATGAGTTGGCGGCGAGCCGGATCCACCCGCACGGTGCCAGCAACATCAGCGCTCGCGTCACCGCAGGTGGCACAACGCAACCCTTTGCGACCGGTGGCTAGATCAAAGGTGATGCTACCCTTGCCTGCGTCGGCTTCAATGTCTATGGTCAGCGGCCACTCGCCGCCCATGGAAGGCTCAAAGAATCCTTCGTATTGCCCGGCTTCGGTTTCGCGTATCGAAGCCGGGGCATACATTGCGGGCATGCTGCCCATCGAGGGCATGATCGCCACGGCTTTGAGCACAGCACCGCCCAATGGTTTTTCGCTTCCGTCCCGGAGCCAGATCGTTATCTTGTTTTTGCCTACCTTCGGGGTCTCCGGATCAAGCACCACGCGTACCTTGAATGGGCCGGTCTCGTGAAAATCGAAAGGATCCGTTGCAGCAACCGTCGTATTACCGATAGCAATGAATAAAAAACAGAGCAGAAATCGCCCAAGCGAATGAAATTTGTACTTCATAAAAACACCTTTGTGATTTTTAAAACAATCGAAGCAGGGTTTTTCGACGCAACAAAGTGCTGAAGATGAAACCCGCGACTGAATCAATGCCCCTAGTTCAAACGCTCTATTTCAAGAGCAGGGGACGAACGAAGGTGTAATCAAATACGGAAGCGGCTGGTCAGCAGATAGACCGGCTTATAGGGAAGCGGAGAGGATGAGTGGGGTTCAAAGTGAACGCCATGATTGACTGGAATAATCTCAGGAAAATCAAATAAAACCAGTAGTAGTGGCGGCGGCTGTGCCGCAGTTAATAGTAAAACTTGTTGAAACTGAGTACTGCTGCCTGATGCTTGATCCACCTGAGACGGCTCGTAAGAAACCGCGCAACAGCCATTATCCATCACGGCGGCTTGACCCTGATAGGCACCGTCAATATCACTGCCCATTATGCCCGGTTCGTCACAGCAACAGACCATGCTAGGTCGGTCATGTTCATGTTCCATCAATTCGCAAGCATACAGCGTCTGGAACTGCGTCAGCGGCCCCATAAGCAACAGCAGGGCGACAATGAGTCGGCGAATGGATGGATTTCTTATCATGACACTATGCTAACCTGCGTTAGTTAATCAAGCAACGTTTGATCTGAATGATTTCTGGCGTATTGGTTCCCGGCATTGACTCATGGTCTTCGATTCTATCAATAATGGGACACCCTGCTTCACTGACAGCACAAAAATTAACCAGCAGAAATAATTCCATACTAAAATAATAAAAGTCAGTTGAGCATAATTCCACTGCCTTCAATTTGTTCGAGGTCAACTGGCGTACCTCGGCGCGAGCGTGTTGCGGATCTTCACGTGTCTGTAGTGCTTGAACAGGCTGCTATTGTCTAGTTTTCATCTCAATCAGCTGCGCAGTAATGCTTTCCTTCGTCAGTGAGCCACCTAAAATTTTGCGATAAACCCGACCCCCTGGATCAATATAAAAACTGGTTGGTATACCCATAACGCCATAACGCTCAGCAATCACCCAATCATTGTCCAACACTATCGGAAAAGTAAAACCACGCGCAGCAACAAACGCTTTGATTTTACTTTCACTCTCCCCCACATTAATCGCGAGCACAGTAAAACCTTGTGCTTTGAGCGCTTGATGAGCCGCCTCAAGTTCCGGCATCTCTGTCACACAAGGTTTGCACCATGTTGCCCAAAAATTCAACAGAACATACTGTCCTTGATAGTCGTTCAAACTCACCTGTTGTCCCTCGATATCAGGCAAAGTGAAATTTTCTGCAAGGGGCATCAGAGGCGATGCATGTAAACTTTGGCTTTTCATCAATATTGAGCCAAGCAATAACAAAGCAACCCGGTATTTTGATACAACCACCTTTTTACCCATAGCTAAATACACCTCAATTATAAACTGTGAGACAAACCAAACTGTAGCCCATAATTAGGCACGATATTAACCTCGTTAACATCCTGATAGACCGGCAGTTGAAGGTGAACATAAAACGCAGTGTCATCCGACGATTGTATCCGAATGCCCGGTGAAAGGTAGATCATCGTATTGCCGGAACTGGGAACACCCTGTCCTCTAAATTCATCCCGCTCAACTACGCGTGTATTCAGCTGTCCCATCACCACAACTTTTTCAGAGGTACGGTAGTTTACACCCACGTTCAACACCGTCGCATTGCCAAATTGATAGTCGAGCTTGTTCTTCGTATTAAGGCGGTATTGAAGCGCGATAAAACTGTCTAATTGACGCGGCTGCCATTGATAACTGTAGTGCCCTGACAATAGGAAGTCGTATGACCCCGTACCCGGCATCACCGTCGGTTCGTTGATATTGCCCTCACCATTGAGTAATTTATATTCACCCGTAGGTAACTTAACACCTAAGCCACCAACAAAAAGGTGTCGTATCGTGATAAGAAATGCATACTTCCCCGTGATCGACACATCACCAAAACCGGATGAACCATCGTTATTGGTGAAGATACCATTTTCACCTGCACCCAAATCGACGCCATCATCATGCTCATGACGTCGATCATTTAAAAATGGCAGCGCGATCGCCAAAGTCAGTCGCTCGGTAAGCCCCACATTAATATCAAGTTGCGCCAGCGTATTCAGCGTACGACGTTCACGATGATGCGCTAATTCAAGCTCTTCATTTTCAAAATCAACTTTAGGGACAAGCACTTCGTTGGTGTTCGAATGCCCGCGCAATTTTTTGTCTTGACTGAGGTATCGGTACGACAAATCCAGCACCACTTGGCCCGGTGCGAAAACGCCCTCCTGAGTACCGGTAGTCAAAAAGCAATTAGACGAACCACAACCTGCTAAGGCATGATTTGTTATCAAACCAAGACCAGAGATAACCATACAAAACATAAGTCCACGACCTAAAAATACTGTTTTTCTCATTCGTTCAACCCCCTTCGTTTATGAAGAGGAAGATACTAACCAGCGACAGCGCCGATGAGAATGTGACACAGTGTCGCGCGACAATTTGTCACACCCCCAAAAGCCCGGGAACACTTTGTTTTGCCAAGTAATGAGCCGGGCTCTGGCCAAACGCGGTGAAAACGGTATTGCTTACAGGGAGCAAGAGTCATCACTGAACTGGCCAACTTACGACTTATTTTCTTCAATTCTATCGATAATGGGGCAGCCGTCTTCACTGGCAGAACAAAGATTAACCAGCAAGGTCAATTCCCTACGTAAAATATCTAGTTCGGTTAAACGCAGTT
>JAADHS010000029.1:0-389 GCA_013151745.1 Gammaproteobacteria bacterium | reverse complement strand
CCTCGGCACGAGCGTGTTGCGGGTCTTCACGCATCTTCAGCAGGTCACCAATTTCGGCCAGGGTGAAATTCATCTGCTGAGCACGTTTAATAAATTTCAGCCGCGAGATGTCTTTGTCTCGATAGCGCCGGATACCCGATTCCGCACGACTCACTTTCGGTAGCAAACCAATTTTCTCGTAATAACGTAACGTATCTACACTCATCGCCAACTGCCGGGCAACTTCGCCGATAGTGTAATCACTCATCGTTCGACCTCCCGCCTGCTAGATAATGTTGTATGGCGTTGCGAAGCTGTTGCCTAGAAGGCAAGGCGGTAAACACCAGCGCTCCGTCAATAACAATAGACGGGGTAGCCAACACGCCAAAGGCGACGGCGTAATCAATTTC
>JAADHS010000248.1 GCA_013151745.1 Gammaproteobacteria bacterium | reverse complement strand
GGTTGCGAACCATTCAGTGAGGATGAATTCTCCGAGGAATAAGGAGAGTGATGCATATACACAATTTTCCAATCCGCTGTGGAATCCGCCAAAGCTGCTTTCAGCCATTCTCCCTGCACGGAGTCGAACGTATTGCCATCAGGCTCATTAACATCGCTGTCAATCGCAAAAAATTCAACGGCACCTTGAGTGAAACGATAATATCGTCCGTTGCCTGGTAACAACGGAAAATAATCCAAATGAACTTGCGGCAAAACTGATGAGGGATCGGCTGGATCTTTAGTTCGCCAATCATGATTTCCCAGAGACGGAAAAAAGCGATTCGTCACCGAGCCAGAACCATGCTCACCCGTATAGCCTCCTATGTATTCCTGATAATATTGGCCGACATTGTCATCCATTGTTTCTGCGGCACCATCTTCATAGTTGTTATCACCAAGCGTAATAATAAAATCGACACCCCAGGTTGCAATAAGCTCTGCAACCGCCTGCTCGTCTGGCCCGGCTGCACCATAATCCCCAATGGCAGCAAAACGTATGGCATCAGAAGCGGCAACAACGGCCTGGCTAAAACCCAGCATAATAAGCAGACAAACTAATAGTGCGTTTCGAAAACGACAAAAAATAAACAACAACGAATACCTCATAAACACAGCCTCTCTTTAAGATTTCCTTAACAATAATAACAATGACTCTTGTATACAAGAATTGAGTTATTATCAATCTATTCTTCAAGAAGTCTAAAGCACAAATTACGCCAAAGCAATCCATTGCATTGATAATATTTAGTGCCAGCCCGAAAACTCGTGAAACGGCCACGATTTCGAGCCTATAATGAACCACTTGAGTTAATTTATTTTTTCTTCCCTTAATCACCGAGAGGCATCATCAACCATAGCTACTTACAACATTATGTCCGTATATACCCGTAGCGATTAAGACTTAGGTGTGATTGCACGCCCTCTTCATTCCCTGACTACGTTAAAACTCCTCGCAATAGCCAGCTACACCTCGTCATTTCGTCTTACCAGGAAATGAATAGAACGCACACTCAACACCTAAATCTCAAACGCTACGGGTATATCGACAACTTATCCGTATTTTTTTCTGAAAAAACGAGTGGTTCAAATTTAATCTCACGCCTTCCACAGCCAAACCTGTCACAAGTTACAGCTTTTGTAATACGCCTTCTGATGTTTTTATACCTATAGGTGTGAACTTAGGTGTTAGCGCGTGCAGATGTGCCTTAGATTCGGTTTTTGAGACTGAGAAAAACGCAGGACTGGTGTACCAAGTCAAGTTTTTAAAATTGACGACTGCATGGATGTAGAAAATAGAGTAATGCAAGAGCAACTTACCGAGGAAAAGCCGAAGAGGAGATACAGATGAACGTGAAAATGCCTAAAGTCATACCGTCATGGGTATATATACCCGAAGCACTTGATGTGAAGGAAACCCGGTTTTTAATCGGATCTATTTTGGCAGTTTCAAAAAACAAAAAATCATTTGGGAGAACAATATGCGCAGCATTAACAAAATAGTGTTACTTGTTTTTATCGCGGTTACTTTTTTAGCGACCGGGTCAGCTCAAGCACACTCGGCATGGAATCAACCGTTTGTTCATGGTATCGCGATCAAGGTGGGGCACCATAAATATTATTTGGAAGGTGCACCCGATGGGCCTAATGGTGAACAGGATATTCCGGGACATGAATGGGTACAGGTATCAAAAAATACTATTATTGGTAAACACTACAATACAGGGCCTTTTGGCGCAGCCAACTTTTGGTCTTTTGATGCACCGGATGGTGCGTTACTGTGGACGATGATCGGTAAAATTGATACGTGGACAGAAGCCAAAGCCGCAAAATACTACACAGAGGGGTATATACATTATCACTCTCTAGTTTCTGCAAAAACAGGAAAACGTCATCCGAAGAAAGTGGTTTGGCTAAGACATTCGGCGGTGATCGATTTTACCTTTGATGCTTTACCCAATGCAGTTGAACCCTACGAGGTCAAGATCGGTTCAGATTATAAAATGGCACCCAACTGGACGGTTCCCTATGATCCAAATATCGGTGGTTAGTTTGATTGTGGCGAAATCAATTTGCATGAATCTAAAGAACGCAGTTGATTCGCGATGTAGAGCCTATCTCCGTTTGGCGATATAAATCGATACCCTAATTTAAAGGTGAAAACTATGATTAATAAAACCAGCTTGGTTAGCACAGGATTAATTTTATGCGGGCTTTTTCTCTCATCTCCTGTTGCTGCTCACAAAGCTCACCATCCTCATGGCGGTTCTAGCGCCTTCGTAGGTAAAGAGCTGCTACTCAACGCAAAAGGCAATGCCGTGGCCTATCAATGTGATATTCCGGAAACAGAACTCGGGACCACAACAGCGCTCTGTTTTGACGTACCGCTTTTTAATATGAAAACCGGTGCCTATATCGGCACTTTGAAAGACCGATTAGCTGATGTCATCCCCCAGGAAGGAGGGGGGTTACTTACGACAGTGACGAGTACATTTAAATTTACGCGATGGAGACAAAAACCTCAATTTACTACTCGTGTACTGGGTAACGTACAACCTTTTATTGAAGGTTCGCCTACAATGACTCATCTTACCGGTGCCATCCCCAGCGCGAGTGATAACAACATTATTTCCGGAACAAAACGATTCAAGCATGCTACCGGTACAGCGAGAGAATCAGGGGCGGTTAATCTCTCCGAGTTTCAAGGGCAAGTGGGTGACGAAGTCGTTTTTGATCTTATTTGGAATATTAAATTTGATTAAATTATTTCATTTCCCTGTGTTGTTGTAAAAATATACCCGTAGCATTTGAGATTTAGGTATTAGTGTGCGTTTAATTCATTTCATGACCCGTCAAAATGACGAGCAATAACCCGCTATTGAGAGGCGTTTACGCCGCCATGGAATGAAGAGGACGTGCAAGACAACCTGAATCTCGATCGCCACGGGTATAACGACACGAGATTCATTTTTTCTGCTTTTCTCTGTATTGCTATCAGTGCCCCGCCATAATTATTTTGACTCAATTTTTGCAGAATTTTTCGCGTGAATCAAAACGCAGCGAAACAAGTATCGTGCGCTATGTGACTAAAGCTGTAACGCGAATTCACGCGAAAAAGACCCATAAATGCTAAAATAATTATGGCGGGGTACTTATATACCCGTGGCGTCTGAGATTTAGGTGTTAGTGTGCGCTCAATTCATTTCATGGTAAGGCAAAATGACGAGGTGTAGCTGGCTATTGCGAGGAATTTTAACGCCG
>JAADHS010000251.1 GCA_013151745.1 Gammaproteobacteria bacterium | reverse complement strand
AAAGCACCACCGGCAATGGAAAAGACTTGTTTGCCTGCCAGATCCAAGGTTTCGACTTTTTCTGTTGGTTTGAAACCCGCTTTCAGCAATAGCTCGTAAAGAATCTCTTCTTGAGTGGCGTAGGGGTCGATGTGGTCGGTATGAAGATCCAGCTGTTGGCTGAGTTGATCGGTGCTGAGTTCTGCACTGGGGGTTTGCCACTGTTTGAAATTGGATTGATCAAGGCGAAGTACCTTCATGCCCAAATCAATATTGATTTGATCAGACTTGAATAAGTCACCACCTTCTTCAAACTTCGATCTGAGAGTTTTTGAAACATTTCTAATTCTTGATTTACCAAGATCACAAATTGACTTGGCATATTGCTCTTCAGTTTTTAAGGGCTCTTGTATTTGAACCAGAATAAATTTCCTATTCCCGCCATCTTCATGATTTTGTGTCATAACAGCATGAGCAGTTGTAGCACTGCCAGAAAAAAAATCTAAAACAATGTCATCCCCAGAGCTTGTTCCTACTTTAAGCATTTTCCGTATAAGGCGTGTTGGTTTAACTGAGTTCAAGACATTTTCGGTATTCTCAAATTCAACATATTCTAAGAGTTCTTTTTTCGCTTCTTGGGTATGTCCAACTTCTTTATAATTCCACAAGGTCTGAGGAACCACGCCATCTTTGACTTCTGATAGAAACCGTTTTTGACGTGGCATATTATTTCCCTCTTCCCCCCACCAAATGCGCTTATCATGATCATATTCAATAAATTTTGATTTAGATATCCTCCAATATGAGCCTTGTGGTGGTCCCTCGATTGTGCGTCCAGAGGGACAAGTAACAGAATACATACCCTCACCGTAGTAATTTCTAGCACAAAGATCAGATGAAACCCATGGACCTCTAGGATCGTTATCATGATTTTGATATCTATCTGTTGCTTCCTTACTTCTAGGGAGCAACGTGGGACGCCAAATTTCGGAGTTTTTCGAATAAACAAGAACGTAATCATGATCTTCAGAAAAATATTTTGCTGAATTCTTTGGGCTAAATACACGCTGCCAAATAATATTGGCAATAAAATTGTCCTCCCCAAAAATCTCATCACACATACGTCGCAGATTCGCCACCTCATTATCATCAATCGAGATAAAGATCACCCCATCCTCGCGCAACAAATTACGCGCCAGATAAAGCCTTGGAAACATCATATTCAGCCACTTGGTATGGAACCGCCCTTCGCTGGCAGTGTTAGTAGTGAATCTTTTACCGTCATCATCCACCAAGCCTGAGTAAGCCATATAGGTCTCCAGGCTCTCTTTATAGTTATCGGGGTAGATAAACTCTTTGCCGGTGTTATAGGGCGGGTCGATGTAGATCATCTTCACCTTGCCGTAGTAGCTCTTTTGTAAAAGCTTTAAAACTTCCAAGTTGTCGCCTTCGATAAAGAGATTCTCTGTGGCATCAAAGTCTACTGACTCTTCACGGCAGGGTTTAAGCGTGGCGCGGCTGGGTTCCTGAATCAATTTCATGCAGTCACGTTTACCCGGCCACTCCATGCCATAACGTTCGCGGCGACCTTCATAGACATCGCTGAAACTGCCTAGCTCGGCTTTGAGTTTTTCAAAGTCGATGGCCTCGACTATCTTGCCTTTGGTATCAGTGGTTTCGGTAAATACGCCGGGGAAGAGTTGTTTTAACTCTTGTTTGCGCTGTTCGCTGATATCGAGCGTTTCGCTACTGAATTTTATTTCATCATTCATAAAAACCTCGTTTAACCACGGAAAACACAGATTTTCACGGAAGGAAAACACATAAATTATTTTTCCGTGTCATTCCGTGTTTTCTGTGGTTCATAAAATCAATCTCTCTATTTGTACTTTCTCAGGACTACCAAAGTTGATCAATAAACCCAGTTTCATTCCTGTTGATTTTAAGTAATTCAACAGTTGCGCCTTATGTTCATTAGCCAGTGTTTTAACAGCTTTTATCTCGACAATAATTTTACCGTAACAGACAAAATCGGCTCTATAAATCTGTTCAAGGGTTTGCCCTTTGTACTGAAGCACTAATGCTGTCTGAGCCATAGAAGGAATATCATTGGCTGCAAACTCCCGCGCCAGACACTCTTGATACACTGCTTCCAGATAGCCATTCCCCATTTCTTTATAAACTTCAAACACCGCACCACGAATAGCGTAGGTTTTATCTTTATAAATCAGCTTATCCATGCTTTTCCTTCTAACCACGGAAGACACGGAATAACACAGAAATTTTTTTTCATTCCGTGAAAATCCGTGTTTTCCGTGGTTAAACAATTCAACACCTTCAATCAACCATGGGAAGTCTCATTGTATCCCCCAGCCCTCCCGCTACTGACGGCCAATAATATCGTGGCCAAACTGCTAATACAGCCGCATCAGTTCACGATTAACCGCCAGTGCCGCCCGTTGTTGGGTGCGATGAAAACGACATTTAAGCGCATTCATCCACTGGGTGTAACCATTTGGCAAGTGGGTTAAGACTACCGGTGTTTTTTTTCAGGATGTTTGTTTTTGGTCACACGATACTCCAATGCACGGTAAACAGTGTTTCAGTAGATACCTGCTGCGCTAGTTGAGCCTCGACCAGATCCATCAGGCCCTCTTTTTTATCTTCTACCTTACGCGATGCTTGATCATAGTCACGCCATGCATCATCACGTTTTCGGTCGATCTCTCTTATATTTTTCTGTATCGCCAGTTTGTCCGGCAGGTTAGCCGAGGTACGAGCCTGCTTTTTAAGGTCGGCGATTTCATCATCAAAGCGCTTTAATTCGCCCTTTAACCCTTTGCGTTGATCCTCTGCCCAGTAATTAAGTTTATCCATCTCCTCTTCAAACCACTGCGCTTTTTGAATGGCGAGGGCATCGAGAATTTGCTGTTTGCGTAGTTGTGAGTGCTCCGCTAATTGATCATTAAATGCGGTACTGGTTTTGTCATCTAGTGTGGCGGGCAGTTCAAACAAACGGCGTAATGCAGCCTCTTCAATCATTTCACCTGCTTCTGTCATGCCTGCCAGGATGATGTGATCTTGGGCATCTGCACCAGTGACGGATACTTTGTCTACCCGGAGTTGGCCTGATTGCCCAACATAGGGTTCAAGTACGGCAATTTGTTGCTGCCAATTGCTGTAATCGATTATGAGCGTTGCGGGGTTAAGGCTTTGCTGGCTAGCGCTCTGAAGTACATATTGTGCTAACGGATGACCCAGACGATATCGATGGGCTTCACCAAAATCACGCCCTAAATGGTAGGGGCCATCAGGTACTTGAGGGCACTGTTCCGGTTTACGTTCCAAGAAAAAATTTAGCTCACCTCGGTCAAAACATCCGTAATCAGCCAATTGGTGCCGGGTCAGCTTCCATAACATCTGTTCGTATTTGTTGAGGTAGTATTTGCCCTCTTCCATATTAATTCGCAGACGGTCATGAACTTCGGCATCGAAATTTTCCAATAACTTTTTCCGGGTGTTTTCCATGGTCGCGGTGATTTGCGCATCCATTTCAGTTCTGAGTTCATCAAAGGCCAATGCGATTTGTTCTGGTTTACGGCAGGTTTGGTAAATAGTGACGATACGCTTTTCGAAATCCACCCCTGACTCAATGACACCTAACACCTCATCTGACGCACCAAACACACCAGAGAAGAGCTGAAACTTTTCTGCCAATAACTCATAAACACGTTGGTCAGCGGCGTTCCCTTTATTAAGAAAGTTAATCACTACGACATCATGTTTCTGCCCATAACGATGACAACGACCAATACGCTGCTCCACCCGCTGAGGGTTCCAGGGCAAGTCGTAATTGACCACCATGGAGCAAAACTGAAGGTTAATACCTTCGGCAGCAGCTTCGGTGGCAATCATAATCTGGGCGGTATCGCGAAAATGATCTACCAGGGCCGCTCGCATATCGGCGGTGCGTGATCCTGTGACTTTGTCTGAGCCTTTATGTTTATCCTTCCACTGTTTATAGATCTCTCGTGATTGTGGATCAGCGTTGGTGCCGTTAAATAACACCAGTTTGTCTTCGTAGCCACTTTCTGTGAGTAGTTGAACCAGATAGTCTTGAGTACGACGTGATTCGGTAAAGATAATGGCTTTATCTTGCGCTTGAATTTCCTTCGCTTTATCAAACCCGGCTTTGAGTGCTTGAAGTAGGGCTATTCCTTTGGCATTTTGAGTTATAGAGATAGCAAGTTCCTTAAACTCTTCTAACGAATCAATCTCCTCTTCAATGGCCGCAACATCATTGGCATTAAGGCACTCAGGAGGTTCATCTTCGCCCCATTCATCAGCGTATTCGTCATAGCCTTCAAAGTCCTCTTCTACGCCTTCGATACGTTCAATCAGTCGTTGATTGTCTTTCAGTTGGCGACGTAGTTTATTGGCCAGCGTTTCCAGTGCTCCTGCAATGGCAAAGGTGGATGAGGCCAGTAGCTTTCGAAGTATCAAGGTCATTAAGTGGCGTTGGGCATTGGGTAATGCATACAGCGCGGGTGAACAGAGGTATTCCG
>JAADHS010000112.1 GCA_013151745.1 Gammaproteobacteria bacterium | reverse complement strand
TTATGGATTCATAATATTTGCCATGATCAGCAATTGCTTTCTTGCTGATAGCTGTTAGTAAATTAATAGCGTCGGCATCATCGGCTTCGGTGCTACTGGTTTTTAATATGATGACCCCGCTGTTTTTGGGTAAGGTTGCAGATATGGTATATTTTTTTTCTAAGGTTGCAGGTGTAGTATGTTTTTTTTCAAGGTTTGATAAAAAAAAAGGAATATAAATATATTGAATATTGGATAACAATGTAGCCGGTGGCTCAAGATATATCGTTCTGTTATTTACTGTGCGGCTTCCAATAAAAATGGAGGTCTCATAATCATAAGTGGTAGTAACGGTGTCAGTTTGCATCAGGCTGTAAAAAGTGCCGGCAGTAATGAATATAATTAAAATTATCCCGATAAGTACTTTTCTGCGTATAAGCACCAGTGCCAGGTCAAGCAGGTTGATTTCATTCTCAGGCGAATAACAGGCTTCATAAATATAAATAGGCTTTATTTCGTCTAACTCTTTGTTTTTCATCGGTGTAAATTTTTAAGTTGGTTGCGATCACGTTCTGGTGGGGAATGTAACACAAACATCAAAAGAAAAATAATCTAAATGATTTAAATTCTCCTGCAGTCTGTTTTTTGTTTAAATAGATAATACTCATAATAAAACCTCTATGAGCCGACCATCGGTCATATTTATTAGCCTTTCTCCTCAAATCCCGATAAAATCACGCCAAAATAAAGAGCGGCGCATGTCAAAACAGCGTTTTACCCGCATAATTTCAATTTATAACTTACAATTAATCCTTAATGACTGACAAAATATGTATGATTGGGCTAGGCTATGTCGGTCTGCCGCTAGCCGTTGCGTTTGCAGAAAAATACCCCGTAATTGGTTTTGATATCAGTCAGTCAAGAATCGATGAGCTTGAAGCCGGTACTGACAGAACGCTAGAAGTTGAAGATAAGCTGCTGGCAGCTGTTAAATCAAATATAACTTATACATCAGATATAGAGAAAGCCCGTGACTGTAATATTTATATTGTTACTGTCCCTACGCCAATTGATAATCACAAGCGTCCCGACCTTACGCCTCTTATTAAAGCAAGTAAAACAATCGGTAATATTATAAACAGTGGTGACAT
Source organism: Gammaproteobacteria bacterium (assembly GCA_013151745.1). Taxonomy (GTDB): domain Bacteria; phylum Pseudomonadota; class Gammaproteobacteria; order JAADHS01; family JAADHS01; genus JAADHS01. Next base: position 12,890 of record JAADHS010000112.1, on the reverse strand, counting down.
AGTGATATACGAATCAACTGTATATCCTGGTGCCACAGAAGAAGTTTGTGTTCCAATACTCGAACAGCAATCCGGATTAAAGTATATTAGTGCTGATAACTGTGAACAGCAGACGGGCGGTTTTTTCTGCGGTTATAGCCCGGAGAGAATCAATCCGGGGGATAAAGAGCATGGTGTCACCACAATACAAAAAGTCACTTCCGGCTCTACGCCAGAAGTTGCTGAAAAAATAGATGCGTTATATAAAACCGTAATTACTGCAGGTACTCATAAAGCAAGTTGCATAAGAGTGGCTGAAGCCGCAAAAGTTATCGAGAATACGCAGCGTGACGTTAATATTGCGTTAATAAATGAACTGGCATTGCTTTTTAACAAGCTTGATATTGATACAGAAGAAGTTCTCAAGGCAGCGGGAACAAAATGGAATTTTCTCCCGTTTCGTCCTGGCCTGGTCGGTGGCCATTGCATAGGTGTTGATCCATATTACCTTATCCATAAAGCCATCGAAGTAGGTTATCATCCTGAGATGATACTGGCCGGTCGTCGACTAAATGACCAAATGGGCAGTTATGTTGCAAATCAGGTTTCAAAATTGATGACAAAAAACGTATTCACGTAGTGGATGGCAATATACTAATCATGGGGCTGACTTTTAAAGAAGACTGCCCTGATCTTCGCAATACACGTGTTGTTGATCTTGTGGAAGAATTTCAGAGTTTTAATTGTAGTGTTGACGTGTATGACCCTTGGGTAAGCAAAGAAGAAGCAAGGCATGAATACGGCATAATGCCAGTAGATGCCCCGACCGCTGAAAAGTATGATGCTATCGTCCTTGCTGTTGCTCACAAGGAGTTTAAGGAAATGGGGGTTGATGCGTTAAGACAGCTTGGTAAAGAAAATCACGTTTTATATGACATCAAATATATTCTGAAGTCAGAAGAAGTAGATGGTCGATTGTAATGAAAGAAACTGAAATGAGAGAAGTAAAATGACGGAATATGAGAAATTACAAGAGCATCTGAAATCTAACCAATACACTTGGCTAGTAACTGGTGTGGCGGGTTTTATTGGCTCAAATCTTCTAGAAAAACTTCTGATACTAAACCAGAAAGTAGTGGGTTTGGATAACTTTGAAACAGGTTATCAGCGCAATATAGATCAGGCACTAGAAGATGCTTCAAAAGTTTTAAAAGCCGCCAGTCGCCAGCTGTCAACAGCCAACTTTATTTTTATAGAAGGCGATATCCGAAATCTTGAAGACTGCCAGAAGGCGTGTGCGGGAGTAGATTATGTGCTACACCAGGCGGCGCTTGGTTCTGTGCCTCGCTCAATAGAAGACCCGATAAAAACAAATCAAGCTAATATTGATGGTTTCTTGAATATGCTAGTGGCTGCTAAGAATGCAAATGCTAAACGTTTTGTTTATGCTGCATCTAGTTCAACTTATGGTGACCACCCGGATTTACCTAAAGTGGAAGACAAAATAGGTAATCCATTAAGCCCCTATGCTGTAACCAAGGTGGTGAATGAACTCTATGCCGGTGTGTTTGCGCGATCGTATAATTTTAAGTGCATAGGTCTGCGTTACTTTAATATTTTAGGTAAACGTCAAGACCCAAATGGTGCTTATGCGGCCGTAATACCGAAATGGGTTGCAAGTATATTGAGTGGCGAAGAGGTGTTTATAAACGGTGATGGAGAAACCAGTCGTGATTTCTGTTACATCGATAATACAGTACAAATGAATTTACTTGCTGCTATGGCAAATAATGATGAAGCAACTAATCAAGTCTACAATGTGGCACTTAATGATCGAACGAGCCTGAATCAACTTTATCACCTGATAGAAGATCGACTTATACAGCGAGTGGATGGGTTGGTGAGAAAGGAACCGACTTATAGAGATTTTCGTGCTGGAGACGTGCTTCATTCACAGGCGGATATAAGGAAAGCTAAGCGGTTGTTAGGTTACGAGCCAAGTCATAAAATCGCTGAGGGGCTGGATGAAACCATGGATTGGTATGTGCGTAGTTTGAACTGATTTTATTTTGCAAGGATTGCAAGTTCTTAATATTATTGAAATCAGGTGTTTTAACATTGTGGCTTCGCGCGAAGATCCTTCTGCAGTGTCGGTTATATGTAGAGAGTGGGTGATGTTAGTCATGTTGTTTTCTCTGAATATGTATAGTTTTCAACTTCTGTGAAATAAAAGTACGAAAAAATTTCGTGTATTCTTATTTTAGAGCGACGCGGTATTGCAATTCTGTACTACCTTTGATCAACTGTTTTTTGTATGTCTTTTAGGTTAAAAGCCGGGATCCTTTTATCTCTTCTATCTATGTACGTAGGATTTAATGCCTATGAAAATGAATAAGCTGATTTTTTTGTCTAAATCGTTGATGTGCTAATTAGTATGCGCTACCGTTTCTGGTTAAAAAATCTTGATAGTAATCATCGCGACATCGCTCTTGGTATGTTTACTGTTGGTTTTTTTGTTTTGATTGGTAAGTTTGCTGGTGCGGTCAAAGAAATGGCTGTTGCCTGGCGTTATGGTGTCAGTGAGACCGTTGACGTATACCTGTTTGTTTTTAATTTAGTTCAGTGGCCTATTGGTATTTGGGCTGGAGTTGTTGGTGCTGTTTTAATACCTTTTGCTGTAAAATTAAGGGATGGGGATTTAAATGCTCTGTCTCGATTCAGAGCTGAATTGCTTGGAGCGACTCTGCTTCTTGGTGTTGTACTTGTCGGGCTATCATATTTTTTTTTCCCCTGGCTTGTGCAGAGGCCTTGGTTAGGGTTTAAACTGGAATCTACCCAATTGGCGCTTAGTATGCTGAGTGTTTTGATATGGCTGGTGCCGTTTGCGCTAGTCTTTCATCTTTTTTCAGCATGGACAATGTCTGCAGGTAGGCATTTAAATACTTTACTCCAAGGTGTGCCAGCCTTAGTTATACTTGCTGCTGTATTGGTAAGTGATGGGCCGGAGCCGTTAGTGTATGGGACATTGCTTGGATTTATTTTGCAGATGGTGCTCCTTTATCTTCCTTTAAGGTGGAAGAGTGAGGTTGAACTACCAATATTCAGGTTTGGTTCAAAATATTGGCCCATGTTTTTTTCTGGTTTTGGTCTTATGCTAGTAGGTCAAGCACTAATGAGTCTTACAAGTATAATTGATCAGTTTTTTGCGGTTCACTTAGGTGAAGGAGCATTAGCAACCCTAGGGTATAGTAATCGAATTCTGGCTTTAGTCTTGGGGCTTGGTACAACAGCAATAGGTCGGGCTGCGTTGCCGGTTTTTTCAAAAATGCAAAGGGATAGTCGTGCAAAAGTCAGTCGTTTAGTTGTGGTTTGGGCAAGTTTGCTATTTTTTATTGGGCTGCTTATAGCAGTGGCGGGTGTGGTGTATTCAGTGCCTGTAGTTGAACTTCTTTATCAGCGAGGTGCGTTTACTGTAGCTGATACACAGCTAGTGGCTGAGGTGTTGCGCTATGCGATGGTACAGGTTCCATTCTATTTTGTGTCCATAGTGCTTATGCAAGCATTGTTGAGTCATTCGTATTATACGTCTGTTGCTGTTATTTCCGGAATAGCTCTTATGGTTAAGGTTCTTTTGTCCTGGCTTCTTGTGCCTGAATTTGGGATTAATGGACTGTTGTTGGCAACGGCGGCTGTCTATGCGGTTTTTGTTGTTTCTTACGGGGTTGTTTTAGTGCTTGGTGATAGACGTATTGGTGTGTGAGCTATGTGCCTGATTTTAATGAAATGGTTCAATGTATATAGGGTGGTAAAATGATGTCAAGAGAGCCTTTTAAGCCTGATGTGATGCCTGTTGATCGCGCCGAATGGCGAAAACAACTCAATTTATCCAATTTTATTAATGCTTACTATCAGTATAGAGATCTTACGAGTCTTACGGGTAGCGGTAATGTCTTGTTGATTGGGCCAGGTCAAGGTCTTGATGTGGCGGTGCTGCAGTGGCAAGGTTATAACGTTACCACGTTTGACATTGATGAAACATTTGAGCCTGATATTATTGGTAGTGTCCATGATTTATCAATTTTTGATGATCAGCAATTTGATGTGGTGATTGCATCTCACGTGCTTGAGCATCTTCCCGTTAGGTTTTTAGATGAATCGCTAGCAGAAATTTCTCGTGTTTCTAGGTATGCAATTATTTATCTTCCGGTTAATGGCAGGCATCTTCAGATTCGTCTGCGGCCAGGGATAATGGGGTTTTATTGGACTTTTGGGCTGGACATTATTAACTTTTTTCGACGCCCTTCAGGTGAAGTGCCCGAGTTCATGTCAGGGCAGCATTTCTGGGAAGTGGGATTACCCGGGTTTAAAAAATGTGATATTAAGAAGCGTATGAGCAAGCAGTTTATTGTGAAAAATATTTATAGGAATCAGGATTGGTTGCCAAGTTTAAACTTTATCCTTTGTTCGAAACAAGCGATGACAAAATGCAGGTAATCCTCGTTTTGATGCCTCTGGGCTGTATCGCTATTTATATCGGAGGTGTAAATGCGCGTCATACTTTTTGATATATGGGCTAAGCATAAATTAGAAAGAACTTTTGGTCATATTGATGTGCTATTTTTTAACCCGCTTAAATATATATCCAGTCATGAAATGAAGTCGACAGATGCACTCGTTAAGGCATTTCTGGCTCGTTCGCCAGAAATGTTGGAGTTTCTTTCTGATGTAAAAGCACTCTTACGACAAGAATACTTTGATGTGCTTGCGGCGCATCAGAACCCATTTCCACCAGAGTGGCTGATTCAAGAAGGGGGAGGGGTAACAAAAGTTCTTGGCTGTTTTGATGATCCTCAAGCTACTTATACAAGAACATTGCCGGCAATGGTTGCATATCAAGGTGCCTACTACTGTAGTCCTAGTTTTTCACATGATCGCTTAACTAAAGATGTATTTCGAGATTTTGGAATAAACAATACCCATTGGTTTCCGCTTGCGCAGAACGAGTTCTCCCAGGAACATATGAAAAATGTAGAAAACAGCTGGAACAAACGAGAGAGTCTTGTTGCATACGTTGGAAAATGCTACGGAAGCAAGGTGGATCGACTAGCCCTGATTAATGCTGAATTTGGAAGGGGATTTCGGTTATATGGCAGGGGGTGGCCTTTAGGGGGACTGGCTGGTTTTGTAGGGCCATTGAGAGGTCGTCGCTTTCTTCCGCGTGTAGTGAGGGGTATATCTGATCAGGAGCGCAAAGAACTTTATCTGAGGAGCTTGATTGGTTTTAATCTTCATTTAGGCGATGAAGCGGAAGTTGGAAATATGCGAACCTATGAGACTACGAGCTACGGTATGCTTCTATTGTGCGATAGAGGGGGCTGTAATGTGCATGAGGATATTTTTGAGCCAGATGTTGAAGCGATTTATTATGGGTCAGTAGATGAGGCAATATCGATCATCAATCGCTGTTTTTCAGATCGAACCTATGCTGTTAACATTGCTCGTAATGGTTATGAGCGAGCTAAGACTACCTATAACTACGATAAAGTGATGCTGGATCTTTTTGAATGGGCTGGCAATATTCCTAATGCGCATTAGCATAATTGTTTAGTTGACTGCTGTGGAAAATTGATAATGTTTTTGTTAGATTATAAAGTTGTTTATCAAAAACGAATGGTTTTGGCCCTGTTCGCCAGCCTTATTTTTTCGTCCATTTTTGTCCTGATTCCCTGGGAGGTGCTTAAACCGGGAGCATTTTTAGATTTAGGTGTTTATAAACACAAGTTCATGTTTGAAACTTCAGTATTGGTGGAAAAGAACGTTACTACTGTGTGGGGGTTTTTTATAAATGAGGGCTTATGGGATGTTCTGATCAGGTACTTGTCTGCTGATCTCGGTATTCCATTGGATAGTATTTTTTCTTTTATAGCACTTTTCACTATATTTTCTTTTTGTAAATACATAGCTGTTCGGCATGGGATTTTAGCCATGATTTTTGTTGTGAATCCTCTGGTTGTTGATTTCGCTTTTTCGCAGATGAGGATGGCGCTTGCGATATCTGTTTTTATTGTTGCTATTGATTTGAATAAAGTATGGATAAAGTATTTTTTATTTATTGTTGCATCATTCTTTCATACAGCCCTGGTTCTTTTTGTAGGCGTTTACTTTTTATCTATCTCTTATTTGAAATGTAAGAAAAGCCGAGTTGCTTTTTTTAATTCACCAATGGTATTCGTGTTGTTCGTTGCGTTTTCTGTCTTTTTTGTTATCGGACCGTTGCGTTTTCTGATTTTAAGTTATTTAGGTGATCGTCGGGTACATTATCCAGCTGGAGGGTCTACATTATTATACGCCAGCTTTTGGTTTTTTTATGCATTTGTTATTCTTCTGGCTATTAGAAATAGAAGGTTTGTTAATGTTGCCGCTATGATGTCTCTTGTTTGGGTTCTTGTTTTTTTGTTTGCAACCATGTTTGGAATGTATGGAGCCAGATTTTTATCTGCTGCATACCCGTTTATTGTATCTTCAATGCTTGTCTTTATTGGTATGGAGTTTAAGAAGGTTGTTTACAGGTCCGCTATTGATGGTGAGATGAAGATTAACGTTGTCAATTTATTAGATGCTAATGTGTTTTTGAGTGCTTCTATGCTTGGGATGTTTTTAGTGTACTCAGCGGCACAGTGGCGCTATTGGTTTATTTAAGAGTTTGGTCTAACTGCTGTTAAATAACAGAGAGGTGATTTAGTATGAAAAGTTATAAACAAGAGGTTTTATGAAGCAACATCAAGAAGAAGTAGAGCGAGGTCAGAGGTTCCAATTTGGTGATAACTGGTTAAACTTTCTTGAAGTATTAAATGAAGACCGTATAGAAGTTGCAGAAAAATATCTGCAGAAGATGCTGGATGTTGAAGATTTACAAGGTAAAACTTTTTTAGATGCAGGGTCTGGTAGTGGTTTATTTTCTCTTGCTGCACGAAGGTTAGGTGCAATTGTTCACTCATTTGATTATGACCCGCAGTCTGTTGCCTGTACGGCAGCGCTTAAACAGCGTTATTTTTCGGGGGATACACAGTGGATTGTTGAAGAGGGCTCTGTGCTCGATAATAGTTATCTGGCCCAGTTGGGGGAGTTTGATATTGTCTATAGTTGGGGTGTATTGCATCATACGGGAGCCATGTGGGATGCATTAGAAAATATCACGTCTACGGTGTCTCGCAATGATGGGAAACTGTTCATTGCGATCTATAATGATGAGGGTTTTTTATCACGTTTCTGGCTCAGAGTTAAAAAGGTATTTAATTATTCTGTTGTTGGTCGAAGTGTTGTGAAAGTCGTTTTCTACCCGTGGTTTATGATTAGAGCCCTTTTAGCTGGCATGGCGGAATACGGCAAACCTTTTGGGAAATTCTCTAATTATAAGAAACATCGGGGCATGTCGATTGTTCATGACTGGGATGATTGGTTAGGCGGCTATCCATTTGAGGTTTCTAGCCCTGAAGAGCTTTTTAAATTCTACAAATTAAGGGGGTTTGAGCTTGTCAACATGAAAACTACGAATCGCCTAGGGTGTAATGTACTGATTTTTCAGAGTGTTAAAAAGTAGATGAAAGTGATAGTTTTATTTATTCGCTCGCTCAATACGGGTGGGGCTGAGCGCCAATTGGTGATTACGGCTAAGGGTTTGGCAGAACGAGGATATGACATAATAGTGTTAACTTTTTACAGTGGTGGTGCTTATGAAAAGGAGCTCTCTGATTGTAATGTGAAGCTATTAAGTTTGGGTAAAAAAGGTCGTTGGGATCTATTTGCGTTTTTTTTTCGCCTAATTAAACTGCTGCGACAACTATCCCCTGATGTTATCTATAGCTTCTTAGGTGCAGCCAACATACTATCGGTGTTTATACGCCCTTTCATTCCTGAGGTAAAAGTTGTTTGGGGGGTGCGAGCTTCTAATGTGGATTTAAAGCAATATGACAGGTTATTTCATTGGGTTTATTGGGTTGAGTGCAGGCTATCACGATTTGCTGATACGGTTATTGCTAACTCATATGCAGGGCTGGACTATGCTGTAGCTCATGGTTTTTCTAAAAAGAATATGGTTGTTATTCCTAATGGCATAGATACTGAGAGATTTCAGCCTGATGAAAAAGCAGGCTCTCGGGTACGGCAAGAGTGGGATGTTGCTGAAGATGCAACGTTAATTGGCGTGGTAGGGCGTATCGACCCGATGAAAGGGTACGTCACTTTTTTAGAGGCAGTGGCAAGGATTACAGTGGATCATCCACAGATGCGTTTTGTTTGTGTGGGCAATGGTGAGGCAATGTATGAGAAATCGATACACAACTTGGCGACAGAGCTGTGCTTGGATGATGTGCTGGTTTGGGCAGGGCAGCATTCTGATATGACTGCTGTGTATAATGCATTTGATATAGTAGTTTCTTCTTCATATGGAGAGGGTTTTTCTAATGTAATCGGTGAGGCAATGTCATGTGGTGTGCCTTGTGTAGTGACAGATGTGGGTGATTCTCGTTTGATTGCTGGCGATGTTGGTCAAGTAGTTCCTCCTAACGACTCCAAGTCATTGGCTGATGCGATACTAATTGAATTAACATTAAATAATAGAGGTGATCTGCAGAGAGATAAGATAATCAACCAGTATTCGGTAGAGCGATTGTTTGATAAAACAGAAGAAGCTCTGTCAGCGGTATGATTTTTTGTTTTGCATAATAGAAAGCCTTATTTATATTTGCAATATAATAAGTAGTGTCTTTTGGTGTGAGTGAAATAGGATGTTATATTTAAATATTGATTATATTTCTGCTTGATACCATTTAAATATAACGAAGGAAGAATCGCTGTTGAGAATTATTCATGTAATAACGGGGTTAGCTACTGGAGGGGCTGAGTGGGCACTTTATAATCTATTGAATGGCGGTATCGGCGATCACTTTAATTGCCAAGTTGTCTCATTGGTTGATCAAGGAGTGATAGGGGGGCAGATTAAAGAGCTTGGAATACCTATTAGTGCTTTGGGTTTGCGTAATGGACATCCTTCTCTTAGTGGTGTAATGGGGCTGCGTAGGGCGGTCAGGGACTTTCAGCCAGATGTAATTCAAGGCTGGATGTATCATGGTAACGTGGCAGCGAGCATTGCACGTGCGATGGCGATAGGTCGTCCTGCCTTAGCCTGGAATGTTCGTCACTCGCTTTATGATCTTAGCGATGAAAAATCTATGACCCAAAAGGTGATTCGTTTAAGCCGGTTTATATCTTCGGGACCAGATGCGCTTCTTTATAATAGTCGGCTCTCCAAAAAACAGCATGAGGCATTTGGTTTTTCTTCTGATTGTGGCCAGGTTATACCTAATGGCATCGATATTCAGAAATTTGTGTTTTCATCTTCATCTCGTCGCAAGGTTCGTTCTGATTTAGGTATTTCGGATAGTGCTCTAGTTGTAGGGCATGTGGCCAGGCTGCACCCAATGAAAGACCATCAGTTGTTTTTGAAAGCGGCTTTAGATATTTCCCGTATGGGTGTGGATGTGCACTTTCTACTTAGTGGTAGAGATGTTTTGATCGACAATAAAAATATTGAGCCGTTAATCCCTGTCGAATTGAGAAATAGATTCCACCTTCTCGGCGAACGGGCTGATGTGCCTGAACTAATGTGTGCGATGGATGTTTTTTGTCAGAGCAGTTGGAGCGAGGCTTTTCCCAATGTTATTGGTGAGGCTATGGCAACAGGTTTACCTTGTGTGGCCACCGATGTGGGTGATACCAAAATCATCATTGGAGATACAGGTGTGATCGTGCCTGCTCATGATGAAAAAAAATTAATTTCGGGTATCGTGAAATTGTTACAGTTGACGTCTCAAGAGAGACGATATTTGGGCGAAAAAGTACGTGCTAGGATTGAAACCAAATTCACATTAACCGCTATCGTAGAACGGTATTGCGCACTGTATGAACAGTTAATTTATGAGAAAAGATAGCTAAGTTATGTGTGGTATTGTGGGCTACTGGGGCAAACATGGGGCGAAGGCATCAATTGTCGAAAAAATGACAAAGGCAATACAGCATCGTGGGCCGGATGATTTTGGTATTTGGTTAAACAATGAGGGAAATTTGGCTCTGGGTCATAGGCGCCTTTCAATAATTGATCTTACACCTGCGGGTCACCAACCAATGCATTCACCGTGTGGACGCTTCACGTTGGTTTATAATGGTGAAATATACAACCATCAGGATTTACGGGTCGAACTTGAAAAAGAAGGTGGTCATTTTAAATGGAGAGGTCACTCCGATTCTGAGACATTATTGGCAGCTTTAAGGCATTGGGGCGTAGAGAAAGCGCTCCAACGATTAAACGGTATGTTTGCTTTTGCGCTATGGGACGATTCAGAAAAATCACTTTTTCTTGCTCGAGACAGAATGGGTGAGAAACCACTTTATTATGGTAACAATGGAAAAACATTTCTATTCGGTTCAGAATTAAAAAGCCTGGTTGCGCATCCTGCCTGGAAAGGTGAGGTGGATCGAAACGCATTGACGCTCTACATGCGTCATAATAATGTTCCTTCACCATGGAGCATATATGAGAATATTAATAAATTACCGCCTGCACATTTTGTTGTTATACGAGATGCGGGTGAGACTATCTCAGAACCTCAGTGTTACTGGGACCTTGCTCAGATTGCGGAAAAAGGTTGTGCTGATTTAAAATATGATGAAAAAAAATCGATAGACGAGCTTGATGATTTATTGCGTGATTCAGTGCTAAGGCGCATGGCGTCAGATGTGCCATTAGGTACGTTCCTTTCAGGTGGATTTGATTCCACTATTGTTACAGCACTGATGCAATCCCAGTCAGATTCTCCGATAAAAACGTTTACTATTGGTTTTCATGAGGAAGGCTATAACGAGGCAACACATGCTAAAGCTATTGCTGAACATTTAGGTACAGAGCATACAGAGTTGTATGTCACTCCAGAGGAAGCTATGGATGTTATTCCAAAGTTGCCGATAATTTGGGATGAGCCGTTTTCAGATTCGTCGCAAATACCGACATTGCTTGTAAGTGAATTGGCTCGGAAGCATGTGACAGTTAGTCTTTCAGGTGATGGAGGTGATGAGCTTTTTTATGGCTATCAACGTTATACTAAAGGACATGGAATTTGGAAGAAATTAGACTTGTTGCCGGTTTCGCTGCGTCGAGCATTAGGGTACGGTTTGGAAAACCTGCCTGGCAAAACAATCGAGCAATCATTAAAGTTTTTACCAGAGCGCTTGCAAGTGCCCCATTTGGCGGATCGGTTGCCAAAGATTGCAGATATAATAAAAGAATCATCCGGGGAGTCTTTTTATCATCGGCTTGTTTCTCATTGGAAGGATCCAGCCTCTTTGGTTAAGGGTGGCATGGAGCCGATGACACTATTTAATAATAAGGAAAGGTTGCTGAGACTGCCCGGGCTGCCGGAGCGAATGATGTATCTGGACAGTATGACATATCTGCCTGATGATATTCTTACGAAAGTGGATAGGGCTAGCATGGCTGTTAGTCTTGAAGCGCGTGTACCGTTATTAGATCATAGAGTTGTAGAATTTGCATGGAAACTGCCTATGTCAATGAAATACCGAAATGGAAAAGGCAAGCACCTGCTCCGTGAAGTCTTATATCGTTATGTGCCGCGTGAAATGATGGATCGTCCTAAAATGGGGTTCGGAGTACCAATCGATGAGTGGCTTCGTGGGCCTCTGCGGGAATGGGGGGAAGAATTGTTGAGTGAGAAAAGGTTGAGTGAAGAAGGTTTTTTTGACCCTGAACCAATACGCAACATGTGGGAAGAACATGTCAGTGGTAAGCGCCGGTGGCACTATTACCTGTGGGATGTGTTGATGTTTCAGGCATGGTTAGAAACACAGGGAATTTAGATCGTATGAAAAGTTTAATTCCATGGCGGTTTAAAACCACTGTGAAAGTCATTTTGCCTCGTGTGCCTGTTGGTTACAGCTGATGAGTTCTTCAAGCCTCTATACAATTAGAATTCGATTTAAAGAAATGCTCGCGATATTTAAAAACGCTGGTTTTAATATCGATGCTTTATGCAAGGATGAATGGAAAAATGCACCAATTACCAGAAAAAGTTTGGCGAAGGAGTTTATAGGGGTAGATGATCACTTACTTGTGCCAGGGCTTGATGTTCTTCTGAAACCTGTTGATAACTTCAAAATTGAAACATAAGAAAAAACTTCTCTTTTTTGTCACAGAGGACTGGTATTTCTGCTCTCATCGTCTTCCTTTGGCTCTTGCTGCAAGAGATGCTGGTTACGACGTTACAGTCGTAACTCGTGTCAATCATCACGATGGTGAGATCAAACGGGCAGGTCTGAATTTAATTCCGCTGCAATTGTCTCGCCGTAGTATAAATCCTTTTAGTGAGCTGAGAGTTATTGTTCGTTTGGCTTCAATATATCGATCAGAGCGTCCTGATATAGTTCATCATGTTGCCTTAAAGCCCGTTCTATATGGATCAATTGCTTCTCGTTTAGCCGGTGTTTCTCACATTGTTAACGCCATGGCCGGTTTAGGCATTATCTTTAGCTCCAAAACTATTAAAGCAAGAATTGTTCAGCCATTCTTTTTGATGTTTTTTAAACTTCTACTTAATAGTAGTGGGAGTCGCGTCATCTTGCAAAATGCTGATGATGCTGAACTATTGAGCAATAGCGGTGTTTTAAGTAAAAAACGTATTTCCCTAATTCGCGGTTCGGGGGTCGATACACTTGAATATATAGCTAAAGATGAACCCGTCGGCGAACCTGTTGTTATTCTTGCATCCAGATTGTTATGGGATAAAGGTGTGGGTGAATTTGTTGATGCAGCACGTTTATTAAAAAAGAAAGGTGTGTTGGCG
>JAADHS010000040.1 GCA_013151745.1 Gammaproteobacteria bacterium | reverse complement strand
GCGCTTCATCCAATGGCACGTAGGCTTGTCCATAACGACATAGTCCTGCTTTATTGCCTAGTGCTTTTGCAAAGGCCTGACCCAAGGTAATACCAATATCTTCAACGGTATGATGAGCGTCGATGTGCAAATCACCTTGTGCTTTGACCGATAAATCAAAGACACCATGACGAGCCACCTGATCCAGCATATGCTCCAGGAACGGCACGCCGGTATCAAAATGAGTTCAAAATGAGTTATACCCTTACCATCCAGGTCGATACTGATTTCGATTTGCGTCTCCAGCGTATTTCTCGATACCGTCGCTTGCCTTTTTTTCATTTTTTTAACCTGTATTCAGCCGATTTCGCGTGTGCCGTTAAACCCTCACTGCGCGCTAAAACGGCAGCATAACGACCCAATGTCTGGGCACCATCGGGCGAACACATAATCAGACTGGAACGTTTTTGAAAATCATACACACCTAATGGCGATGAAAACCGTGCTGTTCGTGATGTAGGTAACACATGGTTAGATCCTGCGACATAGTCCCCTATGGCCTCCGCAGTATAGCGCCCCATGAAAATAGCACCCGCATGACGAATTTTCTCACTTAACGCGAGCGGATCATCCACAGATAACTCCAGGTGCTCGGGTGCAATCACATTCACAATTTCTGCTGCTACATTGAGGTTAGGTGCTGCAATCAACGCGGCACGAGCGGCCAATGAGGCTTCTATGATCTCCTGGCGTTCCATGGTTGGCAATAAGCGAACGATGCTGTCTTGCACTTGATCAAGAAATTTTTTATCCGTTGACACCAAAATAGACTGCGCCTCTTCATCATGTTCCGCTTGAGAAAATAAATCCATGGCGATCCAGTCCGGGTCTGTTTGACCATCACAAACAATTAAAATTTCTGACGGCCCAGCAATCATATCAATACCGACTGTACCAAAAACCATTTTTTTAGCCGTGGCGACATAGCTATTTCCTGGGCCAACGATTTTATCGACTTGAGGTACCGACTCGGTGCCATAGGCCAGAGCAGCAATGGCTTGCGCACCACCAATTGTAAATATTTTATCCACTTGCGCAATATGTGCGGCCGCTAAAACCATGTCATTCACTATTCCATCGGGCGTTGGCACAACCATAATCAGTTCTTTCACACCCGCAACACGAGCAGGAATGGCGCTCATCAATACTGAAGAGGGGTAAGCTGCTTTACCACCGGGGACATACAACCCCACTCGATCTAGTGGCGTGATTTTTTGTCCCAATAAAGTTCCGTCCGCTTCGGTATAGGACCAACTCTCACTGCGTTGTCGCTCATGATACAGTCGCAAGCGCTCGGCTGAATACTGTAGTGCGGAAAATTCATCGGGAGAAACCGATTCGGCAGCGTGTGCCAAACGTGTCAAGTCAATTTCCAAAGCCGAAAATTCGGTCACGGTTAAGCGATCAAAGCGGCGAGTGAATTCAATAATCGCTTCATCCCCACGCGAACGCACGGCTTGAAGAATATCTTTCACGGTATGGGTTACAGCGTCATCCGCAATGGATTCTGGCTGCAATAGCTGATCCAATTCCCCCCAAAAACCCGTGTCGGTTGCGGTAAGACGTTTAATGGGCTTCATGACCGAGGCGCCTGTTCGACGGCTTTAGTCAAACGGTCAATCAAAGCCTGTACACGCTGATGTTTTATTTTCATTGAGGCTTTATTAACAATGAGTCGGGAGCTGATCGCCGCGATGCTTTCCAAAGGCACCAGACCATTAGCTTTGAGTGTATTTCCGGTATCCACTAAATCAACAATGACGTCGGCTAAACCCACAATCGGAGCCAATTCCATTGAACCGTATAATTTTATGATTTCTACTTGTTGCCCCAGGTTCGCATAATAACGCTGGGTTGAAGCCACATATTTGGTCGCCACCCGCAAACGTCTTTTTTGTTCGTTTCCTGCCTTGTTCGGGAAACCAGCAACCATTAGTTTACAACAGGCAATGTTTAAATCCAAAGGCTCGTACAAGCCGTCGCCGTCGTATTCCATCAAGACATCTTTACCTGCGATGCCGACATCGGCAGCACCATATTCGACAAAGGTGGGGACATCCGAGGTGCGAATAATGATCAGTTTTACATCAGGGATATTGGTATCCAGGATCAGCTTGCGGCTGGCCTCAGGGTCTTTATCCAGAGGTTCTATTCCGGCTTGGGCTAATAGCGGTAGAGTGTCTTTGTAGATACGGCCTTTAGAGACCGCAATAGTCAGAAAGTTTTTCATGTTAATTAATTTGGTACGCGACGGATGCTGGCACCCAATTGCGCTAATTTTTCCTCAATACATTCATAGCCCCGGTCAATATGATAAATCCGATCGACGACCGTGTCACCTGTTGCAACCAAACCGGCTAACACGAGACTGGCGGAGGCACGTAAGTCTGTTGCCATAACCGGTGCCGCTTGCAGTTGTTCAACACCATGACTGATTGCCGTATTACCCTGTAAACGAATATCAGCACCCATTCGTTGCAGTTCCTGGATATGCATGAAACGATTTTCAAATACGGACTCAGTAATGACCCCAATCCCTTCTGCGACGGCATTTAAAGTTGAAAATTGCGCCTGCATATCGGTCGGAAAGGCAGGGTAGGGTGCCGTGACGACATCGACTGCACGTGGACGACGCCCTGCCATATCCAGCTCTATCCAGTCCTCCCCCGTCGTAATTTTTGCACCTGCTTCACGCAATTTTTCCAATACGGCATCGAGTAGATGGGGTCTTGTTTTTTTTAATTTAACTTTTCCACCGGTGATCGCAGCACCCACTAAAAAGGTGCCGGTTTCTATGCGATCAGGTAAAACAGTATACGTTGTGCCAGCCAATCGCTCTACGCCTTCTATTGTAATAACGGGTGTGCCTGCCCCCGTTATTTTTGCACCCATCTGAATAAGGCAATGAGCCAGATCAACCACTTCGGGTTCGCGTGCCGCGTTCTCAATAATCGTGATACCCTCAGCCAGTGTTGCTGCCATCATCAAGTTTTCGGTTCCTGTTACGGTCACAATATCAAGTACGAGCTTTGCACCCTTTAAACGATCTGCTGTTGCACGAATATAACCGCCCTCTACTTCAATCTGTGCGCCCATCGCTTCCAAACCTTGAATATGCAAGTTGACAGGGCGGGAGCCGATGGCACATCCACCAGGAAGAGAGACATACGCTTTACCAAATCGAGCCAATAAGGGTCCCAGGACCAGAATCGAGGCGCGCATTGTTTTAACCAGTTCATAAGGTGCTCGAAATTCTGTAATCGTGCTTGAATCTACCTCCACACTCAATTTTTCGTCTACAGTGAGTCCGACTCCCATCTGTCCCAAGAGACTCAAGGTTGTTGTGACATCTTGTAAATGCGGGACATTGTGAATGGTAACGGGGTCCTCCGCTAATAATGTAGCAGCGAGTATGGGCAGCGCCGCATTTTTTGCACCAGAGATTGCAATCTCGCCCTTTAAGGGCGTACCACCTGAAATGATTAATTTATCCATAGGTATCTATTTTAAACTAAATAATGAGTAACGACTCAGATTATTGGCAGTAGCTCATCAACCCCGCTCACTTTGGCAATAGCCAATAATTGATCAGGGAAGTTTTTGAGCGACAGTTCGGCTTTTTGGTTGCGTGCCATTTTAACCCACGCGAGCAACAAAGCCAGACCGGCGCTATCTGCTCGTGATACACCGGAAAGATCGATGGTGACGACGGGATGAGCAAACAATTTTGCATCAATCCGCCGCTCAAATTCCCCAACGGTGGAAAAACTGATTTCTCCAATTAGGCGATAATGACCGGGTTCGCCTTCTTTTAACTCCAAAGCGGGTTTAACGTTCATTGTTTGGTCTGTTTTTGGTTATTTTTTCAATCAATAAAGACAGCCCTCCTTTTTTTATTTCTTTGGAAAAAGTACTTCTGTAGTTCAGTACCAGACTCACTCCGTCAATGGATACATCAAAAACTTTCCAGGCTGTTTCTTTTGCTGTCTCTTTTAATCTGAGACGATAAACAACATTAAGCGGTTCTTTGCCAGGACGATCGACTTCGGATCGGACTGTAACGGATTGAGCTCCTTTCTTTTTTCTGACGGGCAGATAGTGAATTTCTCTTTCAGAATAATTGACCAGGGATTTTGCATAGGCGCGAACAAGCAATTGTTTAAATGCGGCTGTAAACTCTTTTCTTTGTTGAACATCAGCACGTCGCCAATGTTTCCCCAAGACTCTTTTTGCCATCAAAGGGAGGTCAAAATTAGGAATCATAATACGATTCACTAACTCGTAGACATGATCCGGATCACGTTCAAGCAGTGCTTCATCTGTTTTTAATGCCGCTATCATTTCTGTAGCGGTATTAGCTATCACTTTTTCTGGTGGTAGAAGGCTTGCTGCGCAAATCGGTATCAAAAACAGTATCAATAACGCCAACAGAAAGGTGCTTTTTTTTCTATATCTCACACTATTTTTACTCATAAACTCTCAAATCTCCTAATCTTGAGATGCGGATCTAACCATAAATTCACCGATTAACTGCTCGAGAATAACCGCAGATTGTGTCATCTCTATCTCATCTCCAGCTTTTAACGTCTCCTCTTCAGCGCCGGCCTCTAGGCTGACATAACTTTCACCCAAGACTCCGGCGGTAAAAATGCTCGCAGAGGTATCGATAGGTAACTGATTATATTTATTATTAACTCTCATCCGGACGACGGCTTCAAAGCTTTCTTGATCAAAACTTACGTCAATCACTCGCCCTAAGCGCACCCCTGCCATACTGACGGGCGAACGTACTTTCAAGCCGCCAATATTGTCAAATTTCGCAACCACTTCATACCCCTCGCCATCTGAGAATGAACTCATATTGCTCACTTGTATCGCTAACATCGCCAGCGCCGCTATGCCCGCCGCAATAAATACGCCGACGGACAGCTCTATCATATTCTGTTTAGCCATTTTTTACCCTCATCCAAACATCAGCGCGGTCAATATAAAGTCCAGCCCCAGTACTGCAAAAGCCGTATGTACTACCGTTCGGGTGGTTGCACGACTGACGCCCTCTGTCGTTGGCGGTGCATCATACCCTTCAAATACCGCAATCCAGGTTGCAACCACACCAAATACAATACTTTTAATAATGCCATTAAGTACGTCGTCATACCAATCTACTTTAATTTGCATTTGCGACCAAAATGCACCGGTATCGATCCCTAATAAACTAATACCAATGATATAGCTGCCTATAATGCCCGCCGCGCTAAAAATAGCAGCCAACAGGGGCAGGGAGATCACCCCGGCTAAATACCGTGGCGCAACAATTCGCTTGATCGGGTCAACGGCCATCATTTCCATGCCGGAAAGCTGTTCCGTTGCTTTCATTAAGCCAATTTCGGCCGTTAGTGCGGAGCCTGCTCGCCCGGCAAATAATAGTGCCGCGAGTACGGGGCCGAGCTCTCTTACCAGGGAAAGCGCAACAACGGGTCCTAAAGAGTTCTCGGCACCAAAATCAACCAAGGTGTTGTACATTTGCAAGCCGAGCACCATACCAACAGCAAGACCGGATATTGCAATCAGCTGAAATGACAAAACACCTACAGAGTATAGCTGCACAACCAGCAATCTCGGCTTTAGGAATAAGCTTGGCAAAGCCGCTAAAATACGTAGAAAAAAAAGGGTCGCACGCCCCAGTCGACTGAAAAAACTCAGTCCTCGCTGTCCCATACTTTGCAAACCATTCAACATTTAAGGGCTTTCCGCCATGTCATCAATAAAATCCTTTGCTGGAAAATGAAAAGGGATGGGGCCGTCGGGTTGCGCGCTCAGAAATTGTACCACCCAGGGTGATTCAGAACGATGCAATTCATCCGGCGAGCCACTGGCAACCACTTGCCCGCTGGACAACAGATAAATTTGATCTGCTATCGCACACACTTCGGGTACATCGTGTGATATCACAATACTCGTTAAACCCAGGCTATCGTTCAAGCGCCGGATGAGCCGCATAATGACCGAAACGGTGATGGGATCCTGCCCGGTAAAGGGTTCGTCATACATAATTAGCATGGGATCCAGGGCAATGGCTCTGGCTAATGCGACTCTTCTCGCCATTCCCGCTGACAACTCATTCGGCATTAAATTGCACGCGCCCCGCAAACCTACTGCATGTAGTTTCATCATCACCAGATCATGAATCATAGCGGCGGAAAAATCGGCATGTTCCCGTAGCGGAAAGGCAACATTGTCATAAACACTCAGATCAGAGAACAGTGCACCGGACTGAAATAACATCCCCATACGTTGCCGTAGCCGATATAATTCTGTACGAGACAATGTGGAAACAATATGATTCTCTACCGAGACTGTGCCTGAATCAGGTTGTAACTGTCCACCAATCAAACCCAGTAGTGTCGTTTTACCAGTACCACTTGGCCCCATTATGGCGGTGATTTTGCCACGGGGAACCTGAATATCCACACCGTCAAGAATGAGCCTTTCGCCGCGTGAAAACCGCAAATTTTGCACCACGATAGCCTGTTCCGTGTGGTGAATTTTATTAACTCTAGAAGAAGACATGTTTTTTATCAGGTGAATTCTAGCTGTTATTATTGGCTACCGGCGATGGTCATGCCATTCACCAGTAAAGAGCCGACACGAATATTGCGGCGTACATCCACATCACAGCCTACCACTGCAATTTCCTTGAACATCTCACGCAAATTACCCGCTACCGTGATTTCTTCGACGGGATAGGCTATTTCGCCCTGTTCTACCCAAAACCCCGCTGCACCTCTGGAATAATCTCCGGTCACCGGGTTCACACCTTGCCCCATCAGCTCAGTCACTACTAAGCCTTCACCCATATTTTGCATCATTACTGATAAATCATCTTGTCCCGGTTCGACGATCAGATTATGAACCCCGCCCGCATTACCGGTATTCTGCATGGCCAGTTTGCGAGCACTATACGCATTCAGAATGTAACTCTGGACGATGCCCGCCTGCACATAATTACGGCTCTGGGTACGCACCCCCTCACCGTCGAAAGGTGCACTGCCCAAAGCCCCCTTGAGATGTGGCTCTTCTCTGATAGAAAAATAATCAGGAAAAATCGCCTGACCCAGGCTATCTAACAAAAATGAAGATTTTCGATACAAGCTGTCTCCCCGTATCGCACCTAAAAAACTTGAGATGAGTGAACTCGAAACATCGCTAGAAAAAATAACGGGAACCTGGCGCGTTGTCAACTGCCTGGCATTGAGTCGAGCCACGGTACGTTGCGCTGCAATACGCCCGACTTCCTCAACCTCATCTAAACGGTCGCTATTTCTAGCGGTACTATACCAATAGTCTCGCTGCATTGACTCGCCACTTTGCGCAATCACCGCACAACTGACACCATGACGACTAGAGGGGTAAGCCCCAATAAACCCATGTGTATTGCCATACACTCTCAGACCTTCGTGCGTTGAGATACTGGCGCCTTCTGAATTCGTGATCCGTGTATCTTCTTGCCGGGCTGCATCTTCGCAAGCCATACTTAATTCAATGGCCTTTTCAGGCGAAATATCCCAGGGATGGTGCAAATCCAGGTCAGGATAGTCATAGGCCATCAGCTCAGCATCCGCCAAACCAGAATAGGAATCTTCTTGCGTGTATTTGGCGATCCCACAGGCGGCTATCACGGTCTCTTTGATGGCGCGTTTACTAAAATCAGACGTATTCGCCGAACCCGATTTGTCGCCGACATAAACCGTCAGGCCGACGCCTCTATCTTTATTATATTCAATCGTTTCGACATCACCCATACGCACCGTGACAGATAAACCTGTGACCACGCTGACATCGGCTTCGGCAGCCGTCGCTCCTTGTTTTTTGGCTTCCGCCAATAATTGCGCAACGACATCTTTCAGTTCCATATCCGTATTCATAGTCAGGTTCCTGTTCCACCAATCGTCAGTTGATTCACCCTCAGCGTGGGTTGCCCCACACCGACAGGGACACTTTGACCCTCTTTACCACAGGTGCCCACTCCCGGATCCAAAGCCAGATCATTTCCCACCATAGAAACCCGAGTTAATACATCAGGGCCATTGCCGATTAAGGTCGCGCCTCTAACCGGGTAAGTGATTTTGCCTTTTTCAACCATATAGGCCTCGCTGGCAGAAAAAACAAATTTTCCGGAGGTAATATCAACTTGGCCGCCGCCAAAATTCACCGCAAATAAACCGTGGTCTATCGAGGCAATGATTTCTTGAGGATCATATTGCCCTGGTAGCATATAGGTATTGGTCATCCGAGGCATGGGTAAATGCGCATAAGACTCTCTGCGACCATTGCCTGTAGAGGCCACGCCCATCAGTTTTGCATTGAGCTTGTCATGCATATAAGCCTTCAAAATACCCTTTTCAATTAATACCGTATTCTGGCTGGCCACGCCCTCATCATCTATCGTCAGCGAGCCTCGTTTATCTTTCAATGTGCCATCATCGACGACCGTACATTGCTCGGTTGCCACTCGTTCTCCTAGCTTGCCACTAAATGCCGAGGTGCCTTTGCGATTAAAATCGCCTTCCAAGCCATGTCCGATGGCTTCATGGAGCAAAATTCCCGGCCAACCTGGGCCTAAAACAACATCCATCACGCCCGCAGGAGCTGGCTGCGCGTCTAAATTAACCAGAGCCATGCGTACCGCTTCGCGGGCATAGCTCAGCCCCTGTTCTTCAGCCGTAATAAAAAAAGCATAATCATGCCGACCGCCACCACCACTGGAACCCACTTCGCGGCGACCTTCATGTTCGACAACAACACTGATACTCAGACGCACCAAGGGTCGAATATCCGCCGCAAAAGTACCATCACTTGCGGCCAATAAAATAATGTCCTGTACGCCGCTCAAGCTCACCATGACTTGCGATACACGGGGATCCATTCTGCGAGCCTCTGCATCCATAGCCTGTAATAGCTGCACTTTATCATCAGCGGATAAGGAGCCTATAGGATCCAGTGCCGGATACAAGGCATCAGCAGGTGAAGATCGTAGGGTTTTGACTCGGTTAGATTGGCCTGCTCTGGCGATACTGCGTGCTGAAGTTGCCGCTTCTTTCAAGGTTGCCAGGGAAATTTCATCGGCATAAGCAAAGCCTGTTTTTTCTCCAGAAATCGCGCGGACACCGACGCCTCGATCCAAAGCATAGCGTCCATCCTTAACAATTCCTTCTTCTAAAGACCAGGATTCATGGCGACTGATTTGAAAGTAGAGATCCGCACTGTCAACCGTATGAGTTAACATCATTCCTAACGTGGATTCTAACTCCGTTTCAGTTAAACCACCGGGGTCTAAAAGTATATTTTTTGCGACATCAAGAGATGCTGTCATTGTAATATAAGCTCCACTCTCTTCAAAATAAACGTCCGCACCTTGAGTCCAGCTCCATGCGTTTTACAGCCGTTAACCGGGCACCTTTTCCAATCTGCCGCAATAACATAACATAAATTCTCAATGACCCGGGTGCGAACCAAAACTGCCCAGTAAATATTGCAGAGGAGGGTACCACTTTTTTTGCGTTAAAACTTTCAACCTGTTGAAAAGATTAATAGAAAGGTTTTATTGGTCGGTAGATTGTATGACTGCCACTTGAAAAGTGGGGTCGTCTCACAATAATCACAGACTTTTATTAAATCAGCTCTTTAATTTGCTATAGTTTAAGATAATGTCACAATAGTGTCAGTATTAAAATAGGCATTAGCAATTCGTAATCTTTAGAGAGTGAATATGGAACCCCTTTTTCCGTCTGAATTAGTTAAAATTGATGCCCCGATCAAGAAAAAACTGTTGGGTATTACCGAATATGAACAGCGCTTGAAATTGCATAATGATATGCATGTTGGTGTGTGTGAACTCATCAATTCGCCTACCCAGGTGTCGCACTTGGTTTTGTTATGTGACAGTAATCTTGTGGATCAGGAACGTGTTCTGATCGCTCAATTGTGTGAACGTTATGGCGTCACGCCCCCCACCGTATACAGTACCCATTTTGTCAGTGAAATGGGTAGTTTTCGTTTTAAGTGGGAGCGGCACACTGAGTATTCAACTTATACGGTGTATTATAGCGCTCCTTTTGCAGAGCCTTTTAGTGAACCCGCAATTCATTATTTACCAAAAGAATGGCTGGAATCGTTACCCGGTGAGGTGATCGTTGGGGTACATCTTGCCCTGGAAGATAAAGAACACGCCATACGTGAAATTGGTAGTTTGGCGGCGTTGTTTGCATCTAATACGGTTATTGGTTCTAAAGTAGCCGCAGGCAGAGCCGTGGTTTGGACGGATAATCAAATTCATAGCGATGGCTTTGGACGGGTTCTCATCCAGGATTTACAACTGGGCAGTCGCCAGGCGGGTCGTTTGGTAAAACGTCTCATTGAAATTGAAACTTACCGAATACTGGCGATGCTGTCTATTCCGTTGACACGTCAATACATTCCAGAACTGGTACATTATGATACGAGGCTGGCAAGTATATCGACGAGCAATACCCAGCTGAATTCTGTCGAAGACGAACAAAATTTATTAAAAGAATTGAGCCAGCTTGCTTCTGAAATCCAGGAGATTTCTGCTCGAACCAGTCATCGTTTTAATGCCTCTAAGGTCTATTATAGTATTGTCCAGTCGCGAATTTTCGAATTACGAGAAGAGCGAATAGAAGGTTTACAAATGTTTCATGAGTTTATGGATCAACGTTTATCTTCCTCTATGATTACCTGTGATTTGGTGCATAACAAGCTGGAAACATTATCGACGCGTGTTGAACGCGCTTCGGCGCTGTTGCGTACTCGGGTCGATATTACGATGGAAGAGCAAAGTCGCGACTTGCTCAAATCTATGGATCGACGAGCCAGTTTACAATTAAGGTTACAGGAGACCGTAGAAGGACTCTCTATTGTGGTGCTCAGTTATTATTTACTGGGGTTGATTTCTTATGGTCTGAAAGCGCTTAAAGCCAGTGGTATTAAATTTAATACCGAAATCGTGACAGGCCTTGCTGTTCCATTGGTGATTGGTCTTGTATTTTTCTCCGTACGTCGCTTACGACGAAAGTTGGAAAAAGCACACCAGTAACTTTTTAAATCCTTACCTTGGTGGTTTCAAGGTAAGGGTACGGCTATGTGGTAGACTGTTTTATAATGTTTTATATGGAGGGCTTCCTGTGTCGGTATTGAGTCGGTTTCGCTTTATTCCTGGTGCGCTTTTTTATTCCTTTTTCCTGATGCTTGTTTTGTCTGCAAGTCATAGTCAGGCCGCATTTGATGCCGCGCCTACGGGTGAGATTGCCACGCCTGGTAGCAAATCCTGGGGGGGCGTGTCCTGGGGGGATTTTAATAATGATCAATGCCTTGATGCCCTGGTAAATACAGATAAAGGGGTTTATCTGTATCAACAAGATTCAGTCGGCCTTGCTCAATGCGTCGGAGAATTTTCGCTCGCTCGTATTTTTACTTTGCCACGTATCGGTTTGCGTTCCGTCATTTGGGGGGATATGGATAACGATGGTTTCATTGATTTTGCAGTTAATCGAAATAACAATATTGCTATTTATAAAAATGGCAATGGCACCGCAGCAGGGTTTTCTGTCATTATGGATTTTAATCCGGGTAACTCAGAGGGAATGAGCTGGATTGACTATAATGCGGACGGGTATCTTGACTTGCTGATTGAAAACAATGAGCGTGGACCGAGTCTTCCAGATGAAGAGGCGCGTGGCCTGAGAATATACAAAAATTCGCAGGGTCGTTTTAAGGCTGATGACTTTGTGAGTATAGCTGGTAGTGCCAGCAAGAATGGCGACTATATTACCGCAACGGATTTTGACGTCGATGGCGATGTGGATTTTTACGTACGTCGGCATGGTGACAACACGACGCCATCAGAAGCTGACTTATTTGTGAATGATGGTAATGGTAACTTTACAGCAGATTACGAAATTAATGAAATTGCACTGAATTCTGATAAGGGTGGTGCGGTATTTTGTGATTTTGATAACGATGGCGATTTTGATCTGGTACGAACCAACAGTGGTCAATTAGGGGTGTTTGAACAGACGGGTGTAGGCCGTGGTCAGTTTCAACTCAACAAGACAACAGAGTTTACTGGTGATTTTTCAAGTGTGGCCTGTGGCGACGTTGATAACGACGGTCACGTTGATCTTTTTTTCTCTGCTGGCGAATCAGGTAGCAATGCGCTTTATCTCAATCAAGGGGGTTTTGCTTTTACGCAAAATAATATGAATATCTCGGCAAGCGGAGTGGGGCGGGGTGCTGCATTTGCAGATTTTGATAATGATGGCGATCTTGATTTACTTATTAATAAAGACAAGGTAGCTAGTGAACTATGGGAAAATAAAAATGAGAGCAAAGATTATTTGCAAGTTCAATTAACTACCTTGGGGCGTGATGCCATTGGTGCCAGCGTTCGTTTATATACTTGTACGGGTACGGCATTGTCGGGTCGGCAAGAAATTAATGGGGGCATGGGGCGCGGTAGTCAATCTGCGCCCCTCGCGCATTTTGGTTTGGGTGACAACGATCAAAACCAAGCCTATGTCGTTACAGCACAGTTTGTTGGCGGCGATAAAGTGCGGCGCACCCTAGTGCCGTCTGCCCTGAATGGCAACAGACGCGTGCTTATCGACAGTCAGGATGAAAGCAATGATGCTATCCAGTGCGCAGATACGGATGGGGATGGCGTTGTGGATATTATCGATGAAGACGATGACAACGATGGCGTGCCTGATGGTGAGGATGCGTTTCCACTCATCCCCGGGGAAGGGGGTACGGGAGACGATGTCGACTCGGATAATGATGGCGTATCCGATGACGAAGATGCCTTTCCATTAGATCCAGAAGAAAGTCGGGACAGTGATGGTGATGGTATTGGAGATAATCGTGATGAAGATGACGACAATGATGGATTGACGGATCTCGTTGAAGGTTCGGGCGAGCGGGATACGGATGGCGATGGTGTCGCGGATAGCCTGGATACAGACAGTGATAACGATGGCATCTCGGATTTGCTGGAAGCAGACCCAGGAAACGTTGTTGATGCCGATAACAATGGTCGTATTGATGAGGTTGAAGATCAGGATGGCAATGGACTTGATGATCGTTTAGCAGAAGGAAATGCTCCGGTTGATACTGATGGGGATGGTGTGGCCGATTTCCGCGACCTCGATTCAGATAATGACGCCATTTTAGATAATATTGAGCGTGGTGAAGCAGAAGATGGTCAGCCTGTTGATTCGGATGGCGATGCAGTACCCAATTATCGTGATTTAGATTCCGACAACGATGGTATCCCTGATATTCGAGAAGGAGGCGGGATTGATGACAATAGTCAGTTTCAATTCCCACTTCCTATTCTTGATGAAAATAGTGACGGACTGAATGACTCTATTGCAGCAACGCCCCCTGCCGTTCCAGATACCGATGGTAATGGAATAAAAGATTATATTGACCTCGATGCGGATGGTGATGGTCGTAGCGATGTTATTGAAGCCGGAGGGCGTGATAGTAATAATGATCGAATTCTGGATGATATTATCGATGTTAATAATAATGGTTATAAAGATAATTTGGAGTCGAATCCCTTACCGATACCCGACACGGACGGTGATGGCATTGCCGATTTTCAAGACCCCGATAATGTCGGGGTTGCTGGTGCACCAGGCGTACCCGGGTCTCCATCGAATGCGCCTTTAAAAACGGGTCTGGACGGAGTAGGAGGCTGTACAGTTAACCCTGATGCTCGATTTGATCCGCTATTGCCATTGATGTTAGTGATTCTAATGCTGCACTCATTGTGGCGGAGGTTCAAGAAAAGCTCGTCAGTGATGGCTGTCGTACTCGCTATATTTGTATGCGGCAGTTTAATGCCTGTCACGGTTATAGCAGAGAATACGATGAAGAAACAGTGGTATGGAGGCGTGGGTGCAGGTATTTCTGAAATGAACCCGGATACGGCTGATACCGGGTTTGATGTTGACGACGATAACGATGCAGGTTGGAAGCTGTTCGCGGGTTACGATTGGTCTGATGCGATAAGTATTGAAGCGTATTATTCAGATTTGGGTGAAGTGACACTTTCCCCCAGTGGTGCATTAGAGTATCAGGACTTTGGTATTGGTGGTCTTTATTACCTTTTTAAAGATGTTGCCGGGCAAGAAGGTTTTCATCTATTTGCCAAAGC
>JAADHS010000171.1 GCA_013151745.1 Gammaproteobacteria bacterium | reverse complement strand
AGGGTGATGATCTTTATAGCTGGTGCCTCACCCAGGCGTTAACTCTGGGCGTGGCGTTGCCAAAACGGTTCTTAATGTTAAACGACCCCTCTGTATTTAATGCGGTTAACATAACCCAGGTCAGTTCAAAGGCTCTGTCGCGATTACAAAATTTGAATTTACCTGAAATCATGCTTGATGCTATTTTAAAAGCGATTGCCCAAGGTGAAATCACCGTTGTTCAACACGGACAAGCTTGTTCATTAGTAAAAGCAGCGATAGAATTAATTCGACCGAGTACGGTATCTTCTATTGATGCCCTGGTTATGCTGAGTGAACAGTTGTATCTATATCATCAAAAAATGGTTTGTATTGATCAACAAGCATGGCTCACCCGGCTAGATAACCTGGCGCACACTGCGGTCACGGATAAACTGTCTCCAGTGCGTGTTCTATTAGAAGAACACAGTCACTATCAATGGTTAATTCTAGATGCAGCGGGATTAGTTTTATCAAACCCGTTAAAGAGCTGGCTCACTGAATTTTTACACGACTGGAAATTCCAAAAAATGGAACATGCCTACGTTTCTGGTCTAACCACCACCGATGCTTTTTATGATGAATTGATCGCCTTGAATATGAATAAAAAATTTGAAAAAATCAATGTCATTGACGAATTAATACATCAAGAATTTTTACCTTTTGAGCACTTATGTCACATGGTAAAAGCGAAACTTGGACTGGCTATTGAGCCTATCTATACACGCCTAGACAAACGATTACCACTCTTGGTATTTGCCGATCATGGATTTCGAATTTCCAAAGAAGGTTTGCGTTATCACCATGGCGGGGATTCGACACTAGAAAGGGTCGTACCGGTTTATTATTTTTCTTGTTCAACCTAAATTAATCAATTATCGTTGCAAAAAAATCAATGTCAGGAAATCTTAAGAACGTGAACCAATATTTCATATTAATCTCTCGTGTGCTTCCAAATTAATGTCGCCATTCGTCCCGTTTCACCACTACGACGATAGGAATAAAAACGACCGTAGTCTGTGTAGGTACACCACTGCCCACCGTAGACCGCATTAATCCCGTTTTTGTTCAGCGCAAGCCTGGCCAGCATAGTGAGATCAGCCCGCCATTTTTTGGAATGATGATCTACGGGTTTGAATGCTTGTTTATTTTTTAAATCTTTTTCTAAAAATAAGGCTCTTACTTCGCCACCCACTACAAAAAAATCCTGAGATATTGCAGGCCCCAACCAAGCAATAACAGGACTGTTTTTCACCTTCATTTTGCTTAGTGTTGATTCAACGACTCTCCCCGCTAAACTTCGCCAACCGGCATGAATAGCAGCAATGTATTGCCCTCGCAGATCCGTCAACAAAATGGGCAAACAATCAGCAGTCATCACCACACAGACTATTTCAGACTGGCTCGTAAAACTGGCATCCGCAGCAATGACACCACCGTTTGCGCTAGAGGCCTCCACCGCAGTATTTTGATGAACCTGGTTCAGCCATACCGGTTCAGCGGGTAAATTCAACTGCTGAAAAAGGCGAGTTCGATTGGCCAGTACATTGTGTTGTTGATCGCCAACATGCAATGCCATATTCCAGGTATCAAAAACACCAGAACTTACCCCTCCCATTCGTAACGTCGTTGCAGCATAAACATGGGACGGTGCAGGCCAATCCGGTTTTATAATGTTTGTACTGGTCAAGTTTTTAACCCTTAGGGTCTGTAAATAACTTTACATTCTACGCCGACTATCGTTTTGTCTTCAAAGCTTCCGCCATCCATGGCTCACGCTCCTTACCTAATTCCATGTAGGCAAAGCACACCAAGGGGCGCATACTCATTGTATGTAACCTTTGATGCAACGCCGAAGGAAGGGATAGGGTAATGTAAAGTTATTTTTACAGCCCCTTACATAACAAATCGACTCAAAACCGCTTTACTACTTTCTGATCAGCATCATGCTCTCGCATGATATCCAGCATGTCGGCCATATCTTTGGCAACGGGCCGACTGAACTCGACTTCATTTTGCGTCACGGGGTGTACAAACTTCAAACGCCCAGCATGTAATGCCTGGCGACGAAAACCTCGTAAACAATTCGCCAACTCATCGCTCGCTTGTTTAGGTATTCGTAAACGTCCACCATAAACCGGATCGCCCACCAAAGGGTGATTCATATGAGACAAATGCACTCTGATTTGGTGGGTACGACCTGTGCTTAAATTAACCCTTAAATAGGTATGATGCGTATAACGTTCTAAAACCCGATAATGCGTCATGGCCGGTTTACCTTCCTCTATAACAGCCATGCGTTTACGATCCACTCGGTGACGCCCAACAGGCCATTCTAAAGTGCCACCGGCAATGATAGTACCCACCACCAATGACAAATATTCACGAGTAACAGAACGAGCTTGAAGCTGTTCCACTAAATTTTTTTGCGCCGTCAGAGTTCGTGCGACCACCATCAACCCGGTTGTATTTTTATCTAATCGATGCACAATACCTGCTCGGGGTATGGCATTCAGTTCAGGCGCATGATGCAATAAAGCATTCAGCAAAGTGCCTTGTTGATTACCGGCCGCAGGATGAACAACCAAACCGGCTGGCTTGTTCAGTACAATGACCGCTTCATCTTCATAAACAATATCCAGGTCTATCGCTTCAGGCTGCCAACGTTTCTGAATTTCGACCTCAGGAATCAACACAATCGTTTCGCCACCCAAGACTTTGTCCTTGGATCGAGGCAAACGACCATCAACGCTTATCTTTCCTTCTTTAACCCATTTTTGCAACCTTGCCCGAGAATATTCAGAAAATAACTGTTGCAGGCAGTGATCCAGACGAAACCCCGCCATGGCAGGATCTATTTGTTTGATCAATGCCTCATCCTTAATCTGTTTTGTCATTAAATCGCCACCAACAAAAACATCCCGCTGCCAGCAGATGCCTTAATATGTTTATCATTAAAATTGCTACCGTTTCTTTTTAGACTATGCTGAACAGGTACAATCCGGTAAAATATCATTTGTAAATTTTACAGTAGTGGCAACATCACTGCACCCCCTCAGACTTAGGACTCAACTATGTATCGGGCTATGAAACCCAGCGATTCCTTCTACGCCAGAATACTCTTGGCTCTGGCTTTGATTTTTAGTATCAGTTCTTGCTCTATGGTGCCAGAAATCGAAGACGAAACGAGCGATTGGTCTGCACGCCAATTATATGATACCGGCAAAAGCGCATTGAATACGGCTGACTATGAAACTGCGCTGCGTTATTTAGAAAGCCTGGAAGCCCGCTTTCCTTATGGACGTTATGCACAACAAGCACAAATGGATATTATTTTTGCTTATTACAAATTCGATGAACCTGAATCTGCAATCGCTGCTGCTGACCGCTTTATTAAGCTATATCCGCGCCATCCCAAGGTCGATTATGCCTATTATATGCGAGGATTAGCCAGTTTTTATCAAAGCATGGGAACACTGGATTATTTGTTTAACCTGGATCCATCAGCAAGAGAGGCACGCGGCTCCCAAGAGGCTTTTCAATATTTCTCCATATTAATCAAACGATACCCCAACAGCGACTATGCCGCTGACTCAGCTCAAAGACTCATCTATTTACATAGTATTCTGGCCAAATACGAAATTAATGTTGCCCATTTTTACATTACACGCGGCGCCTATATTGCCGCAGCCAATCGTGCAAAATATGTCATCAACAATTATAAACGAACGGCTTCATCTATTGAGGCTCTTGTTATAATGATCAAAGCTTACCGTCATCTTGGCCTGTATAATTTAGCCGATGATACCTTGAGAATATTACAGCTTAATGCCCCCGAGCACCCCGATTTAGCTCAACTAAAAGAAGGTCAAACCTAATGTGGGACTTTTTTGAAACCGTACGCCATCGACATTCTGTCAGAAAATTTCAGAATAATCGCCCCATTGAACAGGAGAAACTACACGCCATTTTAGAAATGGCATGTGCGGCTCCTTCGGCGGGAGACTTGCAAGCTTACTGCTTGTGGGTTGTGCATAACCAAAAAAAACGCGAACAACTACAAAAAGCTTCTTTAAATCAGTCTTTTATATCAGAGTCTCCTGTTTGCCTGGCCTTTTGTTCGGACCCAGAACGATCAGCAGAAAAATATGGTGAGCGCGGTCGGCGACTTTACTCGGTTCAAGATGCAACCATTGCTGCATCCTATGCTCAGCTCGCCATTGTTGCCGCGGGCATGGCCTCGACATGGGTCGGCAATTTTAATGAAGATGAAGTCAGTTCCATTCTTGACCTTAAAGCGCAAATCAGACCCGTCGCCTTACTGAGTATTGGTTACCCCGCTGAATTGCCCCCACCCAGTCCACGCAGACGCTTAGACGAAATCATACATTATATCTCCTGATTTTTCTGCTTGTTATTTCTTGCGAAATATCTTCACAAACGATAGACTGGAGGTTTTTATTATTGAAAAGGCTAGATCTATGGTAACAAACTCGCTCATGGCAACCTACCGTCAATTACCTGTGACCTTCAGTCACGGCAAAGGCTTACGGCTGTGGGATACAGCTGGCCAGGAATATATTGATGCCATCAGCGGTGTTGGAGTCTGTAATCTTGGCCACGCACATCCTGCTGTAACGGAAACCCTATGCAAACAAGCCAGTAAATTAATCCATACGTCTAATCTTTATCATATTGAACACCAGGAAAAACTCGCTGACACCTTATGTACAACCACCGGCATGTCTAATGTTTTTTTTAGCAATTCAGGTGCTGAAGCGAATGAAACAGCCATTAAAGTAGCTCGCCTATATGGTAATAATAATAAAATTAAAACACCCACGATCATTGTCGCTGAGCAAAGTTTTCACGGACGGACTTTAGCCACGCTCAGCGCCACAGGCAATAGAAAAATTCATGCGGGTTTTGAACCCTTGGTCGGAGGATTTCTCAGAGTTCCTTATAACGACAGCGATGCAATTGAGCAAATTGCACATCGCCACAAAAATGTTGTTGCTGTACTTCTGGAGCCCATTCAAGGAGAAGGCGGGATCAATATACCAAGTAGCGACTATCTCCACAAAGTACGTGAAATCTGCGACCAAAATGGCTGGCTATTGATGTTAGACGAAATTCAAAGCGGCCTATGCCGCACAGGTGAATGGCTCGCTGCTGATCACCACGGCATAAAACCTGATGTATTAACACTCGCAAAAGCCCTAGGTAACGGAATACCCATTGGTGCCTGCCTGGCGAAAGGGGTCGCCACTGAAGTCTTCCAACCCGGCAACCACGGCTCCACTTACGGCGGTAATCCGTTAGCCTGCGCAGTAGGACAAACGGTTATTGACGTCATGAAAGAACAAAATCTGGCTCAACAAGCTCAGCAACGAGGCTTACAACTACAAAATGCTTTGCAAGCTCAATTGGGTGGACATCCACTTTTAAAAACAATACGGGGCAAAGGATTGATGATCGGCATCGAACTCAATATACCCTGCGCTGAACTGATTCAAATGGCATTAAACAAAGGTCTGCTCATCAACGTCACCGCCGACTCTGTTATTCGACTCTTACCGTCGCTCATTATTGAGGATGAAGAAATCAATTTTATAACTGAAACCTTAACCTTCATTATTAATGAATTTAGCAACAATCATCATTAGGAAATGTCCATGAGTGTCCAGCACTTTTTGACGCTGATTGACTTAAGTCCAGCTGAACTACGCCAACTAATGCATCGCGGATCCGAATTAAAACGGGATCAATACGCAGGCAAAATATACGAACCCCTGAAACATAAAGTATTAGGGATGGTTTTTGAAAAATCCTCAACCCGAACCCGAATTTCATTTGAAACAGCTATGATCCAACTGGGGGGACACGCCATTTTTTTACTCCCTGGCGACACGCAACTGGGTCGAGGCGAACCCGTTGAAGATACTGCCAGAGTATTGTCACGTATTGTCGATGTTATTATGGTTCGCACTTTCGAACACGATAAAATAAAACTTTTTTCTGAATATTCACGAGTCCCTGTCATCAATGGCCTAACTGACTTGGCACACCCATGCCAGCTACTGGCAGATATGCAAACGTATTTTGAACATCGCGGTGACATTAAAGGTAAAAAAGTCGCATGGATAGGAGATGGCAATAATATGTGTTATTCCTATATTAATGCTGCACGCCAATTTGATTTCGAACTGACTATTGCTACGCCAGAAGGCTATGAACCCAGTCAAGAACATGTTAGTCAAAACACGGACTTTGTTACCCTCACCCACCATCCTGAAGCGGCAGCACACAATGCCGATTTAATCGTAACTGATGTATGGGCCAGTATGGGACAAGAAACGGAACAAAAAGCTCGAGAGTTAGCCTTTGACCACTTTCAAGTCACGCAAGAGCTCATGTCTTTGGCTCATAAAAATGCCTTA
Organism: Gammaproteobacteria bacterium; assembly: GCA_013151745.1. GTDB lineage: Bacteria > Pseudomonadota > Gammaproteobacteria > JAADHS01 > JAADHS01 > JAADHS01. The sequence goes on along the minus strand of JAADHS010000171.1, from coordinate 7,609 downwards.
TTCATGCACTGTCTTCCCGCGCATCGAGGTGAGGAAGTCAGTGCTGATGTCATTGATGGCTCACAAAGCGTAGTTTGGGATGAAGCAGAAAACCGTCTTCACATCCAGAAAGCCTTGTTAGAACTGCTGCTCTGCTCATGACGGTATTGCTCAACGTACAAGGGATTGAATGTCAATACAACGATCAAGCTATTTTTCAAAATTTAAGCCTGCATGTCAACAAAGGTAGTTTTACCTGCTTATTAGGAAAAAGTGGCTGCGGTAAAACCACGGCTTTGCGCGCCATTGCTGGCTTTGAACCTATCACCGCAGGTGAAATTATTCTTCGAGACGTCACCGCATCCAGACCTGGATACATTCTGGCTCCAGAAAAAAGACGCATCGGTATGGTATTTCAGGATTATGCCTTGTTTCCTCATATGAACGTCATTAACAACATTTGTTTTGGTCTACGCCAAATGAGCGCTATGGCAAAACGCAAAACAGCAGCGCGACTGCTAAAGGTCGTCGGACTAGAACGCTTTGAGGAACGTTACCCTCATGAACTGTCAGGCGGCCAGCAACAACGGGTTGCACTAGCGCGTGCTCTGGCCGCTCGCCCAGACTTGATACTAATGGATGAACCTTTTTCCAACCTGGATATTGACCTTAGAGAGCGCATAGGTACTGAAGTGCGTGACATTTTGAAAAATGAAGGCATCGCCAGCATTCTTGTTACCCATGACCAACAAGAAGCATTCGTCCTGGCTGACCTCATTGGCGTCATGGATCAAGGACAAATAGCGCAATGGGATACCCCCTTCAACCTCTATCATGAACCCATCAACCGTTTCGTCGCAGACTTTGTTGGTCAGGGTGTCTTTCTCAAAGGCACTTTATTAAGTCCAGAGACAGTAGAAACTGAAGTAGGCATCATTAAAGGGGATCGGGCTTATACCCTGGAAGTGGGCAGCGAAGTGGATGTATTGCTTCGCCCTGATGACATCGTTCCCGCCACAGAGACAGACAGCCCTCTGCGCAGCAAAGTCATGCAACGTGCCTTTAAAGGGGCTTCCATTTTGTATACATTACAACTTGCAAGCGGGAACAGTATTCTTGCTTTGTTCCCAAGTCACTATGACTACCAGATTGGCGAACAAGTTGGCTTTCGGCTCAGTGCACAACATCTTATTTCTTTTCCAAGGGAATAAAAAAAGCGAACTATATTACATATATACCCGTAGAGATTAAGATTTAGGTGTGATTACACGCCCTCTTCATCCCCTAGCTACACGTTAAAACTCCTCGCAATAGCCCCCAGCTACACCTCGTTTCCCACCTTGCCTACAGGGATGTAGGTAATGAGCGTAAGCAGGGGTGCGGAAGCTTTGCCAGAAAATGAATAGGACACACTCTCAACACCTAAATTTCAAACGCCACGGATATATAATTCGCTTCTTTGAATTATTCGCTCTATAAACCAGACAAATAGTGCGCAACAGCGTCAATATCTTTATCACCTAATTTTTTGGCTATATCAGACATCATCCCGCCTGGATCATTCGCTCTTGTCCCGGCTCGGAAGTCTTTCAGCTCTTTAATTAGATAATCTTTGTGCTGCCCACCAATAATAGGGAAAGCAGAGATGCTCTTCGATTTTCCTTTACCATTTTTACCATGACAATTAACACAGCCATAAACCCCTTTACGCGGCAAACCCTCATTAAATAATTTTTTTCCTTGTGCGGCTAACTTTTTATCAACTGGAGCAATAGGCTTTTTAGACATTTTTTGAGCATTATAATAAGCACCAATGTCTTTTGCATCTTGAACAGAGGCCACCATTGCCGCCATACCTGCCATCGTTTCGTTATTAAGGCGACGACCCTTTTGAAAATCCGCTATTTGTTTGACGATATAAGCCTCATATTGACCGGCCAAACGAGGAAATTCAGCTGACATACTGTTACCATCATCGCCATGACAACCCGCGCAAAGAGCTGCTTTATCTTTTCCTGCAACTGCATCTCCTTTAGCAAAAGCTGGCGCAGTGAATGCAAAAACCAAGCTCATTACCGCAACGACCGTTGCAAATGTACGTATTATATTTTTCATTAACCCCACCCTTAGTTTCGTTCAAATCCAGATTCATTAACCCTTGGCGACTGTCTCCCGAACAACCGCATCACAACGGAATATTTTTTATAACAATACCGACTCCAACAGTCAATAAAAGATTACCTGTATCCAGCAAATGATCACATTCTGTCGGTTTAACCCGGTGCTTTCATTTGAATGCAGGAACAATAAACGTCAAATTAATAAGTGTTTTTTCCTGAGAACCCTTTTAAAACAGTAACGAATATTATTCTAAGATCAAGCCATAATGACCAATTTCGAATATAAGCTAAGTCATGCTCAACTCTAATTCTCATTTTTTCAATGGTGTCCGTCTCTCCACGCCAGCCATTAATTTGAGCCCAACCGGTAATGCCAGGTCTGACTTTATGGCGCAACATATATTCATCAATTTCATTTCTGTAATGCTCATTATGCGCTACAGCATGCGGCCTAGGACCAACAATAGACATTTTCCCTTGCAGAACGTTAATAAATTGAGGCAGTTCATCCAGAGAAGTACGCCGCAAGAAACGCCCTACCGATGTCACACGAGGATCTTCACGGGTCGCTTGAATAACTTGATCCGTCTCTTTTTTACATACCGCCATTGAACGAAATTTCCAGACTTCTATACGCTGTCCCTGCAAGCCATAACGATACTGGCGAAAGATCACCGGTCCTGGCGAAGAAGTTTTCACGGCATAGGCAATGAATAACATAGGTATCGCAATAACAAGCAGGATGATAGAAGAGAGTACGATATCTTCAACCCTTTTAACCCAGCTATCTACGCCATAATAGGGCGTTTCTTTAATCGTCATGGTGGGGAGTTCACCGACATGACTCCAACTCGCATTCATTAAATCAAAGGTAAAAAAATCGGGCAGCATATGTACAGAAACAGTGGTATCTGACAATTTGGAAATCAGTTGTCGAATGCGTTTTTCGGCCTCCATGGGTAACGTTATATAGACTTGATCAATTTCACTTTTTTTTGCCGCAGAGATCAGGTCGTCTAACGTCCCCACCACCTGCTGCGAGAGACCGGGGGCGATACGCGTACTGTCGCTGCTGGGATCACGATCATCATAAAAACCGATGAGATCCAATCCCATCCAGGGTGCCTTACCTATAGTATTCGCCAGTTTGATACCAATATCTCGCGCACCGACTATCGCAACAGCACGGGTATTAAAACCACGTTGCCGCATGTGACCGACAATAAAATGAAGACAACTACGCCAGCTCGTAAGCAACAGCGGCGTTAATATAAACCAGCTCAATATCATTCGCCGTGAATACTCTGCTGATGATTTTGTCGTATAAGCAAGAAATAGCAAACCCAGAACCACACCCAACCAAACCCACCACAGGCGAATCCCTTCTTGCCACAAGGGCGCACCGCGCCAAGAGCGGTATAAATCATTGGTTTCAGCCAAAAACACAAAAATACCCGTACCACTGGCAACAACAATGCCGAGTTGATCATCCCAAGTGACGCCATAGAACCACGTAAGAAACCAAAAACTTGTCACGACCAAAAGTGCATCCGTCACTCGTGTAAAAAGCGCTAACTTGGAATGCCTTGATTCATGAAAATGACCCGTTGCAAAAGACCCCACCCTTACTCCTCCATCAAAAATCAAGGTCAGTATATAGCACTATATAATGCGTTGTCTGTACTTTAGTCGCGCTAACTAAGATTTGTCTTTTTTTGCTGATCTCTATAGTCTATCAACTCTCTTAAAACGGCTGTCGCATAAGCACCACTTGGCAAAGTGAATCGTATCGTCAAACAAGCGGCGCTCTTTTCATACTGCCAGCTCATGTCACTTAATGGCAACATTAATGAGCGGCGTCGCTGTTTCACTTTTTTAACGACCAAGGCATCAATCCAGCCCTGGTGGGGAGCCAATACCAATTGCTCTAACGCTTTAACCTGGCCTTGCACCAGAACATCGCCTGAACCACACAGGGGGCCGGTAGGCGCGATATCATGCTCGCTCAACCGCTGCTGCAAAGAATCATCTTGAGTATCGGCAACAAAACAACTACGAGATCCCGAAAGCATCATAACATCACCATCTAACACCTGGTTCCAGCTTCCAGCTCGAACTCGATAGTCCAAAAGACAATTAAACAAATAAGAGCGCAACACTGAAATATAGAGACTTCGCTGCGATTTTTTTGTTTTTTTCTGCCTCCCTGCTAACCATTTTTTTGCAGACTCCAGATTATTGTGACCAAACCGCTGCTCAGCAAAATAATTCGGGACACCGGATTGTTGTATTTTCTGCAAGCGCGCCTCAAGAAAAATTTCATCCGCTTCAAGGTCTCTAACAACAAGAGTAAAACGATTACCTTGTAAATAACCTGGTCGTAATTTTTTTCGATGACGATGTACCGCCAGAATTTTATATTGATCCGTATTAAACTGATCCCAGTCAGGCTCAACCACTCCTGACATGTGAATACTTAGCCACTGTTTAGTATGAGCATGCCGATCTTTTTTCCCGGCATAACCAATATCCACCCCTTTAACACCGACAAAGCGAACCAGTTGTCTAACTAGCCATTCCGTATTGGTTTCTTTTTTTTCAATATGCAACAAGACATGATTTCCCTCCCCGTCAGGTGAAAAACCCAAAATCTCATCCACAAAAAAATCTGCACTAGACATTCGAATAACACCATGACCACAGCTCGGAGAATAAACACGAGCCAAAGAGTTCATGGCGATACGACTAACACTACCACAGCATGTACGGCTATACCTTCGCAACGACCGGCAAAACCCATGCCTTCCGTTGTGGTCGCTTTTACATTAACCTGCGACACATTGACCTGTAAATCTTCAACGAGGTTTTGTACCATGTTGGCAACATAAGGTTTAAGCTTAGGTTGCTGAGCAATCACCGTCACATCCAGATTACCGATGACATATCTTTTTTCATGAACCTGCTTCACAACCTGCTGCAATAACACACGACTGTCTATATTTTCAAACTCGATTTCTGTATCAGGAAAATGACGACCAATATCACCCAGAGCCAGCGCACCCAGCAAAGCATCACAAACGGCATGAAGCAAAACATCGCCATCAGAATGGGCAAGCAACCCGAAGGGGTACTCTATTTTAACGCCGCCTAAAACCAGGGGACGACCTTCACCAAATCGATGCGCATCATAGCCATGTCCTATTCTCATATGGCGCGTCCCTGCTGTTGTAAAAAGGTTTTAACCAAGCTTAAGTCATTCGGATGGGTCATTTTGATATTATCAGCAGCACCTTCAATCATCATAGGACGATAACCTTGAAACTCCATTGCAGACGCTTCATCAGTCACTATATACCCCACTGACAAAGCATTATTCAATGCCTCTCTGAGCAACCCTAAACGAAACATTTGCGGCGTTAGAGCACGCCATAAACCACAACGATCAACGGTCTTTGTTATCATTCCACTCTCGTCGACTTGCTTAATTGTATCCGCAACAGGCAAACCCAAAAGCCCTCCCACAGCGTGGGTTTGAAGATTATTGATTAATTTATCTATATCATCGGCTCGCAAACAAGGTCTTGCCGCATCATGAACCAAGACCCAGTCATCATCAGCCGCTCGCTCTTGTAGTTTATAGAGACCGTTCAGTACCGAGTGACATCGTTCCACCCCTCCCTCTGCAACCCATAGAGGAACACTGTATTCAGGTAAATGGAGTTGTGGCCAATATTGATCTGTTGGAGAAATAACAAGCACGACACCTGATATCGCAGGATGATTACGCAAGCAATATAAAGTATGTTCGATGATGGTTTGCTCACCTAGCTTTAAATACTGTTTAGGTAATACGCCCCCCATACGACGACCCACTCCAGCGGCAGGTACAATAAACCAAAAACGCATCAGTTTCTCTCTAAAAACTAAATAAAAGGTCGAAGCAAGACATTAACGTTAATACCCTTTTTCATCGCGATGTTATTATAATTGAATAGTGGATTGAATCATCCTGACTCCAACCTAAGCCACGAACACACTGCCTTTCGATCTCCTCGTATTTAGAAACCACCATCCTTATCAAAACAGCATATGCCTTACATATTTTCATGAATAATTAACGGAATCACGTCAATTCAATACAAATGAAGCGATCATCCTAGAAAACTCAGTTAGACGCGAGCACAGAATGCAAGATATTGATTTAGATAACGTAGCAAAAAAAATCGTGGTCACCTTGACGTGACGGTGATGAGACTTTTTTCGCATAGTTAGATGAATCAAGAACTTGTGCTATGTGCCGTAGATCAACTGATTTTTTTAGGATCATAACACAGCTATAAATATTATAATTTTGTCGGTCGTATCAGCGCCGTGATAGTCAAACGTTCAATCGTAAAGATTCTATATTTTGAGCTATAAAAAAAAGGGGAAAAAGACCCTGGAACTCACGAACAAGGGCCATGAATTGCCGGTTTTTATTTTGTCGTCATATTGAGACATAAGTTGATCTGGATAAAAGAAAAATAACTTACATTCAGAGTAAAAGAGCGAGCAGGAAAAGGGGCATTTATATCCAAAGCTAATAATTCATTTTTTTGAGCGCTGGCTCATCACTCACATTCTAGCCCCCATTTTTCACCGGATTCCACAACCCCGACAACCTATTGTTTTAAAAGTTAATTTCACACATCAAGGGAATACCACAGTGTTCGCTAGCAAATAGACACGGTTATTCCTCTCTTTCACCATATTTATGGTGAAAACAATCTATTGCGCGATTTTCGTGTGCCCCTATTGAGAAATGGAGATTAGAATCTTAGCACTATTTTTTAATTAGCTAAAAACACAGGAGAAATACACACAAAACCTAAATACTTTTCTCTAAAAGGAGACAAAGGACATTTACCTACTAATAAACCTCAGGCTTTGCACTATATATTTTTTGTCGAATTTTACGGTTTATGTTTTAAGCATAGACGTGACTTATATTTCATTATCACATTCATCAACAGGAATGAGTTTATCCGGCCTTGCTTTAAAATAAAGAAAGATACATATAAATATTAAATACTTTTCTCTAAAAGGAGACATATTTTTTCTGAAAAAGACACTTGCTTTATTATTATCTTTTTATCTTGTTGGTTTTAAATGTTATTTATTTCTGGCTCAGTCCTTGCCTATTTCTTTTTACTTACTACTACCACTTTGCCAATAGATTGGTACTGTTAGTATTTTACCAAGGATAGATTAAGGCCATATTAAGGCCAGATCAATTTAACAGGAGTTCAAGTTATGAAGACAACAATCTTAACTGTTGCGTTATTAGGATGTGCTGCAAGCAGTTCTGTGTTTGCGTTAAACCATTCACTCACTATTGCAACCCCTTCTTTGGAGCTTTCATCCAAACCCATCACCCTGGCACAAATGGGTAGTGGTATGGGTGGTGGTATGGGTGGTGGTATGGGTGGTGGTATGGGTGGTGGTATGGGTGGTGGTATGGGTGGTGGTAT
>JAADHS010000244.1 GCA_013151745.1 Gammaproteobacteria bacterium | reverse complement strand
ATAGATTTTTAATCTATGAAAAGCTTGTGTTGTCATCGTAGATTAACTGAATTTTTTAGGATAAGAATATAAGGAAGTGGTTCTTCTTGAAATAGTTAACCTTGAATAATCAACGAGGCCACAAGCGTCACATAGTATGGGTAAGGCGATCCGCGTTCTGTGTACCGGCGAGATAGGTCTCGATTTTATCGCGAATGGCTGCACCTTCGCTATCTTGAGAAAACTGGACACCAATACCGGTGATCCGGCTACCTTGAGCTGCTTTGGGTGTTTTCCAAACAACGATACCAACAACCGGGGTTTTTTCAGTTTCATCCATCAGCTTTAACAACATAAAAACTTCATCACCCAGCTTGTAGCTTTTATTAGTCGGAATAAATAAGCCGCCGCCTTTAATAAAAGACATATAAGCTGCGTATAAGGCACCCTTATCTTTAATCGTCAGCGATAAGATCCCTTTCTGCTTTGCTGGCGGTGCAGTGTTCTCCGTATTTGTCATCCGTCACCGTGCTCTCATGCAAGATAAATGAATCAAAAGTGTTTCTAATACCAGTACTGAATTGGCCTGAGTTTCTGTCAATCGAAGTGATTCCGAAGTCAAGTCATAACTTTTAAACAAGGTTTGGATCCCTATTTTAGCAGAGATTTTTTGCAGTGGATCAACAAGATCAATATTGCTGATAAAGCGAAGATCTGCCGTTGTTTTAAGCTTGATCATATCTGATAGCCAACTTTGCAACCCAATAAATAGCTGAACTTGACTACACTTAACCCAGCTAACTGCTAATTTTATAGGGTCATTTTGTTGCTCAATCAGAGCGACGAAATCGCGAAAGCGATCAGATCTGGCCGTAAGATCACTACTGCGACTCATTTTTAAAGCATTTAATGGCGCTCTATGTGTTAATGATAACAAAACTTCGGGCTCAAGCTCCAGGTTTCCTTGAGCCGATAGCCATTGCGTCGCAACTTTGAGTTCAGGCTGGGGAAATGGCATTACCTGGCAGCGACTGACTAACGTCGCGGGTAAGGCTTGCAGACGATGACTGAGCAACATCATAACGGTCGGGCCACTGGGCTCTTCCAGATTTTTTAATAAGCCGTTAACTGCGTTGTTGTTCATTCTGTCGGCCTGCTCAACAATAACTACTTTTTGTTTCGCCTTTTGCGCAGTCAGGGACAAAAACACGCCTAACTCACGGATTTGATCAACGCCTATTTGTTTTTTATTTTCTAACGGAGCAACAATGCTTACATCAGGATGGCTACCGGCAATAAAAAGTAAACAGCCATTGCAACGTTGACACGCTGTATTGTCTATAGGTTTGTTACATAATAAATAGTTGGCAAATTCACGTGCAAAATCTAATTTGCCAATGCCTTCAGCGCCACTAAAAAACAGCGCATGGGGTAATTTTTTTTGCTTGACTCGAACAAGCAGAGATGTCCATTGGTTTTGTTGCCAAGGATAAATCACGCCCGATATGCCTCAATAGTGAGGTCAATTTCTTTTTTTATTTGTGATTGAACATGCTCAAGATCAAGTGAGGCATCAATCACTCGATAGCGATCAGAAAACCGTTTGGCCATCGCTAGATAACTTTTTCTAACATTTTCAAAAAAAATGTCCTCTTCCATTTCAAAACGATCATAATCCCCTCGGCGATGTACCCGTTGCATGGCCAGCTCAACGGGCGCATCGAGCAGTAAAGTCACATCCGGTCTAAGCGTGCCTTGCACCCACTGCTCCAGGACTTCAATACGTTTATAGTCGATAGCCCGCCCACCGCCTTGGTAAGCATAACTTGCATCGGTAAAACGATCACACAGTACCCATTGATTTTGAGATAACGCGGGGATTATTTTTGTTTTGATGTGCTGAGAACGGGCAGCAAACATCAATAATAGTTCCGTATCATGGCTTATATTCTTGAAATGTGGCGCTAGTAAAATTTCTCTTATCGCCTCCCCCAACTCCGTTCCTCCAGGCTCCCGGGTTTGCATAACCTCAATACCAGCCTCCTGCAAACATTGATAGATATAGCCTACATTGGTACTTTTCCCTACCCCTTCTATACCTTCAACCGAGATAAAACACCCGCTCATGGCGTCCCTTCCTTGATTTTTTGCTCTGCACGCGCTCTTCTTGGCTTGAGTATTTGATACTCTCTGACTGCTTTATTATGCTCTTCCAGTGTTGCAGAAAAATAATGCCGTCCTTCATCACCCATAGCAACAAAATATAAACTGTTACCCTCTTCAGGGTGCAGCACCGCATCAATAGCTTGCTGGCTTGCCAATGCGATTGGCGTTGGCGGCAAGCCATGTCGGGTATACGTATTGTACGGCGTATCGCGCCTCAAATCAGCTTTTCTGATATTGCCATTATAGAGATCACCCATGCCATAAATAACCGTAGGATCTGTTTGCAAACGCATATTTTTTTTCAAACGACGCACAAACACCCCTGCTATTTGTGCTCGTTCATCAGCAACGGCGGTTTCTTTCTCAACGATGGAAGCTAAAATTAAAGCTTCATAAGGTGTTTTAAAAGGTAAATTTTTATCTCGCTTTGCCCAGGATTTTTGTAAATAATTTTCCGTTTTTTTGAATGCTCGTGCTAAAAACTCAAGATCCGTTGTGCCACCCGGAAAATGATACGTATCGGGATTGAATCTTCCTTCGGGATGCAAACCTTCGTAGCCGAGTGCAGTCATCACGTCAGCATCGCTCAACACACTCAGGGTCGAAATAATATTTTTATTGTCAGCCAGAGCCGCACGCACTTGTTTAAAGGTCCAACCTTCTATGAGGGTAACTGCATGCTGGACGACTTTTCCGCTGACCAACATTTGTAATAAATCTTCGGCACTCATTTCATGGGTAAGAAGGTACTCTCCCGCCTTTATTTTTCTCTCATAACCCTGCCACCGAGCAAATAGCTTGAAGTAAGTAGGGTGTTGTATTATTTGACTTTGATATAAAGTATCTGCCAATTCATTTAAACTGGTGCCAGGGTGAATCACAATACTTTGTTGCGTGCTGGCCTCAGCCAGCAGGGGTGCCGTGATAAACGCCTGAAATTCCAGGATGAACCAGCCTCCAACGAAGCTGCCCAGCAAAACTAAAATGCCCATTATCTTAAACAAGATGACTTACACCTTTTATCCATCATTTTGCCAAATCTTTACTTTTCGGCCTAACTCTCTGCCGATCTCTACTGTATCATATCTATGGTTTTCCAATTGCTGTACGGGCCAGACACCAATCAGGCTGTTCGTAAAAAAAATTTCGTGAGCCGCATAGAGTTCCTGTTTTTGCACCGGTCTTATCTGCACCGGGAAAGGTAAGAGTTTTTGCTTTTCTATTAAAAGCCGTCGAATGATGCCATGCACTCCGCATTCTTTTAGCTCTGGAGTCACTATGAAATTATCCATCACCAAAAATATATTCGTCATCGTGCCTTCTATAACATAGGCATCACTGTCTAGCATCACACCTTCCCTGATATCTTTTTGTTGCCACTCACTACGCGCCAGCACTTGTTCAAGACGATTCAAGTGCTTGATGCCTGCCAGTTTCCTGTTCTTACCCAGAGCGGTATCACAAATTCGTGCCCCGATACCTTGCTCTGTTAATTCATAATCATATTCTTCAGCATCGAATAATTGTATTATTCGCGTCGCCGAAGACCCGGCATGAGAAGCTCGATAACCTCGCCCTCCGGGCCCCCGAGTAAGTAGTAACTTAATAACAGATCGTGTTGTTTCAGCCTGATTTATAACTTTTTTTATTTCATCAAGCAACAGCGATTCACTCGGAATAGCGAGACCGAGACGCCGACATCCTTCAGCGAGACGCTGATAATGATAGGGCCATAAACATAGTTTTTGGTTATCAAGTAACAAGGTTTCAAATAAACCATCGCCATAGAGTAAACCACGATCGTTTATTGTAATTTGATTTAGAACCTCACCATTAACCAGTGAATATCTCATAGTCATTGCTGTGGGGTTAAGGCAAGCACCAGCCCTCTCGCCTTGGCTTGTGTTTCCTTAAACTCTCTCTCGGAATCGGAATCCATCACGATCCCCGCACCGGTACGAAAAGATATGTCTTTGCCATCCGCCAATATAGTTCGAATTAATATATTCAAATCCATAGATCCATCGCAATTGATATACCCCATTGAACCGGTGTAAGGGCCCCGCTCTGCTTGCTCTAGTTCTTGAATGATTTCCATACACCGTACCTTGGGGCAACCGGTAATGGTGCCTCCTGGAAACAAGGCACGAATAACATCGGATGGAGACACCGACGCCCTCACATGACCCATAACATTGGAAACAATATGGTGAACATGTTGATAGGATTCTAACACCATAAGTTCGTTCACCTTAATACTGCCAGGCTGACAAATACGTCCTAAATCATTGCGTTCCAGGTCAATAAGCATAATATGCTCAGCCCGTTCTTTCGGATGAGCAAGCAACATCTCAGACAAGGCTTGATCTATCCTGAGATCATCATTTCTGGGGTGGGTTCCTGCGATGGGTCGAGCTTCAACGATACCCTTTTTCAATCTCACCAATCGCTCAGGCGAAGAACTGAGGATATAAGCATGCTGGTGTTTTATCAACCCGGAAAAAGGCGCTGGGTTCGATTTTCGAAGTTTTTGATAAAGGTGGGTTATTTGTGCTGAACTCGCCAGTTTTCCTCTCCACAAGCGTGATAAATTGACTTGAAAGACATCCCCCGCCCGAATGTATTCTTTTATTGTCGCCACCCCTTGGGTAAATTTAGTTGCAGCTTCCTCGACCAATTCAAGAGTCGGATCAAAACGTATGACATTGTTAGCCGCATAGTGTTTATAGTCGGCCAGCAGGGTTTGATTTTGCTCCTCATACCCCGCTTCACTGACCAAATAAATGCAGCGTTTTTCGTGATCGCGAATAACAGCAGAAGAGACTCGTGTCGCAAACGCGACGGGGAGATGCTTGATGTCGCGCCGGGGAAAGTACAGACGGGATTCTATTTCTGCTGCCAGTTCATAACCCAAATAAATGAACCACCCTCCTGTAAAGGGTAAATCGCTGCCACTGTCAGGCTGCCGTTCACGCTGATACCATTGATCAAATTCATCAAGAAATGAAGAGAAATTGACTTTGGGTTCGGCATCAAAACGAAGACCCTCTGAGTTCAACGTTAAACAGCGCTGCGGAAAAGCAAACAAAATATCATAACGACTATTGGCATCAGCCTGAGCTGTACTTTCCAACAAATAAGGATAACGCTCAGGTAAGGCTTCATGAAGCGCCAGCAAATCATCATAGTACGGGAGAGTCTGGACGACACTATTACTATTTATGGACAGCAAGCCCATGCTCTCAACCTGAAAAAATCAATTGATCCACGGCATTTAGATTCAAGAATAGCGCTGTAATATCAAAGTGCCGTTGGTGCCGCCAAAACCAAAAGAGTTCGATATCGCAATAGATATTTTCATATCTCTGGCAGTGTCGGGAACATAATCAAGATCACAGTCTGGATCAGGGTTTGTGATATTAATAGTAGGGGGCACAACTTGATGATGCAGAGACAAGGCACTAAAAATGGCTTCTATTCCACCAGCAGCACCGAGCAAATGCCCCGTCATTGATTTAGTAGAGCTGATGGCTAACTTATTCGCATGATCTGCAAAGGTACGTTTTGTCGCGACCGTTTCCGCGAGATCACCCGCCGGTGTTGAAGTCCCATGCGCATTAATATAATCCACTTGTTCCGGGTTGATTTCGGCGTCACGCAGGGCGTTTTCCATACAACGGCTGGCACCCTCGCCTCCATTTGACGGCTGCGTCATGTGGTAGGCATCGCCACTCATACCAAAACCAATCACCTCAGCATAAATTGTTGCGCCGCGACGCTTGGCGTGCTCCAATTCTTCTACAACGACGACCCCTGCACCATCACTCAACACAAATCCGTCACGATCTTTATCCCAGGGACGGCTTGCTGTAGCAGGGTCATCATTACGTGTGGACAGTGCTTTAGCTGCAGCGAAACCCGCTAAACCCGTTGGTGAAGTTGCCATTTCAGCACCACCGGCGACCATAACGTCCGCTTCGCCTCGCTGGATGATACGTGCAGCCTCACCAATGTTGTGCGTACCGGTAGTACATGCTGTCACAATCGCAAAATTTGGACCTTGCATGCCATACATAATAGAAAAATTGCCGGAGATCATATTAATAATATTACTTGGCACAAAAAATGGTGATATCCGACGCGGCCCGGATTTCACAAACGTATCATGCCCCTTCTCAATACCAGTCAGGCCACCAATACCCGATCCAATAGCAACACCAATGCGATGTGCATTGCTCTCTGTGACTTCAAGACCGGAGTGCGCCACAGCCTCGATTGCAGCAGCGATACCATAATGAATAAATGGATCCATTTTTTTTGCTTCTTTGGGAGTGAGATAATCATGGACATCAAACCCCCAAACTGATCCGCCAAAACGCACTGAAAATTGGGTGACATCAAAATGCTCTAGTGGTTTGATACCACTTTGACCCTTCAATATAGCTGACCAGGAATCAGCAACATTTAAGCCTACAGGACTCACCATGCCCAGCCCTGTAATCACAACAGACCGTTTGTTGTTACTCACGATTATTACCTTTTCAGATGTAAGACGAGTATCGCTATACCCGTAGAGACTGAGCTTAGGGGTTTAAAAGATGAGGTCAAAAATCAAAACCCCAGAATGAGCTGAATTTTTGTTGGTCGTTTTCATTGCAACGTTGGGCGTATAGTTGACTATATCGCTCAAGTTGCAATGGAAAATACGAACAAAAGGCCTGCAATACGGGTATTTTAATGAACGCATCATCCCTACATTACACCCCCCTCTTCATTCCATGGCTGCGTTGAAATAAACAGGATATACACTTAAAACTCAAACGCGATGGATTAAAGAGCTAAATTTATCTATTTTTAAATGTATTAATAAAGCAGAGCAGAAATGATTACTAGCATAATCCGTTAGCTCAAGTTGCTATTGATATAATCAATGGCTTGTTGAACCGTAGTGATTTTTTCCGCTTGCTCGTCGGGGATTTCGCATTCGAACTCCTCTTCAAGCGCCATAACCAGCTCCACAGTATCTAACGAGTCTGCACCAAGGTCATCAACGAATGACGACTCGTTATTAACCTCTTCGTCTTTAACACCAAGCTGTTCAATAACGATTTTCTTGACACGTTCCTCAACAGTACTCATAACTGTTTATTCCTCCCAACGAAAATTAAAATTTGTAGCTGATAGATCTACCTTTACGGCAGCCTTTGTTCAGCTTTTTGTCTTACTCACTCAGATTATAACACTGAAATAATGGACAAACCCCAAAAATCAGTGACCTGCGACCATGAATATTAATATCGAACTGCTGTCCAACATGAGTACTGTACTCATGCTGCGGTCGGTATTGTATTGAAAACAAGCCGGAGATACTAGGGTTCATGCCTTATATTCTCAATAATTTACAAAAAAATAGCCATTTCTATTTTAATTCATGTACATACCGCCATTCACATTAATCGTTTCGCCCGTAATATAAGCCGCTCCTGACGAGGCAAGAAAGGCAACCGTCGCCGCTATTTCTTCTGGATCCCCTAATCGAGACAGGGGAACCTGGTCTAACAATGTTTGTTTTTGAGATTCAGGTAAATTTTTTGTCATATCCGTATTAATAAACCCGGGCGCAACCGCATTAACAGTAATGTTCCTTGAAGCCACTTCTCTGGCCATCGATCGGGTAAATCCAATGATGCCTGCTTTCGCTGCGGCATAGTTGGATTGTCCTGCGTTGCCAGCCACGCCAACGACTGAGGTAATACTAATAATACGTCCTGTACGTGCTTTCATCATTCCTCGTAGACACGCTTTTGAGAGTCGAAAAACAGAGGTCAAATTAGTGTTAATAATGTCGTCCCACTCCCCTTCTTTCATCCGCATGATTAAATTATCCCGGGTAATGCCTGCATTATTAATCAATAGGGTCGGTACTCCATATTGATCTTTTATTTTAGCCATTAATGCATCAATCGAAGCTTGGTCCGTAACATTCAAAACATACCCTCGACCCACAACCCCCGTTTCCTGCATATAGCCGGTGATTTTTTCAGCACCGCTCTCCGTCGTTGCGGTTCCGATGACAACACGATGGTCTGCTGCGAGCGCCTGCACAATCGCTTTACCTATGCCCCGACTGGCACCGGTGACTAGTGCAATTTCTTTATCTTGACTCATTTTATCGTATCCCTGACTGCTTTTTCGAGGCTGGCATTGTCCAATACTGGAAATGCTTTTATATTTTTATCTATTCGTTTAGTGAGCCCAGCCAATACTCTCCCTGGACCGCATTCAACGATTTGAGTGACCCCTTCAACCGTCATTTTTTGTATCGTCTCCACCCAACGTACGGGACGATACAACTGTCTCACCAAAGCATCTTTAATACCATCAGGCTCGCGATTGGCAATAACATCGACATTGTTAATGACTGGAATAATTGCTGTGGTAAAGGTCACCTCGCTTAAGTAACGAGCCAGTTTTTCCGCTGCTGGCTTCATCAACAAACAATGCGACGGCACACTAACAGGCAATAACAAAGCTCTTTTTGCACCTTTATTTTTGGCGGCATCAACAGCTCGATGAATGGCCTCGTTGTTACCCGCGATCACAACTTGACCCGGCGAATTAAAATTCACGGCTTCCAAGACCTGGTTTTCCGCATTTTCCTTGCAGAGCGTCAAAACATCTTCATCTGACAAACCTAAAATTGCAGCCATTGCACCCTGCCCCACAGGCACCGCTTCTTGCATAAACCGACCTCTTTGTTCAACTAATTTTATAGCCGAGTCAAAAGATAAAGCCCCGCTGCAAACCAGAGCCGTATATTCACCTAAACTGTGCCCGGCCATAATGCCTGGTGCGGGTTGATTTAACGTCTGCCATACTCGCCATACCGCAACGCCAGCCGCTAACATGGCCGGTTGCGTGCAAGCGGTGTCATCCAATTTGTCTTTAGAGCCTTCCTGGGTAATGGCCCACAGATCATAACCTAATACCTCGGACGCTTGTTTGAAAGTCTCTTTAAGTACAGCATGAGAGACACCCAGCTCAGCAAGCATACCAACAGACTGGGAACCTTGCCCCGGAAAAACAAATCCTAATGCCATTCTTATTCCTTAACTAATACTGAACGAGCGCAGAACCCCAGGTAAAACCACCACCAAAGGCTTCAAGCAACAACAAATCCCCTCGCTTAACTCGTCCGTCCCTTACTGCAACATCTAAGGCCAAGGGCACTGATGCGGCAGACGTATTGCCGTGTTCCGCGACGGTGAGGATGACTCGATCCATCGGCATTTTAAGTTTTTTAGCCGTTGCGGTGATAATGCGTAAATTGGCTTGATGGGGGATAAGCCAATCAATATCACGATCATTTAAGCCGTTTGCAGCCAGAGTCTCATCAACAATTCGGCCTAATGTTTTGACCGCGACCTTAAAGACCTCGGTACCTTGCATTTGAATAAAGGCTTCTCCTGCGATAAGGTCTTCATAACCACTGGAAATGCCTCTGGGCACATTCAAAAGTGACTCGTAACGCCCATCCGCATGCAAATGCGTTGATTTAATACCCGGTTCATCTGAGGCACTTAAAACCACGGCACCAGCACCATCGCCGAACAACACACAAGTTCGACGATCACTCCAGTCCAGAATACGAGAAAGGGTTTCGGCACCAATCACCAAAGCGTTTGTTGACGCGCCTGTTTTGATAAATTTATCAGCAATGGAAAGAGCGTAGACAAATCCGGTACAAACCGCTTGTATATCAAATGCTGGGGATCCTGATATGCCCAACCTTTGCTGTAATAAACATGCCGTACTGGGAAATACTTTATCGGGGGTGGTGGTAGCAACAATAATAAGATCAATGTCGCGGGTATCCATTCCGGCGGCGGCAATTGCACGCCGCGCCGCGACTTCTGCCAGATCACATGTGGTTTGGCCTTTAACCGCGATATGCCGCTGGCGAATTCCCGTTCTCTCTACAATCCAAGCATCGCTGGTATCCACTTTCTTTTCCAGATCCGCATTAGTCACCACATTTTCTGGCAAAAAACCGCCCGTACCCATGATTTTTGAATATATCAAGCCGAACGCCTTTCTTTTAAAATCGTCTCTAGCTGCTGACCAATGAGCTTAGGAATGGCTTTTTCAGCTTCGGCAATAGCCTCACGGATTGCGGTTGCAAAGGCAAGCTGATCTGCCCCTCCGTGACTTTTAACGACGGTTCCACGCAAACCAATAAAAGTCGCGCCATTGTATCTGCGTGGATCTATTCGCTTTTTCAACCCATTAAGCACGGGCAATACCAGCGCACCAGATAGTCGGGTCAAAAAGTTTCGTGAAAACTCTTGTTTCATGAAATGCGCTATCATTTTTGCGACCCCTTCTGTCGTTTTTAGCGCAACGTTACCCACGAACCCATCGCAAACAACAACGTCTACCGTACCTTTACCGATATCATCTCCCTCGATAAAACCAACATAATTGAGATGACTCTCCGCCAACAATAAAGCCGCTTGCTTAACTTGTTCGTTTCCTTTTATTTCCTCTGAGCCAATATTAAGCAAGCCGATCGTAGGACAGGCTTTACCACTAATTGCAGCGGTCAAAACCGAACCCATAACCGCAAATTGGAAAAGCTGTTCCGCACTGCTATCCACATTGGCTCCGAGATCCAACATATGAACCTCTCCATTCATTGTCGGTAAAGTCGAAATCATTGCCGGCCGATCAATGCCTGGAATGGTCTTTAATACGAAGCGAGCCGTTGCCATCAGGGCACCCGAATTGCCCGCACTGACACAGGCCTGAGCTTCGCCATCCCGTACAAGATTAATAGCCACTCGCATTGACGAGTCTTTTTTCTGTCTCAATGCCGCAGAAGGCGATTCACCCATCGCAACCTCTTGAGAGGCGTGCAGAATACGGATTCGATGTTTAGCGACACCGACCTCTTTATTTAGCGCCGCCTCCAAAACTTGCTTTTGCCCAACTAAAACCAAGTGTAAATCAGGGTTTTCGTTACTCACCGTCACTGCCGCTGGCACAACCACCGATGGGCCATGATCCCCACCCATGGCATCCAGTGAAATAGTTAATGCCAAATCTTTAGTCGTCCTTAGTATCTAAAATTTTTCGACCACGATAAAACCCATCTGGTGTGATGTGATGCCGCCGATGCGTTTCACCTGTTTCTTGATCCACAGATAAAGTGGGCGTACCCAAACTGTCATGCGCACGACGCATCCCCCGACGCGAAGTTGATTTTTTACTCTTTTGTACCGCCATCTTTATTCTCCTAAGTATTTTATTAACGTTATTCGCGACAAGTAAATCGCACTTATTTTTTCAGCTTGGTTAATATTGCAAATGGATTGTTTTTTTTGCTTTCAAACTCGAGATGCGAAGTTTGGCCAGTACACTGATTTTTATCGTGTTTGGCATAGGCAGGCAAAACCAAAACGAGCTCGTCTTCTACCAGTTGAAACAATGAAATTTCATCCTTTGTAATCAAGACAGGTTCATATTTTTTTGCCAATTGGGCAACCTGTTGCTCGGTTCTGACCAACCCAAGCCTGACATTGATATCAACTTGATATTCCAGAGCGTCCATACATCGTTGACATGCTAATATTAGTGTGGTTTTAATGTTTCCTGAGCAATAAGCTTGCCCTTCCGCATCAGTATCAAAATATAAGCTGACAATAATTTGTCCTTGGGTATCATGGAGCATAGGCGCAAGCCGCTCCATACTATTTAATGGTAAGTTTTCTTCAAATATTCTCCCTGCACGCGCATATGCAAAGGGATTAATAGATTTCACAGCAGCCTACACCATCCTGAAAAATCAGGGGATTATCCCATAAAATAGGGGCTGAAGGATAGCGGATTATGGAACGATTTCAAGCCTTTTTTTCTTTTCGCCAACGGCCCTGTTTGTAGACTGTGATTTTTCCACCCCTATCCAGTTAGAAAATTCTTATTGCAGAGTGCGTTAGAGCCGGACATAATATCCAAATGCCGAGTCGTATCACGCTGCTTATTTTTCAACATAAAACATTGATTTTAATTACAATAAACGGAATTAAACAGGGTTGACTTCGACTTTTTATGACAAAGGGAACCGACTTTGATTAAAAAGATACTCATTGCCAATCGCGGGGAAATAGCGGTTCGCATCGTTCGAGCTTGTGCCGAGATGGGCATCAAATCCGTTGCCATTTATTCTGACGCAGATCGCCACTCACTGCATGTAAAAAAAGCCGATGAGGCCTATAATCTTGGGCCAGAATCCGTAGCGGGTTATTTAAATGCCCACAGAATTGCCAATCTTGCTGTCGCAACAGGCTGTGATGCCATTCACCCAGGATACGGCTTTCTTTCGGAAAACCCCCAATTACCGCGCATTTGCAAACGTCGCAACTTGATTTTTATCGGCCCCAGCGCGGCGGTGATTAGCCGTATGGGTGACAAAATCGCGGCTCGGCAAGCCATGATCGAGGCTAATATCCCGGTGACACCAGGCAGTGAGGGCAATATTGCCAGTGCGGCTGAAGCCCTCGTCATTGCCAAAAAAATTGGCTATCCCATTATGCTCAAAGCCACTTCGGGAGGGGGCGGACGAGGCATTCGTCGCTGTGAAAACGAGGCCGATCTTAATAAAAACTTTGACCGGGTTGTCTCTGAAGCCACCAAAGCTTTTGGTAGCGCGGATGTTTTTCTTGAAAAATGTATTGTTGACCCCTTGCATATCGAGATGCAAATACTAGCCGATCACCACGGCCATGTGATCCACTTATTCGAGCGTGATTGCTCAATTCAACGACGTCATCAAAAACTGATTGAAATTGCACCTTCGCCCCAAATTAACGATGCTTTACGTGACAAACTGGGCAACTGGGCTGTCACCGCGGCCAAAGCCGTTGCCTATGAAAATGCGGGCACCGTTGAATTTTTGATTGACCAAGATCAAAACTGTTATTTCATGGAAATGAATACGCGCTTACAAGTTGAACACACCGTAACCGAGCAAATCACGGGGCTGGATATTGTACGAGAACAAATTCTGATCGCATCGGGTTTAAAGTTATCTCACCAGCAATCGGATATTACAAAGCGAGGATTTGCGATGGAGTTTCGCATCAATGCGGAAGATCCAAAAAATGACTTCCTACCCAGCTTTGGTCGTGTTACCCGTTATTTTGCGCCAGGTGGACCGGGTGTGCGCACCGATGCGGCGATCTATTCCGGTTACGAAATTCCACCTTATTATGATTCTCTCTGTGCAAAACTAACGGTATGGGCACTCAGTTGGGATGAATTGCTTGATCGCGCACATCGCGCCCTGAATGATATTGC
This sequence comes from Gammaproteobacteria bacterium, assembly GCA_013151745.1. Classification (GTDB taxonomy): domain Bacteria; phylum Pseudomonadota; class Gammaproteobacteria; order JAADHS01; family JAADHS01; genus JAADHS01. Next base: position 745 of record JAADHS010000244.1, on the reverse strand, counting down.
GGTCTATGGCGTAAAAACAACGATCCCCTATCATCTGGAAATCATTCGATCACCCGAATTTCAGAGCGGGGAATTTAATACCGGGTTTGTTGAAGCCCATCCTGAGTTAGTCAATTATTCTGTCAGAAGACCCGCCAGAGAACTTGCCGCAGTCGTTGCGGCAGCGGTTGCTGCGCATATGCGATTATAACCCGGTTACTTTATTCAGAGAATATATTATGCCTAAACTCCATATAACAGACACCATATTACGCGATGCACATCAATCATTGATTGCGACCCGAATGCGCACAGAAGATATGTTACCCATCTGTGAAAAACTGGATCGGGTCGGTTTTTGGTCACTCGAGGTCTGGGGGGGCGCCACGTTTGATGCTTGCCTTCGCTTCCTTAAAGAAGATCCCTGGGAACGGCTACGCAAACTCCGTGACGCTTTACCCAAGACACCTTTACAAATGTTATTGCGGGGACAAAACTTACTGGGCTACCGACACTACTCTGATGATGTGGTTAGAGCCTTTGTTACCCGCGCCGCCGACAATGGCATTGATGTATTTCGTGTATTTGATGCATTGAACGATTTACGTAACTTGCGCGTTTCAATCGAATCAATAAAAGCGGCAGGAAAACACGCCCAAGGTGCAATCAGTTATACCACCAGCCCAATGCATGGCATTGATCAATTTGTCGACATGGCTAAAGAATTTGAAGCGATGGGCTGCGACAGCATCGCCATTAAAGACAT
>JAADHS010000259.1 GCA_013151745.1 Gammaproteobacteria bacterium | reverse complement strand
AATCAAGTGTTTATATTTTTTATTCAGTAGAAATTGCTTAGCTTGGAGTCAATAATGTAAAATAGTGGGTTAGCTCGCGTATCCACGCGGGGGGTTATGTTTACGGTTATGAGGTTGAGAAAATATGGCTATTGAGCGCACTCTATCTATTATTAAGCCAGACGCAGTGGCAAAAAATGTGATAGGCGAGATTTACAGTCACTTTGAGTCGGCGGGTTTACGTGTTGTTGCCGCTCGTATGATGCAATTAACTAAAGAGCAAGCGGAAGGTTTTTATGCAGTGCATAAAACACGTCCATTTTTCAATGATTTGGTTGCTTTTATGACGTCAGGGCCGGTCATGGTTCAAGCACTTGAGGGTGAAAATGCCGTTGCCAAACATCGTGAAATTATGGGCGCAACAAACCCCAAAGAGGCGGAACCAGGTACCATTCGCTCTAAATTTGCTGAATCTATTGATGAAAATGCATGTCACGGTTCTGATGCAGTGGCCACAGCACAGGAAGAAATACGTTTCTTTTTCGACGTCAGTGATCTGTGTGATCGCCTTCGGTAATTGAGAATACAATCTGTTATGTCAGCCAAGGTCAATCTTCTCGATTTCGATCGAAAGAGTATGGAAGCCTTTTTCGTCTCGCGAGGCGAAAAGGCTTTTCGTGCGACGCAAGTTATAAAATGGATACACCAGTTGGGTGTGACCCATTTTGATGCGATGACGAATCTCAGTAAGTCACTTCGTGCCTGGTTGCATGAAGAGGCTGAAATTGTGATACCTGATATCGTTTTAGAGCAACAATCTGCAGATGGCACGATTAAATGGTTGTTACGGGTTGATGATGGAAATTCCATTGAAATGGTTTATATTCCTGAAGCTAATCGAGGTACGCTGTGTGTCTCATCTCAAGTGGGTTGTGCTTTGGATTGTAGCTTTTGTTCTACAGCTCAGCAGGGTTTTAATCGTAATTTATCGACCGCTGAAATCATTTCCCAGTTACATATTGCGATCCGTCGCTTGTCTGATAAATTGGGTCATGATGCCTTTGGCAAAAAACGGGTTGTGAGCAATGTGGTCTTAATGGGCATGGGTGAGCCTTTACTTAATTTTAACTCTGTCGTTAAAGCTTTAAACCTGATGCTGGAAGATAACGCTTACGGTTTATCCAAACGAAGAGTCACCTTGAGCACTGCGGGTGTCGTGCCTGCGCTCGATCGTCTTGGAGAAGTCAGCGATGTGAGCTTGGCCGTATCGCTGCACGCGCCCTATAATAGTTTACGAGATAAATTAGTTCCGCTTAATAAAAAATACCCAATAGAAGTCTTGTTGCCAGCATGTCGTCGTTACATTGCCGGTCAGGCACATCGTTCTGTTACTTTTGAATATGTAATGCTGGATGGCGTTAATGACTTACCAAAACAAGCACGTGACCTGGCGAAATTATTACGTGACATGCCCGCTAAAATTAATTTGATTCCCTTTAATCCTTTTCCCGGATCAGTTTATGCGCGTTCGTCTGATGCTGCGATTTCGAAATTTTGTGAGATACTGGCTGCACAGGGCTTGACGGTGATCACACGTCGTCCGCGCGGTGACGATATCGATGCGGCATGTGGGCAACTGGCGGGGAAGGTTGTAGATAAAACGAAACGATTACAAAAAAAAGAGCACGTATTGCAGTTTTCTTTTCAATGACAACCGGATGACAACAACGAATGTTTTGTAACTATAAACAATATATGATGCTGTGGTTCATTATACTAGGGGTTCTCAGCGGTTGTGTGAGTACTCAAGAGAAAGAAAACAAGGCTGAATTGGCGCAACTCTATGCGAATATGGGTCTAGAATATTTGCGTAATAAAAAATATGAGGCTGCCGAAAATCGCCTGCTTAAATCTATTGAAAGTAATCCTGATTATGCGCCAGCACATCACTATTTAGCTCAAGTTTATTCCCGGCTTGACAATATGCAGCAAGCGCAACGCCACTATGACAGAGCCTTGGAACTGGATGCTACGGATCCTTTTTTGCAAAATAATTATGCTGTTTTTCTGTGTAATACGGGTAAGATAGATGATGCTGAGCAATGGTTTTTAAAACTCTCGGAAAATGTGAATTATTCGGTGCCGCACTTATTATTCGAAAACCTTGGCAATTGTGTTTATCGGGGGACGTCTCCAGCGCAGCAGATACGGGCAGAATCTTATTTCAAGCGAGCGTTGGCTTATAATCCAAAGTTGAAGGTGTCTTTATCGAGAATGGCAGAAATCAACTTTAAAAAAGGTGACTATTTCAAAGCCAGAGCCTATCTGGAACGATTTATGGCGTTTGAAACATATACTCCTGAAATGTTATTGCTTGGTGTAAAAACTGAAAAGCAACTGGGAGATCATAAAATGATGGAATACTATAAGGATTTATTATCTGAACGATTTGGCCGTTCCATGCAAGCCAAAGAAGCATTACGCATAGAGTGAATTAAAATAAATAATAATTAATTAACGGGAGAGGAGAAGAGAATGGACGAATGTGGACCCTCGTTAGCAGGCGATGCGCCTCCTGTTGCAAGTGATCTTGATGTGGGTGCAGAATTAAAAGCGGGACGAAAAAAAGTTGGCTTATCAGAAATAGAAATCGCACAAGAATTACGTATTGATTTAGAACAGGTGCAGGGCCTTGAAAACAATCAATACGAAGGCTTATCTAGTGCCGTTTTTGTAAAGGGCTATGTCCGGAATTATGCACGCTTGGTGGGTCTGGATCCAACGCCATTAATTACGGCTATAGACAAAGGGGGAATACAATCACCTGCATTAGCCTCGTTAAGCGATGCCTTGCACTCATCAGATGGCAAGCATGGCAAAAGATCGTCCATACCCATAAGTGGTATTTTAACGGGCGTAGCCGTCGTCATTGGCTTGGCTATACTGGGTTTCGTTGGTGAGCGGATGTACTATTTAGCCATGGAAAGTACAGCTGGATCAGACATTAATTTACCAACAGAGAACTCTTCAAATGTACTGGATACGTCGCTTGCTTCTGTTGTTTCGGGCGAAGCGGAGCAGGCAAGAGTGACTGAAAATGGCTTGGCTAATACGACAACAAAGGATTCCGTTGTTTTGCTCTCGAGCGTAAAACCGATAAAAGAAGAGCAGCTTGCAGCTATTTCCGCTGAATCAATCCGAGCTGTTGCCCAAATATCAAAAAATAATGAATCGGCTAAGGCGGAAAGCCATAAAGTCGAAAAAAGCGAAGAACACTTTATTAGTGAACATACGGGAGTGATGACCTTGCATTTTTCTTCCGATTCATGGGCAGAAGTCTATGATGCCGAACAAGCAAGATTAGTTTCACGGATAGGAAAGGCAGGTTCAACTGCCACGATAGAAGGTGTGCCGCCGTTTAGTTTGGTGCTGGGTTTTGCACCAGGGGTCAGCGTTAAATATAATGGTGAAAATGTAGATGTATTATCGCGTACACAGGGAAATGTGGCACGTTTACAAATTGGAAAAGCAAATCTGGACTGAGGTTTCGTCTCAACAATTATTTATATGACAGAACGTATACAAGCCATTCGTGGCATGCATGACCTGCTGCCTGAGGCTACCGCGCGTTGGCAGTATTTAGAACAAACCTTACGGCAGTTGATGCAACAGTACGGCTATAAGGAAATCCGCTTTCCCATCGTGGAAAAAACAGAGTTGTTCAAGCGCACTATTGGAGAAGTTACAGATATTGTCGAAAAAGAAATGTATACCTTCGATGACCGCAATGGCGAGAGTTTAACGCTACGACCCGAAGGCACTGCGGGTTGCGTTAGAGCCGGTGTGGAGCATGGTTTGCTTTACAATCAAACGCAAAGAATGTGGTATAGCGGGTCGATGTTTCGTTATGAGCGGCCACAAAAAGGTCGTTATCGGCAATTTCATCAGTTTGGTGTTGAAGCCTATGGGTTTGCTGGGCCGGATATTGATGCTGAGCTGATCCTGATGACGGCACGATTATGGCGAACCCTGGGTTTAACTGGGTTGACCTTGCAGCTTAATTCTTTAGGTACGGCCGTCGTTCGGCAACGTTATAAAGTAAAATTGATTGCGTATCTTAAACAGCATGAACGTAGTTTGGACGAAGAAAGCAAGCGTCGCTTAACAAGCAATCCATTGCGGGTATTAGATAGTAAAAATGCGGCTCTGAAATCCGTGATTGAAGGGGCGCCGAAATTGATTGATTGCCTGGATGAAGAGTCAGAAACGCATTTTCAGCAACTCAGGCAAATACTAGACACGGCCGGATTGGTTTACGAGGTCAACCCCTGTCTTGTGCGGGGTCTGGATTATTATAGTAAAACGGTGTTCGAATGGGTGACAGACAAATTGGGCGCGCAAGGAACGGTCTGTGCGGGGGGGCGTTATGATGGTTTGGTTGAACAGCTCGGTGCCAAGGCGACCCCCGCCATGGGCTTTGCTATGGGGATGGAACGCTTGCTGGCTTTGTTGGAAGAAGAGTCGGCTTTACCTGATCCGCTGACACCGCACGGTTGCTTGGTGTTGGTGGGTGAGCTGGCTGTGAAGCAGGGCATTATGTTAGCAGAGCAATGGCGTGATCAGTTTCCTGAATTGCGTCTGGTTGTTAATTGTGGTGGTAGCTTTAAGTCACAAATGAAGCGAGCAGATAAAAGCCAGGCTACTGTTGCGTTGATTCTTGGTGACAATGAAATTAATTCAAATGTAGTCACGATCAAGTATTTGCGAAAAAAATGCGAGCAAAAACCCGTTGCAATGAATGACTTGACTTTGTTTATCGAACAACTGATTAAAGCCTAACGAATTAAATTTAAAATTCTGAATAAGGAAACGAAAAAGTCATGGCCATTGAAACAGAAGAAGAGCAGGTCGAAAAAATCAAAACGTGGTGGAAGAACAATGGCTCTACTCTTATTATAGGGATCGTGTTTGGGGTGACCGCATTGTTTGCGACTCAATATTGGAGGAGCTCTCAAAGTACGGAACAAGAAGCGGCTTCGGCGCTTTTTACATCCGTTCTGTCAGGTGTGGAGGAGGGTGATGCAAAAAAAGTAATGGAAAGTGGGAGTCCTGTGCTTGCAGAGTATAGTCATTCACCTTATGCTGTACTCACTGCTTTTGCCTTAGCCAAAGTAAAGCATGAAGCTGACGATCTTGAGGCTGCTCAGACTTATCTTAAGTGGGTTTTGGATCATAGTGACGATATGGCGATGCTGCATATTGCACGTCTTCGTCTTGCCCTAGTCACCTTGGATCAAGAAAAAGGTGAAGAGGCTTTAGCGTTGCTTGATAGCGTTGATCCGGGTGCATTTGTATCACAGTATGAAGAACTACGCGGTGATATCCAGGTTTCTTTAGCCCACTATGAAAAAGCCAGGCAAGCCTATACGGTTGCAGTCAGCACCGCAAAGGGAGATTCCAGTATTCAGCAGATGAAACTGGACGACCTTCCTGGCGATGCCGCGACAGGAGGCTGATTCTTTGCGATTGAATAGCAACGTATACGCTGTGATGTTATTAAGTGCGCTCATGGGATTGTCTGGTTGTAGTTCTAAAGATACTGCATTAAAACCTGCTGAATTAAAACCACTGGATAGTGTGTTACCCATTTCACGAGTCTGGACTCGAACTATGTTACTTGAGGATCGGCGCACAGGCCCAGTGTTGCCGGTGGTTACGGATGACCAGTTTTTTTATTGGGTTGATCGTTTTGATCGCCTTCAAGTTCAGAATAAATTTAATGGGAAAAGTGTTTGGAGCTATATTGCGGATGCACCGATTAGTAGTGCTGTGGGTTTAAATCAAGAGGCTGTTGCTGTTGGGACGCGCGATGCAAGTGTCGTTTATTTCAAAAAAGAAAAGCAAAATCTAGTCTGGAAGAAAAAACTGTCGAGTGAAATTATCACCGCTCCAGTGATGACGGACAGCATTATGATTGTACATTGTGTTGATGGTAAGTTGTTTGCGTTAAACTTAGAAGACGGTCATGAATTATGGCGTTATGAGTCCAAAGTCCCGTTGTTGAGTTTGCGTGGCACCTCATCTCCGGTCATTATTGATGAAACCGTACTTTTGGGTTTATCGAATGGAAAGTTAGTGGCTTTGAATCTCTGGGATGGACAACCCCGATGGCAAGTCGAAGTGGGAACGCCCAGTGGTCGTACTGAGTTGGAACGCATGGTTGATGTGGATGCTCGCCCGGTAGTGAAGAAAGGGGTTGTCTATGCCGTCAGTTATCAAGGGCGTTTAGTTGCATTGAAATTACGAACAGGACGTTTGCTGTGGTCACAAGAAATATCATCTTCTTTAGGGATGGTGGTTGATGATGATCATGTTTATGTGACGGATAATGAAAGTGTAATTTGGGCTATCAATCGTTTGACGGGGAAAACGAATTGGAAGCAGGCTGATTTATTGAACCGTGGTATTACTGCGCCAGTTGCGTATCAAAAATATTTATTAGTTGGTGATGCTGCCGGGTATGTGCATTGGCTGGATCGTCGTACTGGGTTATTCGTCCATCGTATGCGCCATGATCACGCTGAAATTGACGCTTCGCCCGTGGTCAGTGATGATGTTCTTTTTTTGAGTACCCGAGGAGGCGTGCTTGATGCCGTCACCTTACTTGCGCAATAGAGTGATAAACAATGAAACCCATTATTGCTCTGGTTGGGCGTCCCAATGTTGGTAAGTCGACGTTATTTAATCGTTTAACTCAATCTCGACAGGCATTGGTTGCTGATCAGCCTGGTTTAACGCGTGATCGTATCTATGGGACAGGGAAAATCGGTCATAATGCGTTTATTGTTATTGATACGGCAGGGTTAGGTGAAGAAGAAGAAGATATTCATGGATTGATGTCAGAGTTGTCATTACAAGCTTTGTCGGAAGCAGATGTGATCTTGTTTTTAGTCGATGGCAGGGGCGGGTTAACAGCGGCTGATGAGCAAATTGCAAATTGGGTCAGACAAAGCGCCAAGCCTGTCTTGTTGCTGGTCAATAAAACAGAAGGCTTGCAAAAAGAGATAGCCAGTGCGGAGTTTTATAGTCTTGGCATAAGTCATTTATATACTATTTCATCAGCTCATGGTACGGGCGTCAAAAGCATGATGCAGCAGGCTCTGCAACATGTTGCGCCCACAGAAGAGGAAGCTGAAGAAAATACGAGCATTAAACTCGCGATTACGGGTAGGCCAAATGTCGGTAAATCTACGTTAGTCAATCGCATGTTAGGTGAGGAGCGAGTCTTGGTTTATGATGAGCCGGGAACCACTCGCGACAGCATTTATATTCCTTTCGAACGTGATGATGAGCGGTATACCTTAATTGATACAGCAGGGGTTAGACGGCGTTATAAAATCTCTGATAAGGTCGAAAAATTCAGTGTAGCAAAAACCTTGCAAGCTATTGAGTCTGCTCATGTGGTGATGTTGGTGATTGACTCTCAAATCGGTGTGACAGATCAAGATCTCACCTTGGCCGGATTTATTTTGGAAAGTGGCAAAGCGTTGCTTATTGCGCTGAATAAATGGGATGGATTGGATCAAGACCAGAAAGATAAAGTGAAAGACGATGTGGGTCGAAAGTTGCATTTTCTGGATTTTGCAAAAACACATTATATCTCTGCCTTACATGGCAGTGGTGTTGGTCATCTGTTTACCTCGGTTAACAAGGCATATCAATCCGCCACCAAACAGTTTTCTACCTCAGAGCTGAACCGTTTTCTCGAGCACACTCAGGTTCAACATCCCCCGCCTATGGTCAGGGGGCGGCGTATCAAGCTTCGTTATGCTCATCAAGGTGGAAAAAATCCTCCTCTTATTATTATTCATGGTAATCAGGCTAAAGAGGTACCGCAAAATTATCAGCGTTATCTTGCTAATGCCTTTCGTAAAACATTACGCCTGGAAGGTACGCCGGTTAAAGTAGAGTTTCGCGGTGCCAGTGAAAACCCCTATGCGGGTAAGCGAGGTACGCTTGCTGAACGACAGCTCGCAAAAAAAAGACGCTTGAAAAAAACTTCGAAATATAAATAATAGCAATTCCTTCGTTTTGTCAGAATTGATGTTTTTACTTCTTTTCTGTCAAAAATAGGGCAGGGTCAATCCGTGCATTGTTTAAACTGACGCTCCAATGTAGATGAGGTCCGGTAGCCCGTCCAGTTTGTCCAACTTCGCCAATTTTATCGCTTTGCTTTACTTCATCTCCTTCGTTGACGGTGATGATAGAAAGGTGGCAGTACATTGTGATCAACCCCTGACCGTGATCGATGAAAACGGACTGACCATTAAAGAAAAAGTCTCCGGTAAGAATAACGTGACCTGCGGCCGGGGCGAGGATTGGGGTGCCCTGTGGTGCGGCGATATCTAACCCACTATGGGGTCTCCGGGCTTGGCCATTGAAAAAACGTCGTAAACCAAACGAACTGCTTTGACGGCCTTCCACTGGTAACATAAAGTTTACATTGTTGTTATGGCGGTCGCTCCAATGTTGAAAGGCGTCGGTGATCCTTTTTTTTTCCTGAATAATACGTTTCATGTCTAATTTATCGGGGTTAACCTTGCGTTTATCTTTTATCGTGATGTGTTGTTCTTCATATTTTTTATCCTTGATATAAAATGGAATACTGAGTTGATCGCCTTTTATGGTGGTGAGTTCAACTTTTTTCTCCCCGGTTTTGATAGAAAGAGGCAGGCCAACCAAAGCGTACCACTGCTGCTGATTTTTAATGGTGAGAACGGGTTTGTTATTAAACTGAACAGCGGTCATGCGAGGAGCCGCCAGTTCCTGTAGCGGAATGACGGCAATACCGCCAGGAACCGGCGTATGTGGGGGTAACGTTACTGCCAATGAAAAGGAACTCAGTAAAAATAATAAAATTGAAAAAATCAAATAAAATAGTCTGGTCATCAGTTTCAGCTCTTTTTCTTGATTGTGCAAATAAGGTGTCCTTCTTTAAGTTGTGTTTTTATTTCATCGCCGATTTGCACATCCTGTATTTTTTTTAAGATGAGTTCAGTTTTTCCTTGACGATAACTCACGATCGCATATCCTCGAGATAAAGTTGCAAGCGGACTGGTGATATCCAACGTTGTCGCTAAACGTGCTAAATTGGCATTCAAACCGTCCAGTTGACTTTGCATGGCATATTTCAGGCGTTGGCTGAGTTGTTGTTGTTTGTTACGCAGAATGTTGATCAATAGTGCAGGTGTCTGTTGGCTTAAACGCGCTTGTAATAACTTGAGCTGAGATCGTGTCTCTCGTATTTTAATATCGTGAGCACGACTCAGGCGTGTTTCCAATTCATCGAGGCGTTGCACCTGCTGGTTAAGTTGTTGTGCCGGGTGTTGTACATCAAGACGTTTTTTTAGCCATGAGAGGTTTTGTTGTTGAGTGGCTATTTTTGTAGTGATAGCTTGAACCAATTGTTGTTGATGATATTGTAAATATTGTTGCCAGTCTTCCTGGTTTGGTGTGAGTAGTTCGGCTCCGGCTGAGGGGGTGGGTGCACGTTGATCAGCAACAAAATCGGCAATAGTGAAATCGGTCTCATGACCGATTCCCGTGACAACAGGCAAGCTGCACGCAGCCAGCGCGCGCGCAATACACTCTTCATTAAAAGCCCATAAATCCTCTAGTGAGCCGCCTCCACGAGCGATTAATAAAACATCACATTCCTGACGACGGTCAGCACAGGCTATCATTTTTGCTATTTTTTCAGCCGCGTTTTTTCCTTGTACAGGCACAGCATAAATAATGATTTTAGTTGCAGGAAAACGGCGGTGGCAGACACTCAATATATCTTGGATGGCGGCGCCACTGGGTGAAGTAATCACACCTATAGTTTGGGCATACTCAGGAATTTTTTGTTTGTTTTCAGATGAAAATAAACCTTCAATTTCGAGTTTATTTTTCAAAACTTCAAACGCATGACGTAATGCGCCGTGTCCCGACTCTTCCATATATTCAACAACAAGCTGAAATTCCCCTCGGCCTTCATAAAGCCCTACTTTTGCTCGTGCTAAGATTTGCATGCCATTTTCGGGACGAAAGTTGAGATGTCCTGTTTGCATGCGGAACATCGCGCAGCGAACCTGAGCCTTGGCATCCTTTAATGAAAAATAAAAATGACCCGAAGCGGGTCGTGCCAGATTAGAGAGTTCGCCCTCTACCCAAGCTTGCCGTGGAAAACCTTCTTCCAAAACCAGACGTGCTGTCGCATTTAATTGAGAAACGGTGTAAGTTTTTTCACTCATAATGTATATAATAGCGCCTGCTAAAAAGATAAGAAATAGCTACAGCTATATTGATATCATTTATTGTATTACTTGACCTTTTTATTCTTATTTTTGATTTTAGAAATAATATATACCCATAGCGCTTGAGATTTAAGTGTTGAATGTGCGTCCTATTCATTTCCTGGCAAGGCGAAATGACGAATAATAGCGGGCTATTGAGAGGAGTTTCAACGTAGTCAGGGAATGAAGAGGGCGTGCAATCACACCTAAATTTTAATCGCTACAGGTATATTCATAGCGTTACGTTTTTTTCACCTTGTTTGCGAACAAATTAGACGTAAATGTTATATTCTAGAGGTATATGAAAAATAAACTGCTTCACAGGTTGTTCATATTCAGCGCACTGACCCTTTCGGTATGTCTGCTGTATTGGTCGGCACGATTTATGTGGGCCGATGTTCAGGCCATGCCCGTGCGGAATGTAATGAGTCAATGGGAAAAAACTCTGCATATTGAAAATATTGAAGAATGGGAGCGGGCAAGTACTCGCCTGCAAGCTGCTTTTGAGTTGAACCCCTTAAGTGCCGATTACGCAATGGATTTGGGGCGTTTAAATGAATGGCAGGCATTACAGCAACGACGTTGGACTCAGCACGCCCACCAATATCGCAAAAAAGCCATTTATTATTTTCGTATAGCAACACAGCTTCGTCCTTCCTGGGGTTTTGCTTGGGCTCATTTGGTACAAAGTAAAATAAGTAATCAAGAATTAGACGAGGAAGCCATAGCGGCATTAGAAAAAGCCATGGTACTTGCGCCATGGGAAATTGGTGTGCAAAGTAAAGTGATTAGTATAGGCTTAACACTGTGGCCTAATTTATCAGAAGATATGCAACAACAGCTTTCTCGAGAGTTAGAACGTGCAGTACAACTTCAGCCGCGAGCGATGATTCAACAGGCGGTACAGCAAGCTTGGGTAGAGCGTATTAAACCTTTATTAAATGATGAAGATGATTTGAATTATTTGGCCAGCTTGTTAAAGACTCAAAATAAAGAGCAATAATGCCTCAGTCATATTCAGCGACGGATAAAGAAGTGATCGGTCATCATGAGTCTGGCGTGCAAACGGTAGCACGGATGCTCAATGCCATTGCATTTTATGCTTTATTGGTGCTCCTTGTTTGGTTACCCATTCCTTTGGGGAGTAATCGCCCCTGGTCTTGGGGGCTAATGGAAGTCATCGTTTTTAGTATTTTTATTCTTTGGTTGCTTAGCCAAATGTTGGTTCCCAAAGCGCTTTCATCCGCAGTCATCAAAGCGCGCATTCCGTTATTGCTTTTTAGTTTGTGGGTTGTATTTAATTTTTTGCAAGCCTTCCCGGTTTCAAGTTCTCTATTGCAAGCTTTAAGCCCTGTAGGTTATAACCTTAAAGACTATACGCTGGGTGTTTTATTGAGTGAAGGGAGTAGTCTCAGTAATGATCCTGGTGCGACATTAGTGGCTGCTTTTAAGGCGGCGGCTTATGTTGGCCTGTTTTTTTTAGTTTTGCAATTAATACATAGCCGCTCACGTTTAAAAACGCTGGCTTGGGTACTTTTTTTTGTTGGCTTATTTGAAGCACTTTATGGTCTTATGGCCTTTGTCGCGCCCTATTTAACTATTTTTTGGAATCCCTCTCCTAGTAGCTTATCAGGAACCTATATAAACCGGAACCATTTTGCGGGCTTGATGGAGATGACGATCCCGATTGGTCTCGGTCTAATGTTCTATCGCATGCAAGCACCGCAGATTCACGTAAATTGGAAATCGCGGCTGCGTAGTATGGCTCAAAGCTGCTTGGCTAGGCGTAACTTGATCGTGCTGTCCGTTATTATTATGTTTGGTGCTCTATTTCTGTCCACCTCACGAGGCGGGGCGTTAGCCATGGTTGTTTCACTTCTTGTCATTATATTGTTTGTACGTATTGCCTCTGGTTCAGAAGCACCAGAGGTTCGCTTATTCCCTTGGATCGCTTTACTGATTATCGCGGCGATTGGCTGGGTTGGCGCTGCGGGTTTAGTCGACAAGCTGGCTAATGGAACGTTGGATAATAATCGTATCCTGGTATGGCAGTCGGGTTATAAAATTTTTAAAGATTACCCTATAACCGGTGCCGGCGGAGGTACTTTTCAGTGGATGAACCCGCTTTATCGCGGAGCAGAAACGGGTGCGGGCTACAATGATCATGCCCACAATGATTATGTGGAAGTGCTTTCGGAAAGTGGCCTAGTTGGTTTTACTCTTTTAGCTGGCGCCTTGTTATTGATATTTGTCAGTAATTTACGAGCCTATCTTAAGAGGCGAGATCGCTTTTTTCGAGCGATGTTATTTGCTGCCAGTACGGCAGTTACTGCACAATTACTTCATGCCTTTGTTGATTTTAATTTCCAGATTCCAGCCAATATGGCTTATTTTTTTGTCTTATTGGCGATTGGAGTCTGCGCTTCAACCCTGGGTCACAGGCAAAAACGTTGTTGATTCCACACGAAAAAAGCTTTAACATGCTATGCTGTCAGCTAGAGAGTCACTAATTTCTAATACATCTACTCACATAAGGATGATTAGCCCATGTTGCATAAAAAAATATCTGTTTTTATAGTGATATCTACCTTGTCAATCAGCGTAGCAATCGCTGATGTTCAAAGTGATATTACAGCGGGTCTTAGCCTGGATGCCGTATTGAAAAATGCAGTAACCAACGGTCAATCCATTAGTGAGGCCGCAGTAGAGGTCATTCAACTATACCCTGAAGAGCGCGCGGGGGATGTCGTGACGGCCGCAGTTAATTTATTAACCGAGCTGCCGAGTACAGCGTGTCGCAATGTAGAAAGTAATTTAAGTACGAACGCTTGGCGTACAGCATGCGAAACTAATATCGTTCAGGCTGCCATTGCTGCAGATATTGATCCTGCTACGGTGACGGCCGCGGCGGCGGCTGGACGAGCCCCCTTTGTTTTGTCTCAAGCTGCGCGGCAAGAAGTACAACGTGTTCGAACTCGAGGTTCGGCCGTCATTCCGAATAATGGTGCTGGCGGAGGGCTGGTAATGAGTGGATCGTAGGTCATCGTTCAGATTCTCTCTGAAATCCGCTATTTCTAGTTTAAAGAATGATCAGTTATGCGAAACAGGATGTTTAAATACGGCGTAACACATTTTTTCGCCTTGAACTGACGAATTTCGGAAGGGGGTTGAATGGCTACGATTGTAAAGGTAACGAGGATGAGGCATTAAAAAAATAAATAAGCCTTGTAATTTTAGGACAAAAAGAAAGTTTTCTAAGCTAAGGATGGTAGCGTGACGAATAAAATAGACATGCACACAAAAACTGTGTGTGGTGTGCTTTTATGCGCAGCACTTACGGGCGTAACCCAAGCACAGCTTAGAGCATCACTCTTTACGGAGATAACGACAACACAATTTAGAAACAGTAGTGTGGAGCAAGCGCCTGGATTTTATGGTGATCTGGCAATCAGTGCAACACAAAATGACAATATTTTTCGAGACGAAACGAACGAAGTAGACGATCAGATTTTTACTTTAGAGCCGAATTTGAATTATCGCAATTTATTTAGCAAGCATAGTCTGGATATTGGCTACCAAGGTGCCTATGGGTTCTATCTGGATAACGACGATGAAAATTTTGATGATCATAACGTCGACGCTGTTCTGGCTTTGGATCTCACCGAAAAAATAGATGTCAACCTGGAGGGGGGGTATCGATGGTCACACGATCTACGCGGTGCATCTCGGGCTCGTTTAGAGACCTCAATTAAACCTGATACGTGGGAAGAGTCTCGTTTATTTGCAGGCGCTCTCTATGGTCGTAGAACAAACCAGGGGCAATTCGAGTTTAGTGTCGAAGCAAAAGGGCTCGATTATACGAATAATCAGCAAGAAGTGCGTGATCGTGATCAACTTAATTTTTCTGGCACGTTTTATTACAACGTAACAGGGAAAACGTCCTGGTTATTCGAGGCGCGTTTAACCGACATTGATTATGTGAATACTTCAATTAACCCCTTGGCAGTGAATCTGGACAGTCAGGAACAACGTTATTTTGTTGGTGCACGTTGGGAAGCAACGGAACTGACAAGAGGTGAAATTCGTCTGGGTTATGTTAACAAAGACCTGGATCAAGCCAACCTGGATGATTTTAATGGGGTTGGTGTGGAAGGCGAACTTGAATGGACCCCATTGGCGACAGACTTGTTTGTATTTTCCTTAATTCGCACACCTAGAGAGAGTATAGCGGTTGAAGCTGCAACGGCGAGTTATTTTGTAATGACCCGTATTGGCGCAACTTGGTATCATTCCTTAACTTCGCTATGGAGCTTGTATGCAGGTGCCCACGCACAGGAGGACGACTATAGCGACAATCGCAAAGATGATCTGCTTTTTTTCAATTTGGGCACGAATTACAGTTTATCGGAGCGCATCAGTCTCTCAGGGCGGTATACTTATAGAGAAAGAGATTCCAATATCTCCAATGCAGATTATAAAACTAATGAATTAATGATTACCTTAACCTTGCAACCTGGTATCAACAGTACCAGGAGTTTTCGTTGATAGGTCTCACCTAATGTTGCTGTTATAAAGCCAGGTTTATTTGACATACCATATCATCGTCATGGAACACAGCATTGCACTGTTTAGCGACAAAGCGAAGAGAGTTTTCGCTTTGTTATTTCCGAATCTGTATCCTATGAAATATTATGAAATATATCGCTTTCACTTTTTTTTTGCTTGTGAATATCAACAGCCATGCTGCTGAGCCTTATCTTATTGGGCCGGGTGACTTGTTGGCTATCATTGTTTATGGTGAGCCCGATTTAAGCCTGCCTCAAGTCCGTGTTGGAACAGAAGAAACGGTATCATTCCCTTTGTTAGGCGAAGTTTTTATTGGTGACCTCGTTGTCGGTGATGTCGAAAAAAAACTCGCTGGTTTGCTATTGGATGGATATCTTAAAAAACCCAAAGTAACTGTTTCGATTCTTGAGTATCGCCTGTTTTATGTTACGGGTCAGGTCAAAAATCCTGGTGGTTATAATTACATTAATGGCCTCACCGTCCGTAAAGCTATTGCCATCGCGGGTGGTTTCACCATCCGTGGTTCAAAAGGTAAAATGATCAAAATACCTGAAAAGTCGAACACAGAAACGGTAAATGTTAAATTAAATAGTCCCTTAGGTCCGGGTGATATCCTAAATGTAGGGGAATCATTTTTTTAATTGAACAAAAAACAAAAAAATAACCATAAAATCCACGGGAAAAAAGTGCAAGATGAATAGATCACTCACGCCCCAAATGGAAGCTGACGAGCTTTACCAAAATGTTGAAGAAGAGCTGGGCGATGAACATACTCTTGCTGATTATTGGCGTATTGTCATGCGCAACAAATGGGGTATTTTAGCCCTGACTCTCATCGGTACGCTCATTGGGAGTCTTTCCGCGTTTACTGCCGTGCCAATTTATAAGGCCAATGCCACATTATTAGTCGAGCCTGCACAACCAAAATTAGTCAATGTTCAATCCATAGAAGGGGCAGCACCACTAATGCTGTTCTACGAAACTCAATATGAAATCATCCGTAGTCGTGCTATTGCTGAAACCGTTGTTGATAGCCTGAAACTGGCTGATCGTGATATTTTTCTTGGTTTAGATGGGAAAGGTAATGCGGGTTATAGAGCACTGTTACCTGACAATATACAGGAATGGTTTGGCGAGGAAGAGAGATTGACTGCTGAACAGCGACGCTCTCTGGCGATAAAAATAATTCAAGAAAATCTCACTGTGCAAGGTGGACAAAAGAGTCAAATTGTCGTAATTAATTATGAATCACCAAATTCAAAATCAGCGGCAGAAATCGTTAATGGTGTTGCCAAAGCTTATACTGAATATGGCATGGAATCCCGTCTCTCTACTGTGAAAGACGCGACGTCCTGGTTACGTGGCCGTTTAGATGATTTACGTCAACAACTTGAACAATCAGAAACAAACCTCGAGGCCTTCCAGACTAGGGAGTCCATGGTGGATACAGAAAACCGAAAACAATTGGTTAGCACCAAAATGTCAAGCCTGGCCTCTAAATTAGTGGCGGCACAAACAAAAAAAATAGAGGTTGAAATTCAACTTCGCCAAGTCAGTAAAGCTTTACAAGAGGGGCAGTCTTATGATGTTGTTGTGCCTTTGTTAGAAAGTGAGCTCGTCGAACGACTGATGGATGACCTGGCCAACTTGGAAAGAAAAACGTCTGAACTTTTGGAGCGCTATGGGAGCAAACATCCTAGAATTATTGCTGCTAAAGCTGATCTGGAAGAAGCGCGTAGCCGTATTGTGCAAGAAATAAGACACGTTAGCACCAGTATTCGTAAAGCCTATGAAGCTGCGATCGCCAAAGAAGAAGAAGCTCAGCGGGCAATGGATCAACAGCAAAGAGAAATGCGAACCCTGACTGGTAAAGGGTTTCAGTTGGTCAAATTCGAGCGAGAAGTTGAAACGAACCGACAACTCTATGATACTTTTTTAGCCCGTTTCAAAGAAGTGAATACGGAACGAGATAGCGATATCACCAACGTGCGAGTGATTGACACCGCTCAGGCACCAGACATGCCTTATAAACCAAATAAAAAACGTATGGTGTTAATTTCTCTTATTTTAGGGCTCTTTGCGGGCATTGCTTTGGCGTTATTGCGTAACCGACTTGATAACACGTTTAAACGAAGTCAAGACATTGAAGAACGTTTGCTGGTTCCTACCATGGCTGAATTCCCTAAGTTACCACGACACAAAAATGAACAACGCATTGCAGAGCGCTATCTGCTCAGTGAACCGCGTTCTGCCTTTGCGGAAGCAGTCAGTCACGTTCGTACAGGCATTATATTTTCCAATCTTGACAATCCGATCAAAACGCTTATGGTAACCTCGCCTCAGCCGGGAGAGGGTAAAACCACCTTATCCAGTAACCTTGCTATTTCATTCAGTCATCTAGGTCGTACATTATTAATTGACGGTGATATGCGCCACCCTGATATTCGTCGCGTGACGGGGCTTGAGAAAGGTCCTGGTTTCTCAGAATGGCTAGCTGGCACCAATCCAGTGGAAGCGTGCTACCGACGAGATAAAGAATGTGAAAATTTGTTTATTATGACGACGGGTACCATACCGCCTAATCCCATAGAGTTGCTCTCATCCAAAACATTTAAAGTGGCATTTGAAAAACTCAAAGCTGATTTTGAATACATTATCATCGACACACCCCCCGTACTTCCGGTGAGTGATGCTCTGGTGCTCGGTAACATCGTAGATGGGGTTATACTCTCTATAAAATTCGATAGCACCACCTATCCACTGGCAAAAGAAACGGTGAAACGTCTTCGTGCTAACAATATTGAACCTTTGGGTGCCGTCCTTTCTGTGGTCGATATGAAAAAAGTTAAAAGCTACTATGGTAATCGCTATTATGGCAATTATTATGGTAACTATTACGGAAAACACTACGGAGAAAATGCCAAAGCGTAAAAAACAGAACAGCAAAAGATATTTTTCTTGATTTTTTTGTCTTTATGAATCGAGCATGATGCTTATGATAGACATACATAGTCACATTCTTCCCGGCGTCGATGATGGCGCAGCAGATATTCATCAAGCCCTCGCTATGCTTCGTCTGGCTGTAGCCGAGGGCGTGACAACACAAATTCTTACCCCTCATATAGAAGCAGGACGTTACCCTAACACCGGAGCGTCACTTAAAAAAATATTCAACGTATTTGTAACCATAGTAAAAAAAGAAAATATTGATATAAAGCTTAAACTCGCTGCAGAAGTACGTATTGGTCCTGAAATTATGCAAATGATCAGCGATGAACACATGCCTTGGTTGGGTAAGTGGCAAGGTGCCAACGTTATTTTACTGGAACTACCCCACAGCAACGTTCCAGTGGGAAGTATCAATATAATCAAGTGGCTGACTAAACACAACGTATGTCCCGTTATTGCTCATCCCGAACGTAATCGGGAGTTGCAACGAGATATCCGCAAACTCAAACCCTTTGTCGATGAAGGCTGTCTTCTCCAGATTACGGCCAGCAGCATCACTGGTCAATTTGGCAGAGCCGCTTTCGATACAGCAAAATTACTACTGGAAAACCAAACGGCAACTTTCATAGCCACCGATAGTCACAACCTGCAATATCGTCCACCAAAACTAAAGCAGGGTGTAGAAGCGGCAAGCAAACTTATTGGCGAAAAAAAATCCCTGGCACTCGTTACGACTCATCCAGAAAAATTGTTAAATATTTGAAGTTGAGCTGTTATGAAACGATGAGTATAAAGTTGATAGATCGATACATCGGGCTTGCGGTTGCTTCGACAACAGCCATTGTTATGTTGGTTTTTCTAGCTCTTTTTACTTTTTCGACCTTTATTAATGAGTTGGGAGATGTGGGAAGAGGAAGTTATGGATTAAAAGAAGCCGCTATTTATGTGAGCGCGACTTTGCCAAGATTGGCTTATCAGTTGTTTCCTTCCGTCGCCTTATTAGGCAGTATTATTGGCTTGGGTGTTTTAGCGAGTAATAGTGAGTTATTGGTTTTCCGCGCATCTGGCTATTCCCTGTTACGTATTATTTCGGCGGTAATGAAAACAGGTTTCATTTTTGTTTTACTGATGACCCTTCTAGGCGAAATGGTTGCTCCTGTGACAGAACAGTATGCGCAAAATATGCGTTCTCAAGCCATCAATCAAAGTGAAAAATTATCTCTGCATAAACGAGACGGATTTTGGGCCAGAGATGGTGAATATTTTGTTCATGTTCGCGATATGTACCCAGATGGTAGCTTGGGCGGTATTGCAATCTATAATATCAATAAAAATCATCAGCTTACTGAAGTCGTACAAGCAAAGCACGCTATTTTTTTAAATAGTGAATGGGTTTTACAGCAAGTTGTCAAAAGTTCAATTAAAAAAGATCAAGTTTCAGTAAAAACAGTAGATGAACTGAGTTGGCCAACTTTAATGAGTCCAGATTTGGTTTCAATCGTTGCGGTTAATCCGGAATTTTTGTCCGCGTGGGGCTTGTTTAAATATATACGTTATCTTAAAAATAATGGGTTAGAGGCGGATCGCTATGAGCAGTTTTTTTGGAAAAAGTTAGTTGCACCGATAGCAACGGCTGTCATGGTGTTTCTCGCTGTACCTTTTGTTTTTGGTACACTGAGAACAGTACCCGTTGGGCAGCGTGTTTTTATTGGTACTCTGGTTGGTGTCGGGTTTCATATTTTGAATCAAGGGGTTGGGTTTATTGGGTTGGTTTATGGCTGGAATCCATTTTTTGTTTCAGTCCTACCTACGGTATTATTTTTTGCTTTAGCTATACACATGATGCGTAAAGTATTTTGATGTCGTTATTTTTGATTTTATAGGGAGTGAGTTGTGGTTTTTATTCTTGAGCATTGGCACTGGTGGGCTTTGACTTTAGCGTTTGTGGTCTGTGCTGCGGTTCTGCGGGGTTCAATTTGGATGGCGATGACTATTTCAACGGCCATTGTTGGCGCGTTATCGTGGAACGATCCTAGTTTGAATAACATGTTTCAGTTGGGTATTTTTTTAACTATAACTTTTATCCTGATATTGTTAATAAATTTTTTAATGGGTGGAAAAACAAAGTCTATTATCACCGAAGAAAAAAAAGAGCCACAAAATCATCCTCGGGGCGAACTCTTTATGAATCAGATTTTCAAGCTTGAATCACCCATAGTGAACGGAGCGGGTACGTTAACCATAGAGGGTAATGTTTGGAAACTCAGAGGAGAAGATGCTCTCATCGGTGAGGAAATACGCATTATTACTGTAGATGGTATTGAGCGTGATTTATTGGTTGTAGAGAAAGCTACCCAGGAGTATTAAGCCGTGTCTCTTCTTACGCTACGTGCAGTAAATGTCAGTTTTGGCGGCCCGGCTATTTTACAGTCGATTGATTTGCGTATTGAGCCGCGAGAAAGAATTTGTCTGGTCGGACGAAATGGTGAAGGTAAGTCAACGTTAATGAAGGTCTTGTTAGCTGATCTTGCCGTGGATGGCGGGGAAGTTGTCACTCGTCAAGGTTTAAAAATAGCTCAATTAGAGCAGGATGTGCCGGATTCTTTAAATGGTAGTGTGTTTGATGTGGTTGCCCGGGGTGATGAACAAGGTCAACTTTTGGTTGAATATTATGCCCTCAACGAGGTTAGGGAGCATGATGATACCGATTTACGTCGTATGGAGTATCTCTATCAGGAAATTGATACTCATAATGGCTGGTTAGTACAGCAACGTATTGATACAGTTTTGTCCAAATTACAACTTTCTCCTGAAGATCAGTTTTCTGCCTTGTCTGGCGGTCAAAAACGGCGAGTATTATTGGCCAGGGCACTCGTCGTTGAACCTGACTTACTACTTTTAGATGAGCCGACCAATCATCTTGATATGGCTTCTATCACATGGTTAGAAGAATTTTTATTGTCCTATAGGGGCACGGTGTTATTTATTACCCATGATCGAACCTTGTTAAAAAAACTTGCGACAAGAATTATCGAGCTGGATAGAGGCCATTTGACGAGCTGGCCTGGAAATTACGATGCTTATCTGCAAGGCAAAGAAGCACTATTGGATGCTGAAAAAAAACAAAATGCCAACTTTGATAAAAAACTGGCTCAAGAAGAAGTTTGGGTCCGCCAGGGTATTAAGGCCAGACGTACACGCAACGAAGGTCGGGTGCGAGCCTTGCAAAAAATGCGCAGAGAAAGACAGGGACGTAGAGAACGTTCACGTCAAGCGAATATTCAAACGCAAAAAGGGAATGAGTCTGGAAAAATAGTGATTGAAGCCAAAAATGTCAGCTATGCATACGATGACCAAATTATAATTGATTCTTTTTCAACGGTTATCTTACGTGGTGATAAAGTAGGTTTGATTGGCCCTAATGGTGCCGGAAAAAGTACGCTATTAAAAATTTTTTTAGATCAGCTTGTACCACAGAAAGGAAGTATACGGCTTGGAACCCATATCGAAGTTGCTTTTTTTGATCAGCATAGAGCGCAACTCAATAAGGAACAAAGTGTTTTGGATAATGTCAGCGGAGGTCGGGATTTTATTACTGTCAATGGTCAGTCTAAGCATATTATTGGCTATTTGCAGGATTTTTTATTTAGCCCTGATCGGGCGCGAACGCCTGTCAAAGCCTTATCCGGGGGAGAGCGGAACCGTTTGCTGTTGGCTAAGCTGTTTACCAAGCCAGCCAATTTATTGGTGATGGATGAACCGACCAATGATCTGGATGTAGAAACCCTGGAATTGCTAGAGCAATTGTTAGTTGATTATAACGGAACGGTGTTGCTAGTCAGTCATGATCGCTCTTTTTTGAACAATGTCGTCACTTCTTCGTTAGTATTTGAAGGCTCTGAGGGACAAGTGAATGAATATGTAGGAGGGTATGACGATTGGCTAAGGCAGCGTCCAACGCAAAAATCTGGAGAAAAAACAACGCCATTGATCGAGCGAGAAGTCAAGGCCGCATCGGTTATTGATATCAGGAATAAAAAAAAGCTTTCTTACAAAGATCAGCGAGAGTTAGACCACTTGCCAAAGAAAATAGAACAGCTAGAAGTAGAACAAGAGCAAATCAATGCGCAGATGCTGCTGCCAGATTTCTATCAACAAAGTCATAACATGGTAGACGAGGTTAATCAGCGTCTAGCTGAAGTGAGCAAGGTCTTAGAAAAAGCCTATGCTCGATGGGAAGAGTTGGATAATTGAAATAAGGACTCCGAGTGAAAATTGAATTGGATTTTAACGAAACACGTGTTTTAGGTGTGATGTTTGAAAAAGAAAGCACGACCCCTGATCAGTATCCGCTGTCATTGAATGCTTTGATGCTAGGCTGTAATCAGAAATCAAATAGAGACCCCGTCGTTGCGTTTGATGAAAGCGAAGTTCAAGCCATCGTTGATGCGCTGGTTAAAAAGCACTTTATTATCGAGTCTACCGGTGCAGGTAGTCGTGTTCCAAAATATCAACATCGTTTTGCTAACACTGAATTTAGTGCTCTACAGTTATCAAAACAGGAACTAGCATTGCTGTGCGTTTTATTTTTGCGAGGTGCACAGACTCCAGGAGAACTCCGTACTCGCACTGCTCGTTTGGCGGGTTTTGCTGACGTGCAGGAAGTTGAAATGGCGTTATTGGTTTTAATGACGCACTCAGACCAAGCTTTTGTCGCGAAATTACCCAGAGAACCTGGTCGCAGAGAATCTCGTTTTATGCATTTGTTATCGGAGGAAGCGGGTAGGGTTATTTCGCCAGAAGTTGTGCTTTCAAATGAACCTGAAAGCTTAGCTCTGTCTACAGAAAAAGAGATTGTATTGCTGCGTCAGGATGTGACGATGTTGCGCCAAGAGCTGGAACAAGTGAAGGCACATTTGAATCTAAGGAATGAAACACAATAACTTATACATTTAGCATCATAACTTCGGCTCCTCTTTAAATGTTCTTCAATCAAAAAATACTCACTTTAGCCCACTAGATTTGTGCGTCACTTACATAAGTTATTGTGTTTTATTCCCAATTTAATAAAGGGTCAATGAATACTAGACTTTTTTTATCAGGTATGGGTATACTTAAGCCTGAGGGTTTTCCTCAACAATAAAAATAGTGTTTTTTTTAGTGAGTTATTTTAAATAAGGGGTTTTAACGATGGGATCTGAATTAATTTGTAAGCAAGATAATACTTTTGTTATCGCGATTACCGTTATTCTTGCTATTTTAGGTTTTGTTGGTGTTTCTTTCTGATTTTTTTTAGAGCACTATGTAAAAGGGGTGATGTTCTCACCCCTTTTTTTTGTCCAAAAAAAGCATAGTTTGTATGCTGCCTCTCCCTATCTATTTTTGTTCCAAATAATCACAATTTCTCAACAATATACTCAGCGGGTGGTTGACCTTCCATGCGTATGCGTTGAGCCATATCTGGGGTGAGGATAATACGGTTATCAGCAAAAATCATCATGACCAAGGTGATGTTAAGCGCCTTGGCAATTTTTTTCCATTGAGTTGGTCCCGCGATAAACAGTGCAGTGGCGGCGGCATCGGCGGTGGCGGCATCGTTATGGATAACCGTTACAGCAGTGACTTCATTAGCAGGATAGCCCGTTCTGGGGTCGATAAGATGAGCGTAACGTTGCCCCTTATATTCAAAATATCGTTCATAATCGCCTGAGGTGATTACGCTTTCTTCTTGATGGGTCTCCAGAGAGGCAATCACCCCGTTCGTTTTTGGGTTTTTAATGCCTACTCGCCACGGTCTTGAGCCTTTATTTCCTATTGCTTTGAGATCACCACCTGCATTGATGATGGCATTATTAATACCCTGTTGTTTCAGTGCCTCAATCGCTTTATCAACGGCATAACCTTTAGCAAAGCCTCCTAAGTCTAGTTTGAGCAGGGGGTTATTACTGCTTATATTCTGATTTTTTATGGATAGATTAGCCATAGAAATATTTTGTTTAGTGAGGGCTTGTATTGCTTGGCGACGGGGGGGTTGAGTTGGTGTTTTATCATCACTGTGAAAGCCCCAAAGCGCAACCAGTTCGCCGATTGCAGGGTTGAACAAGCTGTGGCTGGCAAGAGAGAGCGTTTTGGCTTTACTTAACAGTTCGGCGGTTTCTGGGTCAACCGTTATGGTTTTTTTTTGTTGCAATTGCTGGTTGAGCAAGCTGAGCGTACTGGGTTGCCAGGCATGCCAACGTTTATTTTGCTCATTAAGTATGCCGGCAATGGTTTTAATAGCGAGGTGTGCTTTTTCTTCGGACGTATTGGCAATCGTGATATCAACAATCGTACCCATTGCTACAATTTGCTCGCGATGGATGGCGGTTGTTTGTTCGCAGCCGAGTATCAGGAAGAGCAGAAAAAAAAATGAGTAATGAGGCGGTTTCATATCTTGTTTTTATTCAGGAGGGCGTTTTCAATTAAATGCAAGTTACACTATCCGCTCTTCAAGCGGTGTTTTTTGAAAAAGCGCCATAATGTAAAGTTACTTATTTACAGCCCCTAAGTAAACTGTTTTTCTTTCACTTTCTCAAGTGTAACATATCAGCTTTTTTTAAATTAACAGCACTGGCCTTTGCTACGATCGCTATTTTTGGATAGTGATACCTTCATGCTTTAATAACCAGGCTTTACGGTCTAAACCTCCTGCATATCCGGTTAATGTGCCATTGCTGCCAATCACTCGATGGCATGGCACAATAATACTAATCGGGTTTTTACCGTTGGCCGCACCGACGGCGCGAACGGCTTTTCGATTATCAATCATGCAGGCAATGTCTTTATAAGAAACAACTTGAGCAAAGGGTATTTTTTCAAGACAAGCCCAAATAGATTTTTGAAAGAGGGTGCCTTGTTGATCCAGAGGCAAATCAAATTTTTTTCGATTACTGGCAAAATATTCTATTAATTGTTGTTTGCAACAATGCGTTATTTCATTGGTATTAACGGTCTTTTTTTCTGAGTCAGGAAAAAAAACCTGGGTGACGCCTTGGGTAGAGGCTTGAATTTCTATTATGCCGATGGGGGTGCTCATATAATCAATATATATCAAAGTTGGCTCCATAGTTGTAGTGTTAAATAGCTTCTCCAGGGCGATGCCCGATCAGAATTAAAATCAGGTGCTGATTTTATCAGGGCTTTTTTAACGCCCAGGTCGCTACCAAGGTAAATATCCGGGTCACTGAGTCCCCGTAACCGTGCATAATCTACTGTCCAGGTGCCTATTCCTTTTAGTTTCAACCATTGTTGGGGGCCGTCAGGGTTATCGTGACTCATGTAATGTT
Organism: Gammaproteobacteria bacterium; assembly: GCA_013151745.1. Lineage (GTDB taxonomy): Bacteria > Pseudomonadota > Gammaproteobacteria > JAADHS01 > JAADHS01 > JAADHS01. The sequence goes on along the minus strand of JAADHS010000259.1, from coordinate 12,786 downwards.
GTGCGAGATTACGCAAGGTTTGTTTACGTGATGTTGGTATTTTTAGAAAATCAAGTTCATTATTGGCGATAGATTGAGGTAAGGGAAATAATTTATTTTTTCTGGTAGATTGACCTAATACAGCAACCAGGGTCGTCATTAAATGACGTGCTGCAATAACAGAAATTTGTTGTCCTAGAATAGCCCGTATTCCAGCTTCAAACATATTCCATATTCCCGGCAGACGCAATCCGGTTTTGAGTTCAATATGTGGCTGTAAATCTTGTTCAAGCATTTGTATATCAACGTCAAGATCCAGAAGACGCCGGATGTTATTAACAATGGGTTTTAAATTTTTGACATCGCTCAATTCAATTGTAACATTGAAACGGTTTTTATCTGCAATGTGTTGAGCGGTGAAATATCCTGTACTGCCTGACCATTCGAATGTTCGACCGTAATGTTGGTTATCACACCATTCCAGGCTCGGAATCGCTCTGAGTTTAAAAAAATGATGCATATATGACCAATCATAAGGTGGTCGATAAGACAACTGGAGCTGTAAAGTCTGCGCTGTCGTGCTTTTTGATTTTCGAACTTGAGAAGGTGTCAAGCCAAGCTGTGACTGAAAACAATCATTAAACCGACGAACACTATTAAAACCGCTGGCTAAGGCGATTTGGGTAATCGGTAGTGTTGTCTGGTGAAGCAATTGTTTGGCAAATAGACATTGCTGATAAAGTGCGTAGATTTTGGCTGAAATACCGAGGTGTTTTTTAAAGAGTTGTCGTAGATAACGATCACTGACACCCAATCGTTCAGCTAATATTTGCAACGTACTATTTTGCAAAGCGCCTTCTCCAATCAACCGGATGGCTCTCTCCAATGTTACATTAACCCCTTTCCACGCGGGTGAGCCGGGAGCACTATCAGGACGACAACGTAAACATGGTCTATAGCCCGCGCCAGCGGCCTCTATGGCGGTGAGAAAATAAAGGACATTTTTTTCTCTGGGAGGGGTTGCTGGACAGATAGGACGACAATAAATTTTCGTAGTTTTAACTGCCGTGAAAAACTTTCCATCGAAACGTGAATCTCGAGACAGTCTGGCCTTTTTGCAAATGTCAGGATCCAGCATCACATTTTTAACTTTATTTGGGTTGAATTCAGGTTAGATAGTAGCTATAACTATAACCCGATAATATATAAATACTGGCCAGAATCGGAACCCAGGGGGTATCAAGGAGAGGTTATTTCTACAGGCCCTAAGCACGGAAATTACGTTGTAATGGGAGCAAACCTGGTTGCGCAGTTATATATCAAGCAAAAATGAATTCGTTCGTTTTTCATAGCCAAGGGTGGACATAGGCCCATGCCCTGGGATGAATTGTACTTCATTATCCAATGGCCAGAGATTCTGTTTGATCGACTGAATCAGTGTTGTTTGATCTCCCCTGGGGAAATCTGTGCGTCCAATTGACCCTTTGAATAACACATCGCCGACTGATATAAGTTTGCTTTTTTTATTGAAAAAAACAACGTGCCCAGGCGTATGGCCAGGGCAGTGTAGCACTTGTAGTTTAACGTTCCCAAATGTGATGATATCATTTTGTTTTAGCCAGCGTGTGGGTGTAAAAGCAGGTACTTTAGGTGCATTAAACATTTGTGCCTGTTGTTCAAGTTGATCAATCCAAAATTGGTCGCTTTGGTGTGGTCCTTCGATGGGAATATTAAATTGTTTAGCAAGTTCTGCAACGGCACCCACATGGTCAAGATGCGCATGGGTAACGAGTATTTTAGTTAGATAGATATTGTTTTTTTCTATTTTTTCCAGTAAAAGTTCTAAATCTCCACCTGGGTCAACAATAGCACTTTCATTTGTATCAGGGCAGGTTAAAATAGTGCAGTTTTGCTGAAATGCCGTAACCGGTATAATGGTGTAGTTCATATTTTACAAAATCCGAAATTTTATAGCCAAAGCGTATAATGAAGAAGATAATTGCATTTAATAAACCTTTTAATGTGCTTTGTCAATTTACAGATCCATCACAACGACCTACTTTGGCAGATTATATTAAAAATCCTGGATATTATGCTGCGGGCAGGTTGGACAAAGATAGCGAGGGTTTGCTGCTGCTGACTAATGATGGTCGTATACAAGATCAAATTACTCACCCCCGTTTTAAAGTGTGGAAAACTTACTGGGTACAGGTCGAAGGTGACATTACTTCTGCCGCGGTGGCTAAACTAACAGAGGGTGTTGCTTTGAAAGAGGGCATGAGCAAACCCGCAAAAGTTGAAGTCATCGCTGAACCAAAAGCACTTTGGTCAAGAAACCCACCGATTCGCTATCGTGCAACAATTGCAACAAATTGGCTGTCTCTCGCTATTAGAGAAGGGCGGAATCGACAAATTCGCAGAATGACCGCAGCAGTTGGCTTGCCTACCTTACGCCTGATTCGTTACTCAATTGGTGATGTTTCACTGGACGATCTGCAACCTGGGCAATGGCGGTTTGAAAAGGATGATTAATTTTTAAAGTTTTAATCACAATGCATCTGAAAAAATAAATGTACAACGAACGAATATAAATTCAACCCGGAAAGGGATTGCATTCTGATTTCTGACCAATCTACCCGTGGCGTTTGATATTTAGGTGTTAGTGCGCGTTCAATTCATGCGTTCAATTCATTTCATGGTAAGGCAAAATGACGAGTAATAGCTGGCTATTGCGAGGAATTTTAACGCCGCCATGGAATGAAGAGGACATGCAATTACACCTAAATCCCAGACGCCACGGGTATAAATGCTATAACAAGTTAAATTTGACGGGTAGGCGCAATAACACCGCTACGGGTTTGTGTTTTATTTTTGCGGGGTAAAAGCTTGAAGCGAGAATAGCGCGTTTGGCTGCTTCATCAAAATGTTCACCGGCGGATTGTAATATGTTTACTTTTTTAACGTGCCCTTTTTTATCAATCAAGGCTTCCAGCCTGACGATACCACTGATACCTTGAATCCGCATTTTATCAGGATAGACCGGAGTTTCTCTATGCAAAAAACGTGGCGCTTGTGTAAGTTGAAAGAAGGGCACAGGGATAGGCAGGGCAGGGTGTGTGGGTATTTCCTTGACCGCTTTGACCGCCGTTTTTGTTCTTTCTTGAACAGGCTCTTTTTTTACTGGTTCTAGTGGTTTTTCTGGTATGTTTTTTTTGGTAAGGGGGGGGCGTTTCTGTTCAGATGGGGGAGAGGTTTTGTTTGTCACTTTCTTTTGTGGTTCAGATTGGGGTAAAGAAGCGGGCTTGGGTTTACTTGGCTTTTCTCTTTTTTGTTGCTGTTCTGGCATAGGCCATGTCGTCAAATCGACTACCAGTAATGGGCGTTGCTCTTTGGCGGGCGCACGATAGCTTGCCAAAAAATCAATAGCAAGCAACAAAGTCAATGTTGCGATTATACCGGCTGTCAGGCTAAAACTAAAAACAGTGATTTTACTTAGCATCGGTGGCAATGCCCAACTGTCTGGCTCCCCCCGCTTTGGCTGCATCGATAACGTTGATAAGTGCTTCGGTGGTGGCACGGCGATCGGCATGAACGGTGACCATCTGTTGCGGTTTTTCGGCCAGTTCGATTTTCAGTAGTCGTTCTATATCATCCATCGTCACAGCACGATTATCCAGGTAGGCAATACCCTGCTGGCTCAATTTGATGATGATTTTTTCATCATTCAGCGCCGCTGCATTTTCCGAGCTGGGTTTTTCGATTACCAGGCCATCGTTTTCTGGGAAAACGGTGGTGACCATAAAAAAAATCAGAAGCAGGAAGACGATATCCACCAGCGGAGCCATACTGATTTCAGGTTTCCCTGTATTCAGCGTAGGTATGGGGCAGAGGTTATTTGTGCTCATGGTGATGCGCCTCTTTCAATACCGTGATATCGCGGTGAAGAATCAACTGAACCGCTTGATGGGTCATCGTCATCAAGGCATTGACGCGGCGCGACAGTAAATGGTGAAGGAAGATCACCGGAATGGCGATGATCAACCCACTGGCCGTGGTGAGCAAAGCCTGGGAGATACCGTCGGCCATTTCATTCGGTTTGCCATTGCCTTGCAGGGCAATAACTTCAAAAACGTTGATCATTCCTGTTACCGTCCCGAGCAGTCCGAGCATCGGCAACAGCGACCCAAGGATGGCGATGGTAGCAAGACTGCCCTCCATTTTGGGTGTAATCTCTGCCAGATGAATATTAAATTCTTTGGCCATATCCTCTTTCGATTCAACGTCTGGCCAATGAGTCGCTGCCAGCAATTTGGCAATAGGACTCGCACTGGTTATGACCGTGGGCAAGTAACTATTATCAGTGCGTAGCTGCTGGTAATCCTGGCGTGCACTTTTCATCAGAGTGATGCCTCGCAAGCCTTCCCATATCAACAACACCATAGCTATGCTGGCGACGAAAAATATCACCCACATGATGGGGCCACCGCTGTTCATCAAAGACAAAAAATCATGTTTAATAGTCATCGATTAATACTCCATCTCTACGCCGAAAAAAGGAAAAAATGACATGCCGGTGATTTCGGTAGGGTTGTCAATTTTTTCGTATTCATTGCCGTAGTCGTATTCGATAATATTTTTAGCGAAGGTAATATTTTGCAAATCAAGATAAAATTTTAACTTGGATTCATTAAACAGCACGTCGCGACCAATACGCAAATCCACCTTGTAATAGGTAGGCAGGCGCTCGGCATTGTGCTCGCCATACTCGGCGATCCAGCGATTATTCGCCACATCCCGGCTACGGCTGGTCACTGCGGTATAGGGTCTTCCTGAGTGTACCAAAGCTTTGATGCTCCAGTCCCAACGTTTCCAGCTGCCCCCAAAAGGTTGCCCCCACACTGCCGTAACGGTAAGCGGTTGATCACCCGAAAAATCTCGGGTGATGCTGGTAATTTCATTGGTGCGGCGCGACTTGGCCCAGGAGAGCGACAGCCAGCCGATTTTGCCTTGGCTGGGTTTGCGTTTGATGAACAGATCAAAGCCATAGGCCTCACCTGTGCCCCGATTCACAAAGTTATCGGGTGGATCATTCTCATCGATGGAAATGATCAGATTTTTCATTGGTTTATGGTAAACCTCCGCCTTAATACTGTAAAGCGGATTGAGCTGATGTTCAATGCCGAGAATGCGATGTTCCGCTTCGGTCATCAATAGTGAAGGATTACCAAAAGACTCAACCACCTCCTCACCTGCTGGCATCTGGATGTACTGCCCCCAAGTTGCCGTTAATAAGGTATCGGAGGTCAACTTATATTCCAAGGTAGCGCGGGGTGAAAATTTATGGGCATGGAATCCGCCCGTTAATTCGATGTTGGTGTGACGCAGCCCCAACTGTGTGCTTAACCGGTTAGTCCACTGTTGACGATATTTTACATAAGGAGAAATTTCACTCGCTTTAAGCGTTTTTTTAAGACGATATTTTTTTTGTGTTGTAAAATCGAAATCAGGGTCATCCTCCCTATAACTTCGGGGTCGATAGACGTCAACGGGGATATTTGCGTAACCACTTTCAAAACCAAAGCTAAACTGTAAATCAGTTTGAGGGTGCCAACGTAGTTCTTCTTTCAGGAAAAATGTTTTCTCTTCAACACGAGAAAAAAAAGCGTCTCCTTGCTCATCACGGCCCAGGCGGTTGACTCCCTTTTCGCGAATATAAGCCAGTGTTGCAAGACTATCCCACTTCTCATTCCAACGTTGTTGCCAAGTCAGGCCCACGGTTTGGTATTCCTTTTTCTCGCGTGCTTCACCGGCAAGCTGGGGGTCGGACTTGGCCGAACTACGCAACTCCATCTCCATTTCATCGCCAGCGGTAAATAAATAGCTGTCCAGATATCCGTTATCAAGCTGGTGGCGATAGAGTGCCTGGAAATCGTAGAAGCGAGGAACCAGAACGATTTGGTCGGGATCATCCTCGTCATCTTCGGCAAATGCATCAGTGGCATCGCTGGGTGAGAAAATTAGATCAAGGTAGCTGCGTCGCCCGGCCACAAAAAAGCTGTCGCCACCCGATTTCCCCGCAGGGCCTTCCACCAAAAATGAACTGGTGATGGTAGATATGTCAAATTTATAACGCATACGATCATTTTTGGGTGTGCGTAGCTTTACATCTACCACCCCGCCTAGCGCATCACCGTACTGAACGGGAAAGCCCCCTAAAAAGACATTAATATCTTCAATCAACGCGGAGTTGATCGTTGATTGAAAACCGCCAAAGTGGTAAAGATAACCGACCGGTGTATTATTAACCCAAGTGATGTTTTCGTTGCCGTTGCTGCCGCGCATGTAAACTTCCGCAGAGCCTTCACTGGTCGCGACAATGCCCGGCAACGCCGTAATCGCCTTGAGTGGATCGCCACCACTGCCCGCCGCCTTAATCAGCTCGGGGGTAGACAGTGTTAACTTTGATGCTTTTTCGACCAGTCGCTCTGCCGTGACTTCCAGGCCTTCATTTTCCATGGCGAGCGGTTCCAGATAGAGGGTGAATTCTTCGGTGCCTTGTGGAATGGACTTTACCAACGTCTCAAACCCGGTTGCCAGTACTTTAATTTTACTGGGCCAGGTTATATCGGAAAATTCAATACGCCCGGTTTTTCCTGTTTCATCATAGTCATGACCTTCATCAAGAACAACGGTTGCGCCCTCAATGGGGGTACCATTGCCTTTTGTTTTAACCATGATGGTGATATTGTCGGCAAGGGCGCTGTTTATACTCAGCAGCACGCCTGTCAATAGCAGGCCAACATAACGTGGAACGGTCTTCATGCATCAATCCTTAAATGTATTTTTGTAATTTTTTATATGGTGATCTGTTACTTAACCTTACGCAGCAGAAAACCAGAATAACTGACCTGTGATTCGCCGTCCCGCTCAAAAAAATGTACGGTGTCCCCCTTGTTTCGACCCAAACCGTGAATCACAGCCTTATTTTCACTGACGGGTAGCAGGATGGTGGTTGCGGTTGCTTCATCACCAGGAACAACTTTAATTTTGGACTCCGCTTGCAACAAACCTTCATTGTAAATCAGGTCTACACTCTCCAGCAACACGTTGCCCTTGGCATTAAGGCTTTCATAGTGACCTAAACGTTGTTCCCAAATAGACGACAAAGGCTGTGGGCTGGCTTTTTCCGCAACGACAGAGAAAGGTTGACCGTCGATATAGACCACGATGACTTCACGTCCCTCGATTTTCATATAGCCAAAGCCGGGTTTGCCCAGTTCCTTTAAATCAACAGGTAGCAATCCTAATAATTTATATTGCAGGTGGTAAAAGCCATCCTCTCGACGCACCAGATCGAGTTTTTTATTATTAAGTTTAACTTTGAGCTGGTTGTTATGACGATCTATTTTGAGTAAACCCATCTCTGAAGACCAGACGCCAGGTAGTCGCTCAAGATCTTCTGCCAATGTGGGCGATGTCTGTTTGAGTTTGCTCGACAATGGGGTTGTTATCCCTGTTTTACTTTCCAGTGCCAGTTTGAGCGCTTTTTCGGCGATGTCGCTAACCACTTCGCTCGCGGTGTTGCTGTTGGCCAGCACGACCACAGCCAGTTTATGTTTTGGCAGGGTCAGCAATTCACTCTTAAACATCAATGTTCCTCCATTATGGCTGGCCATCAAACCGGCTTCATTACCAAAACGATCACTTAGAATCCAGGACAGACCGATAAATTTCTGTAAGTCAAAGGGGGCATCACCATCCTGGTATTTCTGCATCTTCATTAATGTTTCAGGTTTGATAATTTGTGCCCCGTTGTTGTCACCGTTGGCAAAGAGCATTCGGGCAAAATTCGCCAGATCAACAACGCTACTATTAAGCGAACCTGCAGGCGTATCACGTAGATGAGGCGTTGCATACTCTTTCTTTTTGAAATATCCCTTTGAGCTGTGTTCATCATTACGTAAATTAGCATCAATGTAAGCGTGTTTCATGCCAGCAGGGCGAAGGATTCGCTGTTCAATGTAGTCGGAATAAGGTGTGCCACTTATTTCTTCGACTAAATGACCAAGCAAGGTAAAACCGAGATTGGAATAGGAAAAAATAGTATTGGGAGGCGTCGCGACGTTATCATCCTTCAGTAGGGTAACGATATCGGTGAAGTGTGCCGTTTTATCACCCCACATGCGATTGATACGATCTGACGGGAGACCCGAATGGTGCGTCATAAGCATACGAGGTGTGATGGGTTTGCTATCTTTGAAACGACTTTTGATAGAAAATTGTGGCAGATAATGTTGCAGGGGTTGGTCTATATCCAGCTTGCCTTGTTCCGCCAATTGCATTATTGCCGTGGCAGTGAAAAGTTTAGTGATGGAGCCGACGCGATAAATCGTATCAGATGTCGCTTTTATTTTTTTCTTCTCATCAGCATAGCCAAAGCCCGCACTCCAGATGATTTTTTGATCATCAATCAATGCGATACTCAGACCAACAATGTCATTTTTTTTCATTTTTTTATCGATCAACCACCGTAGATAATCTCGTGTGTAGGCGTAGTCGTCGCCCTTAATTTGAGCAGGGCGTTGCGGACTGATCGTGCAAGCGCTCAGTATCAAGTGTGCTCATGATCGTCAGCCGGGAGAGAATCGTTTTCATAATTTTTAATTACCAACATAATTAGATATTACATATTTTAGAGAAAAAAACGGAATAGGTCTGTTAGCAGAGTGTGTTGAAATGTATCTTTTTGTAACGAGGAATGTTTCTAACGAATACGGTTGCGTATTCGTTTTAGTTGCTATGGTGGATTTGTATTAGCGTATGTTATCTCGAAATTCATTACAAATCAATGGGGTATAAGCCTGTATTGTGGCATTCTTTGTGCAGACAGTACCTGTTACACTAAATCATAAACCTTCGTCCGTGTTTGTATTTTGTCGTTTACACAGGTTTTTCGACTGATTTTTTATGAGTTAAGGATAAAGTATTTAGATGAGCCTTCAATACGATATTGTATTGCCAAGTTGCCGCAGTATAGGACTTTGAACAAATCGGTCTCCCTATATCTTGATGTCGTGCGTTTGAGTGCTGCATTGCTGGTATTGATTTCGCATTTTGCTTATACCCGATTGTCCGGTGGGGATTATGCGTATATCCGAACCTTGAATGTGGGCAGCGATGCCGTAATTCTGTTCTTTGTTTTATCCGGCTACGTGATTGCCTATGTCAGTACATCCAGGGAGCGCACGGTAGGTCGTTATGCCCTGAACCGTTTGTCGCGATTGTATTCAGTGGTGGTTCCAGCCTTGCTGCTCACCGTGGTGTTGGATCACATTGGGCAAGCATTGGATCCGGCTTTGTATGACGGGTGGTGGTACAAACAAGATCAACCTGTCTGGCGTTTTCTAAGCAACTTGTTTTTTATCAATGAACTGTGGTTTTTTTCGATTCGCCCCTTTACTAATGGACCATTCTGGTCTTTGAGCTACGAATTTTGGTATTACGTGCTGTTTGGCGCGGCATTCTATTATACCGGATATATCCGTATCATTTTGGTTGCACTGGTATTATTGATTGCTGGCCCCAAGATTATACTACTGTTGCCTATCTGGTTAATGGGCGTCTGGGTTTTCCATTTTAATCAACGCACACATTTATCGATTACATCCGGGTGGGTGCTGTTTATCTCTCCTATTATAATCTACGCTTTGATCAAATTGACAGGCATATATGTCGATGTCAAGTCGTTATCCATGCAGTTGTTGGGAGAAGATTTTGTACGTTATCAACTGAAATTTTCAGATGAATTTTTAATCAGCTATGTCTACGGTGCGCTGGTTGCCATGCACTTTATTGGTATTAAAGCGATAGCACCCGCAGTTGAGAGCAGCTTAGTTTTTTTTGAAAAACCGATTCGCTATTGGGCGGGGCTCACCTTTTCTATCTATTTGTTTCATTATCCTTTGTTGCAATTTTTCGCCGCGTTTTACGGTATGGATGCGGATCACCCTCTGCGCCATCTCTTAATCTTGGTTTCAACCTTGGTCGTAATTGTGTTGTTGGGTAATGTCACCGAAAAAAAGAAAGATGTGGCGCAAAAAATAATCAGTCAAATGAGAAGGCCATGGGGTTTAATTAAAAAATGGGCTTAATCAACTGGGGTTTGCTGTCTCTTTTTTGAGACTAAAATAAGGCATTTTAACAATGCTAAAATATAAAATAGACTTTAAGAGAGGATTAATATGAATGGTGTTGATAAAGTTTCAAATTACTTTCGCCGAGAGCCCCGTCTTTCGTTTTATACTGGCTTCATATTGTTGTTGGTGTTTTTTTTACCGGTGCAACTGTATGCGGCACTGCCGGAATGGCCGTTAAAAGAAAAAAAATATGCTGAACTGCCAAGCTCCCTTGAAATAAACCAGTTTTTTGATGGACTGGTCGCGAATTCCAAGCAAGTGGTGCAACAGTCACTGGGACGCTCTGCAGGAGGTCGTGAAGTTCGTGCCTTATTGATTTCAACAACTCCCGAATTTCTGAGTGGTGACACATTGCTTGAGGGAGAAAAACTCACGGTGATGCTGGTCGGCGGGCAGCATGGTACCGAGCCGTCGGGTGCCGAGGTGTTGCAGTTGATTGCTCGGCAACTCGTCAATGGTGAGATGAGCGACTATCTTGAACACATGAATTTTGTCATCATTCCCAATGCCAATCCGGATGGGCGCGATAATCGTAAACGTGTTAATGAGAATGGCGTGAACCTGAGCACCGATTATGTGATCTTGAGCCAACCCGAGACACGTTTGCTGGCGAAGGCATTACGTCATTTTATGCCCCATGTGGTATTGGATATACATGAATCGGCCATTCTCAAGAAAAAAAGCCTTGGCGCTCAAGGTTTTCTCACCGATTTTGAAGCACAGTTTGAAATAGCCAATCACCCTAACGTCGAGTCCAATTTGCAGACTTTTGTTCGCTCTCAGTTTTTGCCAGCCGTACTCGCAACCGTGAAAAAAAAAGGGGTGCCAACAGGCCACTATATTGGCGAAATTACGAACATCAATCAGGTGATTACCCATGGGGGGATATCGATGCGTAACTTCAGAAATTATGCAGGCATGAGTGGTGCCTTATCGATGTTACTGGAAAATCGGCTTGACCCAAAAGAGGGGGATTATCCCACGGCGCGTAATATCAAAATACGCGTTGATAAACAGCGGCGCAGTGTCGAGGGTTTTCTGGATAATGTCAGTGCTGAGCGGAAAAAAATTATTGAACTGGTTACGGCGGCGCGTGATGAAAAGTTACAGGTATTAACTCACTCAACAATCTATCTTACAGAAGAATACGTGGGTGACCCCCAGCAGCCGACAATCCATATTCCGCTACGTCAGCGCAATACGGGCAAGCTGATTAACAAGCGTTTTGAATACCGTCCACGTGTTGTCGCGGGTGAACCGTTGACAATCCCAGCAGGTTATTTGATTAAAAAGCATCAGCAACGCATTGCAACACTGCTCGATTTTCATGGTGTTGATTACACCTGGGTCAAAAAAGCGAGTACGGTCATGGGGAAAATATCGCGTATTGAGTCCTTAAATCCAGAGGTCACGGCCAAAGGGAGTCGCAGTTTGAAAATTTCAGTGACGGACCGGATACAAAAAATAGAGCAAAATCCGGGCGATTTGCGTATCGATCTCGACCTTCCTTCGGAACGGATTGTACCGTTAATTCTCGATCCACGCTCTGCCAGTGGCATTTTTCAGCGGTCTCACTTTGGTGAATTGTTAAGAGAAGGTGAGGATTTTTTTGTGGTGCAATTAGATCCTCAGCTTAATCTTGCCAAGGAGCATCAGTGATGACTGAGTTATTAGTCTATGGTGTGGAGTTTTTCGACTGGTTTGTTGGGCGACTACATGCCATCGTTAATTTTTTCTTTTATTCCGGTAGCCGCGTTTATTGGCTATTTTTGATAACCTCCTTATTATTTGCGGCGTTATCTTACCGGCGTTATATTAGTAACAGTACGTTTGAGCTGCGAGCGTTTATACGATTTGTGGTGCCGAAGCACATTTATTTTCATCCTTCAGCCATTGTTGATTATAAACTGTTTATTGTAAATCGTTTCGTCAGACCCGTCACGGCATTAACCGCATTTATGAGTACAGCGGCCATTGGCATCTATATGGGTGAGTGGTTGAGTTCATCTTTTGGTTCGAACTGGCAAGGGTTTGAGATCAATGTATGGACCATACTTTGTTTTACCCTGTTATATGCGCTGGCTTCGGATTTTGTTACCTTTTTGAACCATGCCTTGCATCATAAATTATCTTTGTTGTGGCCCATCCACAGTGTTCATCATTCCGCAGAAGTGATGATGCCTTTAACAGTGTATCGCAAGCATCCTATTTACGGTGTGATAAAATTTTTGATTCGCGCTCCCCTGTTGGGTGCAGTGCAAGGGTTGACGATTTTTTTATTCATGGGCAAAGTAGATCCGTTAACGATCATTGGTGTTAATATGTTTCACGCCGTTTTTTTACTCGCGGGTTCCTGTTTGCGCCACAGTCATATCTGGTTTTCATTTGGCCCAATACTTAACTATTTTTTGATTAGTCCTGCGCATCATCAAATCCATCACAGTGCCAGAATAGAACACCGGGATTGTAATTTTGGCGAAGTGTTTGCTATTTGGGATTACATGTTCGGAACATTGATTTTACCCAGCGAAGATATCAGAAAAAACCTGGTGTTTGGTATGGCTCTCAATGCACCACAAAGGCATCCCACATTGACCCGAGCCTATTTGGA
>JAADHS010000164.1 GCA_013151745.1 Gammaproteobacteria bacterium | reverse complement strand
CCATCAATCGCAAACCAGAACCATACATTAAACAAGCTGCCCGCCACTGCACCCCATTCAATTCACGCAACACCGCCCTCACCTCATCAACCGTTAATACCACCGGTAATTTACGCTTACTCTTTGCCGCACCAAGTTTTCACATCATCCAATGGCTATTCCAAAACCACCTTGTACAAAAATTCAGCGCATTTAACACCTGATTCTATGTGCTGGGCGACACCTGTCGATTCATCGCCAAATCGGTCAAAAAAATGCCAACTTCCACGCCTCCCATTTTAGCGGGATGGCGTTTATCATGGAAAAAAATAAATCGCTTGATCCAGTCAATATAAGCCTTTTCCGTACGGATTCTGTAATGTCGCACACGAACAGCCTCAACAACAGAACGTAAAAAGGGAGAAGAAACTGCCGAATCCATGGCTACCTCCTGTAAAATTAAACTGGTTAAACAACCAGCCATGAGAGGAAAACCATAACACAATAGTAATATTGGACAAAATGGGGCACTCCCTCGTTCCGAGAAATCAACTACAGGTTGACGTTTGATTTTTCGAATAAATATAATACTTACAACATATTGTTTTTATGGTATTTTGTATTCTGGATCAGGCGATAAGTAATTGGGTAACAAGAAAAATCAAGGATTTTTCACTGCTGGATGGACACCAAAGCGTCGTGTTGTAACACGACGCTTTGGTGTCCACTAACTGTTAGGCTCGCGCGAAATATAGTCTGATTTAGACCCAAAGTAAGGCAAAATGAATGTTAGTTTCACTTAAAAAACATTGCTCAAATTTATTTAGTGTGCTTGGTGAAACCGAGTATGTAACGGACTGGATGAGCGTTGCTGAGTGGCTTCAATTAGCCGCATCGGTTAAGTCAGTTGATATAGACATCATTCAGCACGATCCAGGCTTTGGTATGTGCTCAGCAGCAGACGAGTACAGCATGTCAAGTGAAACTTTACTAAATGAATTTGCATCTGGCATAGTAAAGTTCAATTTTGTGTGGGGAGCTTTGGAGTCATCGCTAAATATTATCAAACCTCCAAATCACCCAGATCAGACAAAAAGAGGAAAAATTAGAAATGCATGTTATTTCCTAGAGAAATACTTCCATTCAAAACTAATGTTACCGTTTCTTGTTGAAGAAACCGCCAAATTTAGATCAACCGCACAGATGTGTTTTGGCTACCAAAGAGTCGAAGAGCGATTCAAAAAAGCAGGACAGGTTGGCCTACCAGGTGTAGGTCTATTTGGCGTCTACGAGCTACGAAATTCCTTTGCTCATGGCAGTATGGAGTTCCCAGAGCCGGATGAAGAAAATCAGCCTGTGAGTGAGCATGCAAACATGTTAGAACATGCAACTAGAATTGTTTTGATTTCAATACAAATGTTACTGCTGGCCCATTTTAAGGACTCTACGAATTCAATAATGTTTGCTTGGAATAGTGACGACTCTTTCGATGAATACCCACTTTCTGAGGTTCTTCGTGGTTGCCATGTGGTTGTATGCGGTGAGCAGAATCAATTACATTTATCATTGTAAAATGCCTAACGAATTAGGTTAGATCGTGTGAGGAACGAACCACGATCTGAACCGGTTTGTTGGACAAGCCCGGTGGTTGGGGTATCGATTGACTATGAAGATAGCTTTTTGAGTTCGCCTGCCATTCGAGCGAATAATATTCCGCAAGCGTTGAGCTTAAGCCCTTATATTACCATTGCGGCAATTTTTTCTTGTATCAGAAGGATAGTTGTCAGTTTTTCCCTAATCGCAGGCAAGCATAGCCCTCAGTACTGGAAACTGAAATTTTTTCTGCTTTATGAAGTGAGGTTACATAACAGGTCATTATTCTCCATCATCAAGTCGGAACCAAAGCCGCCAACAGGCTGACAGGTGGAATGCGCGTTTTGATGATCGTCATCTTTCCACCACAACACCGACAAATCATTTTGGGTCTTTCTTTCATCCATGCCAACGCCCGATTCGGGTCAAGCCCAAACAAAAGCTGAATCACCTGAATCAACCGTTTACTATTGGGATGCAGGAAACCAAAATTTCGTGTGCGCCGAAAACGCCTCGGTAACACATGCTGGAGGATCAGCCACAAGAATTGTTCGCCCGAAACCGTTTTGAAATCCCACTGCTTTGTCTTGCTGTTTTGGTAACGAAAAGTCACCTTCCCCTTTTCACAGCTCACAATATCCTTCTCCCGAATAACACCCCGGTAGAGATAACGCCCCAGATAAATCAGCGCCTGTTCACCGGAACCGACCGATTTACAATCAACGACCCATTTCTCCGGATAGTGTTTGGGTAAGGCCAACCCCTCTCGTGTGATGGCTTCCAGCATCTTTGCACGAAAAACCTTAGCCAATGCCGTATGGCTAAAAAGATAAAAAGATAAGGCGTGTTTTCCCCACTTTTTTTGCTTCGCCAAAGGTTATTGATCTTATCAATGGCCGCCGCAGGCATAATTACATGCACATGAGGATGAAAATCAAGATTACGCGCATGGGTATGTAACACCGCAATAGCACCGGGCGTCCCCTGAAGCTGTTTATCGTTTTGACTGAAAGCATTGAGTGTCTCCCAGACAAGTTTCATCATCAGATCGTAAATCACCCGCTGATGGGCCCAGGCCAATGGCCGGAGCTGCGCTGGCAGGGTAAAGGTCAGCAGGAAATACTCACCCGGCACCCGCTTTTTCAATTGCCGCTCCAGCCACTGCTGGCTCTCATGATGCTGACAGTGAGGACAACTCCGATGACCACAAGAATGTGGCACCGTGATCTGCTCATCACACTCACCGCAACGGGCCAGCATCAATAGGCTATGACGTGTTCGGCAGACCTTCATCGCCCCGAGTGCTTTTTTATGGGAAGGCAATAGCCGGTCCTTGTATTGCGCTAAAAATGACGTTTCAAATGTAGTGATAACGGATGAAAGCAGCATCATGAGATATTCCCCCAACGGATGGAGAAATCTTTCATCAGGTCATTGATGGACTGCCGGGTATTGTTTTCGGTACGAGAGGTTAAATGCGTATATTTGCAGGTGGTGATGATACTGGTATGACCAAGAAGATCTTTCACATCCTGCAAACGGACACCGGACTCAATCAGGTGAGTGGCATAGCTATGTCGCAAACAATGAGGGGTAATGTTTTTTTTATTCCACAGGCGTTGACTACCTTGCGCAAAGTGACTTGCACGCCGCCTCTGTCCAGAGGCGTGGTGGCGGAAAAACTGCCCTTTAATCCCCCCTTACGATTGGGGAAGAGCAAGACAGGGTGACGATGAACCGACCAGAAACGGCGCAGCACATTCAAAGTCACCTCTGGTAGCAGCACAAAGCGATCCTTATTGCCCTCGCCTAAAAGCGCCTACTGTTGGTCGCATCCCGAATATGCACACGCTGACGCTGAGCATCCACATCCCCCACCTCCAGACGCAAGCCTTCACCCAGCCGTAATCCCAGACTGTAAAGCGTAAAGAAAAACACCCGATAGCTCAGTTTTTGAGTTGCATTGAACAACTGTGCCGCCTCTTCCCGAGTGATAATGTCGGGTAATTTTTTAGCGCGCGGCGGTTTGATCAGCTCAATATGCTCCCATGGTTTGTGGAGCACATGCTGGTAGAAGAATTTGAGCCCATACAGATCCAGTTTTACGGTACTCCAGGAGTGTGATTCCAGGAGGTCATGGAAATAATGGATCAATTGCGGCTCAGAAAGGTCATTGATTTCAGATTCAAAATACTCGCCGATGCGTCGGATGGCGCGAGAGTAAGCCTCAATGGTTTTGGGTCGTAGGCCTTTGAGCCTGAGGTGTTGCAGATGGGCTTGATAGTTTTGCTTGAAATTTGATTCGGATGATGATGTCATGGTGGTGTAACCTCATTAATTCGTGGATGAATAATCCCTCTGTATGAGGGGGGTGAGGTTACACTTTACAATTTTTCGAGTGCCGCTGTTTTTCTGCCGCGTAGCGGCTTCGTCCAACAAGGTTAATCAACTCGGATCATTTACAGCGTTGTTTAAGTTGTGCTAAAAAAACCTAGCACATCTTAAACAACGCTGTAAATGCCCGGTTATTAACGACGTTATGTTTTAAAGAGGAATAAGAATGTCTGAAATGAGAATTGACGTTTTACGCAACTTGCATCGCTGAAATCGGAAGGAAACAAATAGAATATTATGAATTTTTTCCTAGCTTCGCAGACAAATTGGTCGCCGGTTTAGGGAAGTATCTTGGTGATGAAAAATCAGTGGCGCTCACAACAAACAAAGATCATTTTCAATTTGATATTATGTATCGCCATGAGGGGCTCGGGTTTGAATGTGGCCGTTATCGGATACCTATAATGATTAAATTCGATAATCTCAAGAAACCTGGTTTTCTCCTTCAACGAATATCGCTGTATTGTTCCAAAACCGGAAATTGTATCTTCGTTTCAATTAACGATGAATTGCCTTTAGAAATTCAAGAGAGTGAAATGGATAACTTGTATAACAAAATTTATGAATATCTATGCAGTTCATTTTCTAAGGACAGTTGGTTTGAATCAAATAAAAAAGATTATCAAGCAACGGGCATAGGGTTTCTTGCGAACGAATAAACATAACAAGCGTTTCCACATGGATTGCTTACAGCGTAGTTTTTTTGTGCAAGCTCGCTGCGCTCACATATTTGCACAAAAAACTACGCTGTAAGCAACCAGTGAAACGAACGTTAGAGCGCCGCGCAAAGCGTGGCGCATCTTGTCGGGTGAAAGTCCCGTCATGGAAAGGGTTAACCGCCCACCATTACCGAGTGTTG
>JAADHS010000147.1 GCA_013151745.1 Gammaproteobacteria bacterium | reverse complement strand
TTTTAACGCCGACCATACTGCATTTTCTAAAAAACTGGGCAAAGTTATTATGATGCGTGATGCACCTGATCATTCAAAGGAAGATTTTGTACTGTTATCAGGAACGAAAGTGCGCGAAATGCTTGCTGCTGGCGAAGATCTGCCTCCAGAATTTGCCCGACCCGAAGTCGCAAAAATTCTTATGGGGCATTACCAAAACGCAGGTCAATAAATAGCGGATATACAAGCTGTATATTGAAAGTGTTCCTGCTCTGCTCTGCATCAGGCATTCGAGACTGCACAAAGGTCCGCCCACAGTGCAGCCAGTCCGGTGAAGCGATGACAAGCTTGCTGAGACTGAGTTAAGGCTCCTTCGGGAGCCTTTGTCACTTCTAACACACTGAAGAATTTAAACAAAACCCACAAGCATACCATTTGTTCCGTCATTGAAGTTCAGCTCGTTGAATCTTGTGTTTTTCTATAAAAATAAACAAATTTAAGGTGAGAAACGCTAGGAGGCTGTCCGAGAATAGCGATCGGTTGAATAATCGGATTAATACCTTTTCAAACCATGTGATGGGCATTGCCAATGTTATGTTTTTTTAGCGCAGATGTTAAATTCAAATGCTTGACGAATGGCACGAAGTCTCTATCAGAAAAAAGTAGCGGTAATTTATTATCAATGCAGAAGGAAGCGATAATGACATCGGTTGTTTTTCTGATCGTGATCCCCTTTTTTCTTAGAAAGCGATAATGGTCTGCACACCGGTTAACCATGGCATGACCAAACAATTCGTATTGATCCAGGGTCGCTAAAGTTTTCTTTGCTCTGTTGTAATCTTTGTCATTTTTGAATCCTTGAAGAATTTCCAGCAATATACCCGTAGCGTTTGAGATTTAGGTGTTAGTGTGCATTCAATTCATTTCATGGCGAGACGAAATGACATGACGAGTAATAGCTGGCTATTGCAAGGAATTTCAACGTAGCCAGGGAATGAATAGGGTGTGCAATTACGCCTAAATCTCAAGCGCTACGAGTATATAATATCACCAATAGCAACAATCCCATCAGCAAGTGCGGCATCAAGGGCGTTGCTTTCTTCGCTTTTTTTACCATTGAAGTAGTCAATCCAAACACGGGGATCAACCAGTATCACTTTCCACCTCTCATTAAGTCGGTGCAAAATGTGAAGTTATTTAGGTACAAACCTTTAACGCAGTATTAACGGAAAGCGTCCGCTTAAATACAGTGGGTAGCTGTGCATAGCGGCTTCAATATTAATTTCAAAATTCCGTGTACTAAAGCGTGTTCGGTACGGTGAGTCGTATTTTTGTGCAAAGGAGTTAAGGCTTTTTAATTTACCGGATTGTCCTGATTTCACTTCAATGGGCAAAACCTGCCCATCTATTTCCAGCATAAATTCAATTTCTGCGGTATTGCTCATCCAACTATACAAGGTTCTACCGTCAACTTGTCGTAATTCCTGAGCGACAAAATTTTCACAAAAAGCCCCTTTAAAGGTCGCAAAAAGGTTAGCCTCGGTATACAGCACAGCGGGGGATAATTGTGCCAGAGCGCCCAATAATCCGGTGTCAAAAAAGTAAAGCTTAAATCGATTTTCCTGGGTAAAGGCTGAAAAAGGAAGTTCGCCCGCGTTGGCAATGGGGACTTTGATTACCAGACCGGCGCCCTCAAGCCAGTCTATAGCGCTTTGCAAAGTGGAATAACGTCCACCAGAAATCACCTTTGACGTTACAAATTTTTTATTCTCTTTAGCCAATTGTGCTGGTATCGATGAAAATACGGATAAAATGCGATCCGACCTGACACTATCAGCGTATTTGGCAAAGTCTCGTACATAGGCATTTAATAAATCTTGTTGACGGGCGCGCACTTGCTCAAAGGCTTTCCTGCGATGTGTTCGTGCGCGCCGATAAACGTCCACCACTTCGGGCAGGCCGCCAACGATGAAATATTCTTTCAACAGACCCAGCAACTTCTCGTGGATTAATTCTGGAATTTGAGTCTGTCGATGCACATTTTTTACAAAGCTGAGCATTCTATCTTCGCCAACCGCACCTAAAAATTCAGAGAATGACAGGGGATAAAGATCAAGAAAAGTGACTTTGCCGACAGGAAAAGACGCTTTTGTGTGAACCACGCCGAGTAAAGATCCCGCACAGCACAGGGCAAGTTCGGGCATTTTTTCGCAAAAATATTTAAGGCTCGTCAGAGCACGAGGGCAATCCTGTATTTCATCGAATATAACCAGATCTGTTTGCGTATTGATGTTGGTATCGAGAAAAAACTCTATTGATTCGATGATAGCCGTGGGTGACAAAGACTCTTCGAACAAACTAGCAAGTTCAGGGTTCTCCTGAAAATTGAGCGTATGACAGGCGGAAAAATAGTGTTCACCCAACGCCATTAACGCGTGGGTTTTACCCGTTTGCCGAGCGCCTCTAAGCACCAACGGTTTACGTGAAGGTGTTTGTTTCCAGGCGAGTAAATCCTTACTGATGTTGCGAATTATCGGGGTCATAATGCTGGGATTATAACTAAATTTAGTAAAAATACAACTTTATTCATATAAAAATAAGACGATTTTAACAAATATTGCCATGAATAAATGATATTTTTTGCTGCCGTTCGCCTACTCAAACTCACATTTTTTGCCTTGAACTGACGGATTTCAGGGGCAATCTGAGCAGTTACTGCTAACTTTGATTACTCGCTGAGTAGTTACGCAATCTTTAAGTAAAACAGGGAGGTAATTCATCCAGCATTTTCAAGACTGATCGAGGGAACATCCGCAACTCATTTTCTTGAAACTGAAATTGTGGCAGATAGCGAACAACCAGCTCCGCTACCAATAGCGCCTGAGCACGGTCTCTGCGTTTTTTCATTGGCTCCCGCTCAGTCTGCTCGGATAACCAAAGCTTGTGTAGTGCAAATACTCGCGGGTCGGGTACGACCATGCACACAGGAACCCCATCCATACCAATCACAAGCTGCTTCATCTTTGGTGCCGAAACCATCCACCGCTGACTAAACAACTCCGCAGCCTGTAGATCAGCATCTCCCCCCATAGCTACCGATTCCACCCGGCTCGGAGGATTAGGTACCGGCTTGATGAGATCCACCATAAACCCCTCGCTATTCACAGCTCTATACATCTGCTTACTGCGTAGAAAACTTTGATCGACTTTTTGCAAAAGACCAAGCATACCCTCAAGCTTCTGTGTGCTAACAAGCCGCAGTCGACTTCGGCTGTCCCACAACAAATCTATGTCACGGGTTGCCACAACATCAGAATTAATACGCACTCCAGCCGCTGCCTCATAAGCATAAAGACAATAGGTACCACTCACGACCACATTGCTACCCAACAATAAGCTTTGCTTCAAAACTCTCAATATCCGGCTGACAATAAGCGGTAATCTCTGGATAGAAGC